>JAHDBC010000052.1 GCA_020630595.1 Planktomarina sp.
GCCGCGATGGCGGCCATGGGTGGCGTGCTGAAACTGGATATGCAGCGGATCGAAGGGTACCGGAACTTCGGGACCAAGCTGTGGAATGCAGCCCGGTTCGCGGAAATGAACGGTGCATTCGAAGGGCGGTCCTATGATCTGCCCCAACCAACCAAAGCGGTGAACCAGTGGATCATGGCTGAAACGGCGGCGGTGCGCGACACGGTGCACACGGCACTGGAAGCCTATCGCTTTAACGACGCGGCGCTGGCGCTTTATGCGTTCACATGGGGCAAAGTGTGCGATTGGTACATCGAACTGTCCAAACCCCTGTTGCAAGGCGACGATGTAGCGGCAAAGGCCGAAACCCAAGCCACACTTGCATGGGTTTTGGATCAATGCATGATCCTGTTGCACCCCATTATGCCGTTCATCACGGAAGAATTGTGGGGCGAAACGGGCGACCGCGCGAATATGCTTGTTCATCAAGCTTGGCCCGAATACCCGGACCTGTCCAATGATGCTGCCACGGCGGAGGTTGAGTGGGTCATCACACTGATCGAAAACATCCGGTCTGCGCGTGCACAGCTGAACGTTCCTGCTGGGGCCAAGGTTCCGTTGGTCCAAGTCGAAAATGATCCCGCAGGCCAAGCGGCGTTGGACGCAAATTTCAACCTGGTCCAGCGTTTGGCGCGGGTGGATGACCTGTCAGTGGCAGATGACATGCCCAAGGGCGCGATCAACGTCGTGGCCCCCGGTGCAACCTTTGGCCTGCCGCTGGCCGGGTTGATCGACATTGACGCGGAAAAAGCCCGCCTGACCAAAAATCTGGGCAAGTTGGAAAAAGAAATGGGTGGTCTGAAAGGCCGGTTGAACAACCCGAAATTCCGCGCATCCGCCCCAGACGACGTGGTTGCAGAGGCAGAAGCGAATTTGGCCGCACGGACCGAAGAAGCTGAAAAACTGCAAGAGGCGTTGGCCCGCCTTGCCGAAATGGTCTGACACCCCCGCAAACACGCATCAGGCGTTAACCCTTTGTTTTTCCGGGGTTAACGCACCGCGCTGTCAGGAATTGCAAAGGCTTACACAGAATTGTTTCGCGTGCGAAACGCGCTATTGCGGCGTTTCGCACAAACCGCCAATGTGCGGCCATGACTGATATCGCCTTTACCCCGCTTGCTGCATCGCTGCCCGCCGCTGTCCCTTTTGTGGGTCCAGAACAACAGGAACGCGAAATGGAACGGCGGTTCGCGGCGCGGCTGGGTGCGAACGAATGCCTGTATGGCCCGTCGCCCCACGCGGTTCAGGCCATGGCTGACGCGGCCGCAGATGCATGGATGTATGGCGACCCAACCTGCCACGATCTGCGCCATGCCATTGCCACCCACCACGGCGTAACGCCCGATTGCATTGTTGTGGGCGAAGGGATCGATGGCTTGCAAGGCTATCTGGTGCGGTTGTTCGTGGCGCAAGGCGATGCGGTCGTCACCAGCGACGGGGCCTATCCAACGTTCAATTACCACGCGGTTGGGTATGGCGGAACGCTGCACAAGGTGGCGTACACAGACGACCACGAAGATCCGGATGCCCTGCTGACCAAAGCCGCAGAAACAGGCGCAAAGCTGATCTATTTTGCCAACCCCGACAATCCGATGGGGACATGGCATGATGCCAAAACCGTGCAGCGCATGATTGATGCCCTGCCAGACGGCGCAACGCTGGTGCTGGACGAAGCCTATATCGACACTGCGCCGCCAGATATCGCCCCCGCGATTGACACAACAAACCGCCAAGTCATTCGGATGCGCACATTTTCCAAGGCTTACGGGCTTGCCGGGTTGCGGGTCGGCTATGCGATTGGGCATCCAGATGTGATCCGGGGCTTTGAAAAGGTGCGCAATCATTTTGGCATGGGCCGCATCCAACAGGCCGGGGCCTTGGCCGCGCTGCAAGATCAAACCTATTTGCGCGCTGCAACCGATCGCAACGCGACGGATCGTGCCGCCTTGGGTGAGCTGTTGGCAGCCCACGGGCTGAAACCGCTGGCATCGGCCACAAACTTTGTCGCGGCAGACACGGGGCAGAATGCGGATTATGCAAAACGCTTGGTCGCCGCCCTGGGTGCACAGGGTGTGTTTGTTCGAATGCCGGGCGTTGCGCCCTTGAACCGATGCATCCGGGTCAGCGTTCCCGATGAAGCCGCGCGTGATGTTTTGGAACGGGCGTTGCCCCGCGCACTGCGCACCCTGTGACACGGCACGTTCAGAAAAAATTTCCTTTGCGGAAACAAAATCGCTGCTAATCTCTTTCCTGTCTAAAGGAGGTTGGCATGTCCTATCGACGCCCGATCACTGGCCGCGCGCCAAATTACACAAATGCGTTTCTGGTCACATTCGGAATAAACCTGTTCATTGGTTTGTTCGCCGCAGCGATTGCGTGGGGCTTTGGCTGGGCCCTGATCTTATTCGCCGCCTTTGACATTGTGGTGCAGTGGGCCCGCAACCGCTGAGGCCGCGGCGGTCAATGCGCCCTGTCCATGCGGGATGCCCAATGCCTTGAGCGCCGCGTCCATCGTGCCCAAAACACCCATTACCATCGGCACATTCACATGGCCCATGTGGCCGATGCGGAAAAACCCATGCCACGCAGGATCGGTGGGTTCGGCCATGCCCAACCCAATGCCCAGCGTCACCCCTGCCTGCCCTTCAGTCCATTCGCGCAGCTGCGTGCCAAAGGGCGCGCCAATGCGCACTGATGTGACAGCCGTGCTGCGATGGGCGGGGTCTGTGATATTCAACTCCATCGGTCCATCCTGCCCCCAGGCATCCACCGCCGCCCAAACGGCGCCGGCCAAGGCTGCGTGCCGGTCAAAGACGTGGGCTAACCCTTCTTCGTTGATCATATCCAAGGCTTCGCGCAGGCCATACAAATGGTGGGTGGGCGCAGTCCCGCAGAAAAACTGATAGTAATATTCCGGATCCACACGTGGCACCCAATCCCAATATGAACTGACACGATCCATCTTTGCCCGGGCTGCCTTTGCCTTTTCGTTGAAAAATACAAAGGCCACGCCCGGCGGGGTCATCAGACCCTTTTGGCAGCCTGCCACCATCAGATCGACACCCCAATCATCCATCGGGAACGGATCACAGCCCAGCGATGCGATACAATCACCAAACAACAACGCTGGGTGACCAACCTGATCCATCACCTGACGCACAACGCCCAAATCATTTTTGACGGATGTCGATGTGTCGACATGCACGGCCATCACCGCCTTGATCTTGTGGTCGGTGTCAGCGCGCAACGCGGTTTCAACTTGATCGGGGTCAATTGAATCCCGTTTTCCGAAATCGATGGTTTCAATGTTGATCCCCATCGCCCGGGCCATTTCACCCCATCCTATGCAGAACCGCCCTGTGGCCAGTACAAGAACGGTTTCGCCCGGGGCCACAGTATTGGCCAGCGCCGCTTCCCATGCACCGTGACCGTTGGCGATATAAATCGCGACCTCACCTTTGGTTTGTGCAACCGCCTTTAGATCCGGCACCAACGAATGGGTCAGATCGACGATGTCGCCTGTATAAATGTTCGGCGCGCCCCGGTGCATGGCCCGCAGCACACGGTCAGGCATCACCGATGGGCCCGGAATGGCAAGGAAATCGCGGCCTTGGGACAGGGACATGGAAACCTCAATCGATTGAATTGGGTTGAGGGATAGCGGCACGCGCCCGAAGGTCAAGCCAGACCGCGCTTGCGCCCCCCCGTATGACCGCATAATTGGCACCCATGGCCGATTTAGACCCAGACCGCCCAGAGGATCGCCGCAAGCTGTTTTCATGGCTGTGGCAGACCTATCTGCGACAGCACAAAAAGATGCTGTTTCTGGGGCTGACCCTTATGGCCATCGAAGGCGCAATGCTGGGGGCATTGGCCAAGATGCTGCAGCCGATGTTCGACAACGTGTTTGTGGGCGGCCAACGGGATGCGCTGTGGTGGGTTGCCGGGGTGATCATGTTGTTGTTCGTGGTCCGCGCAATCACATCGCTGTTGCACAAGGTCATTCTGACGACGATTTCGCGGCGGTCCATCGCGGCGCTGCAAAACGATCTGATGGCCCATATGATCCGGCTGGATCTTTCGTTTTTTGCCATCAATTCCCCGGGATATCTGATCGAACGGGTGCATGGGGATGTTCAAGCGCTAAACGCGATTTGGTCCGCCATTGTGCGCGGTGCGGGGCGGGATTTTGTGGCCCTGATTGCATTGTTCGCCGTCGCAATCAGCATCGACTGGCGCTGGACCTTGGTCGGCCTGATCGGTGGGCCGCTTTTGATTGCGCCATCGTTGATTGCGCAGAAATACACCAAGAAACAGGCCGAAAAAGCGCGAGAGGTTGCGGCCCATATGGCCACCCGGCTGGATGAAGTGTTCCACGGTGTGACGTCGATCAAGCTGAACACGTTGGAAGCGTACAACGGCCGCCGCTACCGCGATCTGACGGGCCATCAAGTCAAGGTAGAGGTGAAGACCCAATTGGGTGCGGCATCAATCCCGTCATTGATCGATATCATGACCGGGTTGGGGTTCGTTGGTGTCATCATTTATGGCGGCTTGGAAATCATGGACGGGACCAAAACCATTGGCCAGTTTATGGCGTTTTTCACGGCCATGGGCCTGGCCTTTGAACCACTGCGCCGGTTGGGCGCTTTGGCAGGGTTGGTCAATGCGGCAGCGGTATCGGTTGCGCGGGCCCGTTCGATCATGGACATGCGGCCCAGCCTAACCGCCCCGGCTGACCCAACGCCCGTTCCATCATCGGGTGATTTGACGTTCAAGGATGTCATGCTGTCCTACGGCGCGAACACAGTTTTGAACGGCGTTTCCTTTACCGCAAAGCAAGGGCAGACCACGGCCATTGTCGGCCCATCGGGTGCAGGCAAAAGCACGCTGTTCAATCTGATCGCACGGCTGGTTGACCCTGCGGATGGGGCCGTGACCTTGGACGGGCAGGACCTGCGCCAGATGGACCCTGACCAATTGCGCAGGCATCTGTCGGTCGTGGCCCAAGAAACGATCCTGTTTGACGACACGATCCGTGAAAACATCCTGTTAGGTCGGGAAGATGTGACCGATGCACAGTTGCAAGCTGTGTTGGACGCGGCACAGGTATCATCGTTCTTATCGCAACAAGCCAATGGATTGGACACGCCCGTTGGCCCACGGGGATCAAACCTTTCGGGCGGCCAACGCCAGCGGATTGCCATTGCCCGTGCGCTGTTGCGCGATACGCCCATCCTGCTGCTGGACGAAGCGACATCCGCATTGGACACACAGGCAGAGGTCGCGGTGCAGCAAGCCTTGGAAACCCTGTCGCAGGGGCGTACGACACTGGTGATTGCCCACCGCCTGTCAACCATTCAGGATGCGGATCAGATCATCGTACTGGATGCAGGTCAGGTGGTGGCCCGTGGCACGCACGACAGCCTGCTGGCCCAAGGCGGGCTTTACGCTGACCTGTGCAAGCGTCAGTTTTCCGGCGGCTGATACTGACGCGCCAACCCCTTGGCCCCTGCCCCGAATTTATACCGGATCAAGAACGACAGGTTTTTCGCACCACGCCGAAACCAGCCTTCCGCCACGTATTTATCGGCACCCGTTCGCACCACTTGGGGCAGCATGTCGATCCGCCCCCGCAGGGATTTAGCGATCTCGACATCCTCCATCAGGGGTTGATCGGGATAGCCGCCGATGTTGGCGTAAAGATCCCGGTGGATCAAAAGCCCCTGATCCCCATAGGGCAATCCCAATAGACGTGTGCGCAGGTTGGCCCACCCCGCCGTCCACCGTGCGCCAAATCCATCCGCCCGAAACGCCAATTGAAAACAGGCCGCCCGATCTGGCGTTGAATACCGCTGCGTTATGCTGGTGGTCCAATCGTCCGGCAAATGGGTGTCAGCATGCAAAAAGAACAACCAATCCCCACGGGCCGCGCCCGCCCCGGCACGCAACTGTCCCCCCCGCGATGGTGTGGTGGTCAGCACGATTGCGCCCGCATCTTCGGCAATCAGGGTGGTGGCATCTGTTGAGCCAGCGTCGACGACAATCAACTCCCGTATGATCCCGGCTTCGACACCCGGCATCAGCGACATCAGCGTCGCGGGCAATTCGCCAGCCGCGTTGCGGGTTGGAATGATGATGGACAGACGGGCAGGCATTTCAAATGGCTCTGGTGGTTTGCTGTGCTGCCCTTATATCTGACCCAACGACAAAGGAAGACCCGATGGCACAGCCCGAACAGCCCCGCACCGTTTTTCGTATTTCCGGCGCAGATGCAGAAACCTTCCTGCAAAATCTGGTGACACAGGATGTGGGCAAGGCTGACACGCTGGCCTACGCGGCGCTCTTGACACCGCAGGGAAAATATCTGGCCGATTTCTTTTTGCTGCGGGACGGGGACGCGTTTTTGTTGGATGTCGCAACAGCCATCGCGCCGGGGCTGGCGCAAAGATTGATGATGTATCGATTGCGGGCCGCAGTGGTCATCGACGAAACCGATCTGGCTGTTGTCTGTGGTCTGGGCGATGCACCTGATGGCGCGTATGCCGACCCCCGGTCACCCGCGCTGGGATGGCGCGGATACGGGCTGCCCGATGATGGAACCACCGTCGATTGGCCAGCGGTGCGCGTACCGGCTGGCATTCCGGAAACTGGGGCCGAACTGACACCAGACACCTATATCCTAGAAATGGGGTTCGAAGCCTTGAACGGCGTGGATTTCAAAAAGGGATGTTATGTCGGCCAAGAGGTCACGGCCCGCATGAAGCACAAAACCGAACTGCGCAAAGGGTTGGCTGTCGTCGCCCTGACAGGATCAGCAGAACCGGGGACAGAGATTTCTAAAGACGGCAAACCCGCTGGCACGTTGCACACAGTTGCGGGCGACCGGGCGCTTGCTTACCTGCGGTTCGACCGCGCCAGTGGCGATCTGACCGCAGGGGATGCAACGGTTACGCCCGTTCGGAATATTCCATAGACACCGTATCAACGACGATCATTTCGTCCTGCCCGACAAACGGCGGCACCATAACCTTGACCCCATTTTCAAGGATCGCTGGTTTAAAGCTGTTCGCAGCCGTCTGACCTTTGACGACCGGTTCAGTTTCAACGATCTTGCAGGTCACTTTCTGGGGGACCTGCGCGCTTAGCGCTTCGGATTCATAATATTCGATCTGAACGGTCATCCCGTCTTGCAAGAATGGGCGGCGATCGCCCAGAATTTCCGCATCCAGTTCGATCTGTTCATAGGTTTCCATGTCCATGAACACCAAACGCCCGTCGGTTTCATACAGGAACTGTTGATCCTTTTGTTCCAGACGCACTTTTTCAACCTTGTCCGCAGAACGGAAACGTTCGTTCAATTTCGATCCATTGCGAAGATTGCGCAGTTCGACTTGGGCAAACGCGCCGCCTTTGCCCGGTTTCACATGGTCGACCTTCACCGCGGACCACAAACCGTTGTTGTGTTCCAGGACATTTCCGACCTTGATTTCGTTTCCGTTGATTTTTGGCATGTGGCAAAACCTTGTCAAAAGGTTGAAGTTAATTTGACTATCCCCATATCTAGACGAAGGTCTGCGGACAAGTCGGTAGATATGGTCGAAACTGTGGCGAGTTATGCATCAGGCGCATAACAGGCATTCCCAAAGGGAGCACACGAATCGATCAAAGTGCTGCATAACACCGCAACTGATGGATGCAAGACGTAAAGATACAAGAATAAGAGGAACGCGATATGAACGACTTTGTCGACGGAAATGCCTTCAACAACGAACAGGGTAATCGCGCACGTAAACTATTTGCAGCAGTTGTTTTGGCTGCATTGGACGACGCCATTGCCGATGATAAAAAATACGGCAACGGCCCAGAACAAATCGCCCGTTGGGCACGGTCCCGTGATGGCCGCGAAGTGCTGTCATGTGCGGGCATTGACCCGAACGAACGGGTTGTATCTGGCCTGATGGAATTTGTGGGCAAGGGTGTGCGCACATCTGTTGCCCTGTCCCGCGAAGAAAGCGAACGCCGCCAACAGGCCGAAGCCGCCTGATACCGCGCGACACACTGTTACGTCAAACGCCCCGCTGCCGGGGCGTTTTTCGTTTCAAAAGAACAAATACCACGACACGAATGGCACCACTTGCAACGCGCACAGCAGGCCCGCCATGATGCGGACCCAGGTCTGTGGGAAACGCAGGATTGTGTAAGCCGTTAACCCAACCACGATCACCATTTCCAAAGGTCCGAACCACCCGGCGCCCTGCCCGCTGTCCCAGTAACTGATCGGGGAATGGAATTTCCAATCCGTGACCGGCCAGAAGTGCATGCGTGCATCATCGCTGTGCAGCGGAAAATCAAGCGCGATATGCGCAAGGGCCGCGGCGGTCAGGGCCACCGCCCAAGCCGATCGCCGCCACAATGCAACGGCCAGCGCAATCCCCCACAGCACAAAGCTGTTGTCGATGGCAAAAACCTGTTGCCATGCATCGCTGAAATATAGCGTTCCAAACACGTATTGGTCCGGCATGCCCAAAACGAATAGGGCGACCCCGGCCATCACATACAGGCTAAGGTCGGGGATCATCGCGCCCACAAGGGCAGCCAGTGTCACCTTGGACGCATCCGGTTTCCCAAATGCAGCCATGCCGATGATCAAATGTGCGGGTGTATTCACAGTCGGTGCGTCAATCCAGACGCTGCGCGGTCAGCGCACGTTGAATTTCGCGGCGCACCAGTTTGCGCACATTCCGCGTGATCCGTTCGCCCATTTCGCCACGCAACTCTTCGCGCAACAAATCGGACACCATCGATTTCAGCGCTGCCTTGTCCATCTGATTGACCAGCGGTGCGGACATCGGGGCCGTGGGCGATGGATCATTTTCCGTGACAAACACGTCATCTGTTTCCCAATCATCGCCGTCTGATGCAATTTGGGTTTCGATGTCTGAAATCGTTGCCTCGGTCAGCGCTGTTTCAGCCGCTTCCACGATTGCATCTTCAAGTCCGGGGTCTGTGATCACGGTTTCGGCAGACGCAGACATTGGGGGGGCTGGCGGAATTGCGCGGGCCGGTTCGGCCGGCGCAGGCTGTATTTGGTTCGGTTCGGGGGCTGCGGTCGTGTCAGCCACAGATGGCGCGGCGGCAGTTTCGCGCGGCCGCACTGTCTGAAACGTGGTGTCTGGCTTGGCGGTTTCGGTCATTTGCGGGATCGGTGCAACGGGTGCCTGTGGTGCCGCAGTCACCACAGGGGCCGGTGGAATTGTGGCACTGGCCGGTGGTGCAGATCTGTCGGCAACAATTGGCGAAACCGAAGGGGTCACGGACGAACGCGTCAACGATGGTTCTGCGCGTTCTGCGCCTTTCAGCGGTGGTTCAGATGAAAGTGGAACGGTCTGATCCACCGGTCCCGGGGCCAGCGATGTTTTGACCCTGTGACTTTGCGTTAAAACCAGCGCGTCCTTGTCATGGGCCGCCTTTGCATTTTCTGCCACCAAGCGACGGATGGACGACAAGACATCTTCGATATCATCGGTTTTTGCGGGATCAGACATGGGTCACCTGTAAATACTGCTGGGGCAAGGCTACCCCAGCAGGCCGAAACAGACAACAAAATGTTGTGGTATCAGTTGCCAGAAATTGACTGCAACACACGATCCAGTGCCTGTCCCTGTGCGCTGCTGGCACGGGGTGCTTGGCTGACCAAATTGTAATATTCCGCCGGATCATAGGTTTTTACGCCCAAATCCAGCGCTGTCGCAGTCATTTGACCGGTCGCAGCAAGGATCTGATAGGCTGCGAATTGTTCGTCAATGCCGGCACTGATGCGCGCTGTGCGCGCGTCCAGCAGTTCTTGTTCCGCGTCCAAAACATCCAACGTGGTTCTTGCGCCCAGCGACGCTTCTTCCCGAACGCCGCGGAATGCGACGGTCGATGCACGGATCTGGCGATCCCCCGCATCAATCGACGCCCGTGCAACGGACAGCGCGACAAACGCATTCTTCACTGTTTGATCCACGATATGACGTGTGGTGTGCAAACCAGCCCGTGTCGCATCGCGTCGGGCCACCGCCTGACGCACCTGCGAATCTATCGCACCGCCGGAATAGATTTGCCCGGATGCGGTCACACCCACCTGCCCGATAATGCCACTGGTCGAATTGTTCAGCGTTGCAGAAGAATTCAACGATACAGTTGGCATACGTGCCAGTTCAGCCTGTTGAATGCCAAGTTCGGCGGCATTGATCTGATGCTGAATCGAAATCAAATCAGGATGGTTTCGGCGGGCCTGTGCGACGGCGGCATCCACCGTGCGCGGCAAACGTGGCAATCCCGAAGGGGCGCGCAATCGACCGGGTTCCCGGCCCACGGCGCGCTGAAATTCCGCTGCGGCCTGTACGCGTGCACCAGATGCCTGCGCCAAAAGGGACCGGGCTGACGCCAGTCGCGCTTCGGCAAGGGCAACATCGGTCCGCGTAACCTCCCCCACTTCGAACCGGTCACGTGCCGCGCGCAATTGTTCCTGGATCAGGTCCACGTTATTGCGGCGCAGGCTTTCGGAATCGACCGCACGGCGATAGCTGAAAAATGCAGCCGCCGCCGACAGCAGAACGTTCTGTTCGATGCCCACCAACTGGGCGCGCGTGGCCAACACGGTTTCTTTCAGCGCGTTCACGCGCAAGTCCGTGCGCCCGAAATCATACAATAACCATTCCGCAGAAACCGATGCGCTAGCGGTGCGCGATGTGCTGTCACCAAACCCGTTTACCGAACCGTCGAGGTTATGCCGGACTTGCGCCTGCGCAACCCAACGCACGACCGGGCGCAGCGTTGCCACGGCCTGTGCCACATCTTCGTCAGCGGCACGCAGCAAAGCGCGGTTCTGATCCAAAAGCCCGCTGTGCTGATACGCAGATCGCAGCGTATCGCGCAGGGTTTCCGCAAGCCCCGCAACCGGTGCAATCGCCAATGCCCCCGCGACCATCAGAAATCTTGTCGTTTGTCCCAGTCGCATGGCATCCCCCAATTGGTACGTGTTGAAAGTGTTAAAGCGTAAAAGCGTTATGATTTTGCAAACCCGGCAACAGTGGCGCGCCCGCGTTCACAGCAAAACGCCATGTTATGGCGCCATCCAGCTTGTAGCCGATCTTGACCTGTCCTTGCCCGGATTGATCCCAGATCGCGGCAATCCGGCCACCATCCGCAAGCTGATCGACCAAGGTGTCGGGAATATGCTGTACGGCACCCTGCAGCATGATCACATCATAAGGGCCGTGCTTGACCGCGCCCTCTGCAATCGCGCCTTCGAACACAGCAACGTTCATGACGCCCTCTTCCACCAGCGCCTGTTCGGCGTCTTTGGCAAGGCGTGCATCTTCTTCGATCGCAATAACGCTTTCTGCAAGATGGCCCAGAACAGCTGACGAATAGCCAAGCCCACACCCCAAATCCAACACAACATCCGTCGGCTGCACATCGACAGCGTCCAACATCCGGGCAAACGTCCGCGGGTCCAACACGAACCGCCCATCGCCCAGCTGAATGATATCATCAACATAGGCCGCTTCACTTTTTTCAGGCGGAACAAACGCTTCCCGTCTGACCGTCAGCATGGCGTCAATGATTGGAAATTTTGTAACATCAGACGGGCGGATTTGCGTATCCACCATGGTCGTGCGTCTGGTTGCGAAGTCGGACATTGGGTAATTCCCTACGATTGCGTATCGTATTCATATTCTCACATGGTTTGTGCCACCGCAATGACAAGAACCACTTGCAGGTTTTTCTGCGGTCCGTTAGTGCATTCCAACACCACGGATGGCGAGTTGGCGGAGTGGTGACGCAGCGGATTGCAAATCCGTGTACACCGGTTC
>JAHDBC010000053.1:0-3508 GCA_020630595.1 Planktomarina sp.
ATGTTGGCGGGCAGGTTCATGCGGGCCAGTTCGCGGGCGAGGCCCTGCTGACCGTCATCGCTGATCATTTCTTCGTAATGATCATAGGCGCGGTCGCTGTCGTCTTTCAGATAGCGCAGGACACGGGCGGCTTCTTCGCCCGACAGGCTTTCGCCGCGGCCCTGATTGTTCACCACCGATTGCGCGGCCAGATGTTCGGGGCTGGGGATATAGAATTCACGGTCCAGAATCGAATAGCGGGCCGAATATTCATTCACGTTGGCGGTCCGGTGGCGGATCCATTGGCGGGCCACAAAGACGGGCAGTTTGACGTGCAGCTTGACCTCGCACATCTCGAACGGGGTCGAATGCCAGTGGCGCATCAGATAGCGGATCAACCCTTCGTCATTCTGAACCGATTTGGTGCCTTTGCCATAAGACACCCGCGCCGCCTGACAGATTGCGGCATCGTCGCCCATATAATCAATCACCCGCACAAAGCCGTGGTCCAGAACGGGAATGGCCTTGTACAGATGCGCTTCCATCCCGGGGGACACCGCCCGCAGGGTTTCGCGGGGGGTTGACCGCAAGGCATCGATTTCAGCTTGTTGTTCTGGGGACAGGGGCATGGTGGGGACCGCTTCTATACATCATCTTGGAATCTATAGAAGGATAACCACAAAATGTGGCGCTGTCAGTCGATAATTCACCCGCGTGGGATGTTATGCGGGCGTCCCGGCGTTACCAGTCGATCGGGATACGCACTTCACGGCCGCTGCGCGGGTCGATCAGGGTGATGAACCCGTCGTCGTCGGCCAGATCAATGATGCGGGATGTTTGCACGATGCTGCGCCGGGCGGCTTCGGAATTGTTCCGGGCCCGCAGTTTTTCACGCAGTTTGTTCAGCCCAGTCCCCTCTTTTTCAGAAAGTCGGATGCTGAGCGTTTGCGGGGGTTTCTTTTCTGCCTCAGCCATAATGCACTCTCTCAAATCGTCCATACGCACATATGCGCTGCGGCATATGGGGTCAAGCTTTGACACGGTGTCCCGATCCAAGTTTCCATCACATCCCCCTGCACTGCCCTGACGGACCATAGGCGGAAAAATCGTTCAAGTACAACGGTTTTCGGCGTGTGAGCCGTTTCTGACCGAAACACTGTGTTTCATATGCATAACGTTTGTCATACAAATTTGTTTCATTTGTCTTACACTGGCGTGCGGTGATGCGTCAAAATACCCCCTGATTCACGACATTTTCCATCCCACTTCTTGCACAACTGAAAGATGAATAAATCCTTGGCGATAAAGGAAAAAAATGGGTAAGTCTGCAGGCTGAACACGATGAAACAACGATCGGCTGTTGCGGGGGATCAGAATGCCATTCGAAGTATCGGGCCTAAGGGAACTGACCGCTTATCTGTCAAAGGTGCCCGATGCCCAATACACGTTTCGCCGCAACCGGCTGGTTCTGGTCGATCTGACCTTTGATTTTGATCAGGAAACGGCGGACCGGCTGTTGTTCGATCAGGAATCACGCATCGTTTACCGCGCGTGGAACGATGAACAGAAACGGCTGGAACAGGATCTGGCCAAATCGCTGCCGCCCGTCGAAGAAACCGACCGGATCCTGAACGCGGCAGAAAAACTGATACCGCCAGACCCCGCGCCCAGCTATGTTGACAAGCTGAACCAGATATTGGTTTTCGATATTCAGACCCTGACCGACGCGATGGTTGAATATACGGAATACATGGATTCGTTGATTGCCAATTGGGCAGACATCAAATCCCTGTCACAGACCGATATGGCCGGGTTGACCAAGCGTGCCTCCGAAGGGGATCCGAACATCTACCGTGCCTACATCGTCACGGCCATGGACCCCAAAGATGTGTATTCGGCATCGGTGTTCATGGAACACCAAATCCAGCAGGCCGCACACCGCCAGCTGTTGTCCAACAACGTGGCCCAGCAACACGGCTGGTACGGCAGTGCGATGCTGTGCAAATCCGTGCGCCCTGCTGATCTTCCGGTCCCCGCATTGATGGGAATGTCAGACAAATTCACGGCCTGCCGGTTCATGGCAATGTGCCGCCCCGATGCGCTGGGCTGGACGACGGTTGATGATCGCAGGGAAAAACAGCTGGCCGCGTGGCACGGGGTGTTCGATCGGCTGGAACGGGCCATGACCGAAACGGACGATCTGTTTGGCGATGCAAAGCTGGCACCGGGCGATATCGTCACCTTTCCATTGGCGCTGAAACGCAAGATCGGGGACGAAGATTATGATCTGCCCGTGACCGTGGAACCCGAATTGGCATCACGGGCGCGGGCGTTGGCCGATCAGGGGCTGGTGCTTGTGTTTTCGGCGGGCAACACGGGCCCCCGGCTGTGCCGGCAGGATTTCACCACCACATGCGGGCTGGATCTGAAACAATGGGCCTTCAATGTCGATGGTGTCAGCAGCGGGATCATTCTGGCCGCAGACCATCAGGGCCAGCTGGACAACACACGCTGTATCGACGCCACAATTCCATTTCGCGTCGATGCAATGGATTGGCTGGCGGGCCCTGCGGAACGGTTCGAAATGGAAAAATGGCTGATGGGGGCCAGCAGTTCGTGCGTGTTTGTGGCCGCAGCCCTTGGCGCGATCACCAACATCTATCGGCTGAAACACCCCGATGATGCGCCGCCGCTGCGTCCACAGGGCCTGCGGGCCATGATCCGCCAATACCAACTGGATTTGCTAAGCGACGATCCATTGCCGGATTTCTGGCCGGATGATTGGGATTTTGACAAGCTATGCGCGCTTCCGCCGGATGACATCCGGATATTGTTTACGACCCTGCGCGACCGTCACGAATTGGCGCACATTCGGTTTTGCGACTATCTGGCCCTGTGCGTTGGAAACGGCTGGTTGGACGTGGTTCGAAATGACAGCGACACCCCGATGGAACAAAAATTCTATGAAAACGATTTGATCCAAGAGGGCGGAAAAATGGGCGAAGACGCTTATAACGCCTATTATGAGAAGATCAAAAAGGAGGCATACCTGTGCCGCTAACCTATCTGCACACCATGGTTCGGGTCAAAGATCTGGATAAAACCATTGCGTTTTTCGAACTGTTGGGCCTGACCGAAACCCGCCGTTTTGACAACGAAGGCGGTCGTTTCACGCTGGTGTTCATGGCGCCCCCGGATCAGCCGGAATGCCCAGTTGAACTGACCTATAATTGGGACGGCGATGATGCGCTGCCCTCAGACAGCCGCCATTTTGGCCATCTGGCCTACCGCGTTGATGACATCTATGCGACCTGCCAACATCTGATGGACAACGGGGTGACCATCAATCGCCCACCGCGCGACGGGCATATGGCGTTCGTGCGCAGCCCCGACAATATTTCGATCGAACTTTTGCAGCAGGGCGATGACCTGCCGCCCCAGGAACCCTGGGCATCGATGGAAAATACGGGGCACTGGTGATGCGGACATGGGCGGCCGTGATTGCATTGTCCGCCCTGCCCCTGACCGC
>JAHDBC010000053.1:3608-11402 GCA_020630595.1 Planktomarina sp.
TGGTGATGCGGACATGGGCGGCCGTGATTGCATTGTCCGCCCTGCCCCTGACCGCCCTGCCCCTGACCGCGCAGGCCCAGTGTCGGCAGGCGCTTGCGCTGGGGGTTGATGTATCGGGATCCATCGATGCCTTCGAATATCAGTTGCAGACACAGGGTCTGGCCAACGCGCTGACAGACCCGGATGTTGTTGACAGCTTTCTTGTGTTGCCGGATGCGCCCGTGGCGCTTGCGATTTATGACTGGTCTGGCGAAACACAGCAGCGGATCATCGTGCCGTGGACCGATGTGCGGTCGCAGGCAGATCTGGATCAGATTGCACAAACCCTGCGCCGGACGCCGCGCGATGAATCAGACCCCGGCACGGCATTGGGCCTTGCGATGCAACTGGGGTTGGATTTGCTGGCCATGCGGCCGGATTGCTGGCGTCACACCTTGGATATTTCAGGCGATGGCAAAAACAATTCAGGCCCCAAACCGCGCGACGTGCGACGCAGCGCGGGTGATGTGACCATCAATGGGTTGGTGATCGGGCAGGATGTGCCCCCCCGGCTTAGCCAGCAGGAACTGCACATCGGTGAATTGACGGGATACTATCATCTGCACGTCAAACACGGACCCCGCGCATTTCTTGAAATTGCGCTGGGGTTCGAAGATTTTGAACGGGCGATGCGGCAAAAATTGTTGAAAGAACTGTCGCTGCCAACGCTGAGCTTTCTGGATCAATAGATATAGCGAATTTGGTCGGTCCAGAACCGTTCGATCTTGCGCAGGCTGCTGTTGATATCATCCATGCCTTCCATCGACATGACATTCCGGCTTTCCATGCCGTCCGCGTGGCGGGCAAACAGCTTTGTCACCACGCCCCGGATATGGCGGCCTTTGTCGGTCAGTTTGACGCGCACGGACCGGCGATCGATTTCGCAACGCTGGTGGTGCATATAGCCCATATCCACCAGTTTCTTCAGGTTATAGCTGACGTTTGATCCCTGATAATATCCGCGGGATTTCAATTCCCCTGCGGTCACTTCGTGGTCGCCGATATTGAACAGCAAAAGTGCCTGAACCGCGTTGATTTCCAACACGCTTAACCGTTCGAATTCATCTTTGATCACATCCAGCAACAGTCGGTGCAATCGTTCCACCAGTGCAAGACTGTCCAGATATGCTGTCAGATATCCTGCCGTTTCTTCAACGTCGACCTGTGATTGGAAACCCATGTGCTGCCCTTTTCATTCGTGTTGGCCCCACACTAACCACGCAAGCGCAAAGATATCCTAAACAACTAAAACTTTCACGAAAATCGGCCCTTGACGTGGGTTTCCATCATCTGAACCAGTGTCGCGTACTGTTCGGGGGTTGGCGCGGTTCCGGTGATCCACGCGTACAGATCGTGGTCATTTTCCGCCATCATCTGTTCAAACACATCCAGCGTCGCATCATCCAACCGGTCCAGCTGCGCTTTGGCAAAGCCCCCCATGATGATGTCCATTTCCTTGATCCCGCGATAATTGGCACGCATGGTCAATCGCTTCAGGCGGGTCGCGCGGGGTTCGGTCATTGGGGTTCAGTCATCAAGGTCCGCAGGCGTTTTTCCAAACGGCCCAAACGGTCTGCCATGCCGGACAATTCGGTCTTCACGGCGCGGATTTCAACCAACGTGGACCGCACGTCATCCGACACGATCGTGTCTTCCGCGGGGCCATCCGGCCCGATCCCCGTGCCCGACAACAGCCACGGCAACGACACGTTCAACAAACCAGACAGCATCTGCAATTTGTTGGCCCGTGGTTCCGAACGATCGTCTTCCCATGCGCGCAATGTCGCAATTTTGATCCCCATGCGGCGGGCCAGTTCGTTCTGTGTCATGCCGGCCACTTCACGCGCACCGGCGACCCGATCCCCAAAGGTTGAGGCATCTGGGCCAAACCAGTCAAATTCTTTCGCTGTGTCTGCCATTGCGCTTCTTCCTTCTGCTTGCGGCAGCCCGGGTGGCTGCTATGGTCGCCACGATTTCAACATAGGGCGAACCAATGTCTTTTCTTTCTGCGACGCTTGATCGGGTGAAACCATCACCCACCATTGCTGTGACAACAAAAGCGGCAGAGCTCAAGTCCGCAGGCCGTGACATTATCGCGCTGGGCGCGGGGGAACCAGACTTTGACACCCCCGAAAACATCGCCAAGGCGGGCCAACAGGCCATCGCGGACGGCAAAACCCGCTATACCGCCCCCGATGGCATCCCGGAATTGAAACAAGCCATTTGCGATAAATTCCAACGGGAAAACGGTCTGACCTATACGCCCAAACAAATCAGCGTCGGCACAGGCGGCAAACAAATTCTGTACAACGCGCTGATGGCGACGCTGAACCCGGGTGACGAAGTGATCATCCCAGCGCCCTACTGGGTCAGCTATCCCGATATGGTGCTGCTGGCAGGCGGCGAACCGGTGGTGGTCGAAGCCACGCTGGAACAGGATTTCAAGATGTCGCCCGACGCGTTAGAGGCGGCGATTACCCCCAACACCAAATGGCTGATCTTCAATTCCCCATCGAACCCCACCGGGGCCGGTTACAGCTGGGATGAACTGAAGGCGCTGACCGACGTGCTGATGCGCCACCCCCATGTCTGGGTGATGACCGATGATATGTATGAACACCTGGCCTATGATGATTTCACATTCTGCACCCCGGCACAGGTTGAACCGGCATTGTATGACCGCACGCTGACAACCAATGGCGTCTCCAAAGCCTATGCCATGACAGGGTGGCGCATCGGCTATGCCGGTGGGCCGGAACACCTGATTGCGGCAATGCGCAAAATCCAATCCCAGTCCACATCGAACCCATCGTCGATCAGCCAATGGGCCGCTGTTGAAGCCCTGAACGGCCCACAGGATTTCCTGGCTGAACGGGCAGATGCGTTCAAGCGCCGCCGCAATCTGGTGGTGGACGCCATGAACGCCATCGACGGCATCACCTGCCCCACACCCGAAGGCGCGTTCTATGTCTATCCATCGATCAAGGGACTGATTGGAAAATCCACGCCGGGCGGCACCGTGATCGACACCGACGAAACATTCGTGTCTGAACTGTTGGAAACCGAAGGCGTCGCTGTGGTGTTTGGTGCGGCCTTTGGACTTTCGCCGAATTTTCGCATATCCTATGCCACATCCGATGCGGCGCTGATCGAAGCCTGCGCCCGCATTTCACGGTTTTGTAACGCTTTGCAGTAACGGTCCACGGCTATGAGCATTGATCTTCCCAAGTATTTTTTCCGCACCCGCGACAATGGGGCGATTGTGTTTCGTGTGGATACGGAAAACCGGCAACGGCGGATTGAATTGGATCAGATCGCTGTTGTGAACGTCAAAAACGGGGATGTGAAACCCCACGGGGGCCGGACCCTGACTGTGGAAGATGTGGATGCCATTGAAACCTGGAAAGCGGATCGCATCCAAACGCTGGCTGAACGCGATGTCGATGATATCCTGCGCGCCATTGACCATTTGAACGGCGTCACCCAATGGGCGCAATCCAAGGCGACGGATGAACAGTTGGACATCATCACCGATGAACTGTTGCTGACCATGCATGATTTGCGGTCCGTGCTGGTGCGCAAAAAGGCAGACCGCCTGACTAAGGCTGCTGCGGCCGCTGCGGCGGAGTAAGGCCGCCAAACCGCGCCTGTATCAGCGCATAACGCCACCACAGCAATACGGCGGCCGCCGTCAAACCGGCCACCAGCCCGATCCAAACACCCACCGCCCCGTATTCCATCGGCAGGGCCAGCCAATATGCGACCGGTGCGCCAATGCCCCAATAGGACACGACCGCCAGCACCATCGGGATTGCGGTGTCTTGCAACCCGCGCAATATCCCCAGCCCCAAAACCTGTGCCGCATCCACAAACTGGAACGCCGCAGCGGTGAACATCAACGTGACCCCCAGCGCAACGACCGCCAGCGCGTCGGGATCATCAGGATCAAGGAACAGGCCAACAATCTCTGCTGGATAGCTGACAAACAGGATCACGACCAAAATCGCGAACCCGGCGGACACCAAACAAGACGCCACCGCTGTGCGGTTCAACGCCGCGCGGTCCTTGCGCGACAGGGCATAGCCCGCGTGGATCGTCGCCGCCTGCGACAGCCCCATGTGAAACATGAATGCCAGTGCCGCGGGCTGGATCACGATGCCACCCGCCGCGATTTCAACTTTGCCGATGGCCCCCATCATCAATGTGGCCGCCGCGAACAATCCGCTTTCGGCAAGGGCCGTGCCGGAAATCGGCAGGGCCAACAGGGTGACCGTCCAAATGGCCTGCCAGTCCGCTTTCCAGAAACGGCGGAACATATCATGGTCCGGGAACACTTTGGCCGTATAGATCGCAAAACCGATGAACGACAGAACCGCCACTGTCAGCGATGCAATCGCAGCCCCGCGCAGGCCCAATTCCGGCGCGCCAAACAGGCCGAATATCAAGACGGCATTCACGGCCGCATTCGCCAACAGTGTGCCGATCGACACCCAGAACACAATGCCCGTGCGTTCCAACGCAGACAGATAGCTGCGCAACACACTGGCCCACAAAAACGGCAGCAGACCCCACCCCGCGATGCGCAAATACACTTGCGCACCCGCGGCCACATCAGGTTGCTGCCCCAATGCCAAAAGGATCGGTTCGGAATACCACATCGGCACCATCATCACCGCAAACGCAATGGTCGATGTCCACAAACCCATGCGCGTCGTGCGGCGCACAGATTGCCAATCCTGTTCTTCGGCGGCCTTGGCCACCATCGGCAAGATGGCCCATGCAAACCCCGACCCCAGAACAAAGGCGATGAAATAGACCTGCGCGCCCAACGCCGATTGCGCCAGCGCATCAACCGAATACCACCCCAGCATCAGCGTGTCGGTGGTGTGCACGGCAAATTGCGCCACCTGACTGCCGATCAAAGGCAGCCCCAGGATCAAAAGCGATTTTGCTTCGGCCTTGATTGTCGTTGGATGGGACATAGGCTTTCCCTATCCCCGCACTTTCCCCGGGTCCATAAGGATTGCGACATGTCAGACCACGATTCCCTCATCCCCGCAGCGCGGTCCTTTTATACGCGGCTGAATGCGAACAACACAAAGGCATGGTGGCACGACAACAAGGCCGAATATGACGAAACGCTGAAAGCACCGGCAACAGCCTTGATCGCGGACATCGCTGCCCGGTTGGAAACGCTGCATGGCGATCCGTTCAAGGGCAAGATCTTCCGCCCGCACCGTGACGTTCGGTTTTCGAAAGACAAACGCCCCTACAACACACATCTGCATCTGTTGTGGTCATTGGATGGGGTGGAAAACGGCCCCGGTTGGTTCTTTGGCGTTTCGCCCGATTATGTGCGGATCGGCTGGGGCTGGATGGGCTGGACCCCGGCCCAGATCGCCACATGGCGCGATGCGGTGACGTTGACGAAAATCCCGCAACGGATTGATGCTGTGGGGGCAGAACTGTCCGAACCACAACTGAAACGCATCCCTTCAGGGTTCGACAAGGATCACCCCCATGCCGAACATCTGCGCCGCAAATCGTTGGCCCTGTGGGTTGATGGGTCCGACACGGATCTTTTGGGCCAGATGATGGATCATTTCACCGCCGTGCAGCCCGTGCACCGGGAATTGACGCCGCTTCTGACCTAGAAACCATGCCGCAAATCTTGCGGTTTGCCTTCCCTTGGGCCCCATAATCTGCCATTCTGACCGCCATACCAGCAAGAGCAGACACAATGGCCAACGACCTTCTTTCTTCGCAGGACGACCAAACCTATGACGCTTCCTCGATCGAGGTGCTGGAAGGTCTGGAACCGGTGCGCAAACGCCCCGGCATGTACATCGGCGGCACCGATGAACGGGCACTGCACCACATGGTGGCAGAGGTTTTGGACAATTCCATGGACGAAGCGGTCGCGGGCCACGCCAACCGCATCGAAGTGGAACTGAACGCCGATTATTCGGTCACGATCAAAGACAACGGGCGCGGCATTCCCACGGACCCACACCCGAAATTCCCCGATAAATCCGCGCTAGAGGTCATCCTGTGCACCCTGCACGCCGGCGGCAAATTCAGCGGCAAGGCATACCAGACATCCGGCGGTTTGCACGGGGTGGGCGCATCGGTCGTCAACGCCCTGTCAGATTCCATGGTCGTGCAAGTGGCCCGCAACAAAGAACTGGTCGAACAGCGCTTTTCACGCGGCATCCCCCTGGGCCCCGTCGAAAAAATTGGCGCCGCCCCAAACCGGCGCGGCACCACCGTGACCTTCCACGCCGACGAACAGATTTTCGGCAAACACCGCTTCAAACCCGCGCGGCTGTTCAAATCCATCCGGTCCAAGGCCTATCTGTTTTCGGGCGTCGAAATCCGTTGGAAATCGCAGATCGACGATGGCGAAACCCCCACCGAAGCCACATTCCACTTCCCCGGCGGCCTTTCTGATTATCTGAAAGAAACGCTGGGCACCGCCACCACATACGCCGACGATGCCTTTGCCGGCGTGGTCGATTTTCAGGAACGGTTCGGCCAACCGGGCAAGGTGGAATGGGCCATCAACTGGACCCCATCGCGCGACGGCTTCATGCAGTCCTACTGTAACACCGTCCCCACCCCCGAAGGCGGCACCCACGAAAGCGGGTTCTGGGCCGCAATCCTAAAGGGCATCAAGGCCTACGGCGAATTGGTCAACAACCGCAAGGCAGGCCAGATCACCCGCGATGACCTGATCACCGGGGGCTGCGCGCTGGTGTCATGTTTCATCCGCGAACCCGAATTCGTGGGCCAGACCAAAGACCGGCTGGCCACTGTCGAAGCACAGCGTTTGGTCGAAAATGCGGTGCGCGACCGGTTCGACAACTGGCTGGCCGCCGACACGAAATCGGCAGGCGCGATCCTTGATTTTCTGGTCCTACGGGCCGAAGAACGCCTGCGCCGCAAACAGGAAAAGGAAACGCAGCGCAAATCCGCGACCAAAAAACTGCGCCTGCCCGGCAAGCTGACCGATTGCACATCCAAAGACCGCGAAGGCACCGAATTGTTCATCGTAGAGGGTGACAGCGCCGGCGGGTCCGGCAAGGGCGCGCGCAACCGCGTGAACCAAGCCCTGCTGCCGCTAAAGGGCAAAATCCTGAACGTGCTGGGGGCGGCCTCCAACAAGATCGGCACCAATGCCGAAATTTCAGATTTGTGTGAGGCACTGGGCACCGGCATCGGCACCAAGTTCAATCTGGACGATATGCGGTACGACAAGATCATCATCATGACCGACGCGGACGTGGACGGGGCACATATCGCATCCCTGCTGATGACATTCTTTTTCACCCAGATGCGCCCGATGATCGACGCCGGGCACCTGTACCTGGCCTGCCCGCCCCTGTTCCGCCTGACCCAAGGCGCCAAACGCGTCTATTGCCAGGATGAGGCGGAAAAGAATTATTGGCTTGAAAAGGGCCTGGGCGGCAAAGGCAAAATCGACGTCTCGCGCTTCAAGGGCCTGGGCGAAATGGACGCCAAGGATTTGAAAGAAACCACCATGGACCCCGCCACCCGGAAGCTGATCAGGGTGACAGTGGATGAGGATATGCCGGGGGAAACGGGGGATTTGGTGGAACGGCTGATGGGCAAGAAGCCGGAGTTGAGGTTCCAGTATATTCAGGAGAACGCGCGGTTTGTGGAGGAGTTGGATGTTTGAGTGGTAAGCGGTTTCCGATTGAAAAACTCGGACTTGGGTTAACTGCTGTCTACCTC
>JAHDBC010000018.1 GCA_020630595.1 Planktomarina sp.
CAAACATTTCCATCTGGTCCATTTTGCCGTCGGACAATTGAACGCCATAGATTTTAAACCGTTCTTTGCCTTTGGACGCATAATGGTTTTCGGATCCGATGAACCCTTCTTTGCCGGGGGACACTGTGAAATCCAAACCCAATTCCCACAGCGTGTCGCCACAGGTTTCGTTTTCAAATGGGAAGGTTTCAGAGTTGTCGCCGGGATAGAACAGCAAATAGCTTTCGATCCGCAGCATATCCAATGTGCTGAACTGGGTCGGGCGCACATCGTCGCCGCCGGATTCCAAAATGCTGTCCCAGATATGGACGGCGTCTTTGGCACGGCAGAAAATTTCATAGCCGCGTTCACCGGTATAGCCTGTGCGGGAAATCATGACATCCTTGCCATACAGCCGCGTCTGCATCAGCCCGAAATAGGCCAGATCGCGCACCGCAGGGATTTCCTTTGCCAGAATATCCACCGACTTTGGCCCCTGCAGCGACATATCGTGCATGTCGTCATCGAATACGACCGAACAGTTCTTGCCAGCCGCAACGGATGTCAGCTGTTCCATACCTGTGCCGGTGCCATGCACGACCAACCATGAATTCAGCGCGATGTGATAGATGATGCAGTCATCGACAAATTTGCCTTCGCTGTTAAGCATACAGGCATAGGTCGACCGCCCGGGGGCAATCTTTTCCACGTTGCGGGTGGTGACCCGGTCAATGACGTAAGCGGCGTCTGCACCAGACACGTGCACTTTCTTCAAGCCAGATACATCCATTAGGCCTGCGCTTGTGCGGATTGCTTCGTAATCGGCTTTGGCACGTTCGGGTGTGTCGTCATAGAACCACGCGGTTCCCATGCCGTTCCAGTCTTCCAGTTCCCCACCGATTTCGGCGTGGCGGTGTGCCAATGCGGAATGTCTCCAGATGATAGCCATGTTTTCCCCCTGCGGAATCTTGTTGTGTTTGACGGTATTCAGCAGGGGCTGGGATCAAAAATCAACACTGACATGCAAATTTTTTTCTTATCAGGCAAATTTTCGGGCTTTTGATGGGTGATCAGGCACCGAAACGGAAAAAGGCCGCCCCGGGGGGCGACCTTTGGATTTCAAAGAATCAGACGATGTCTGATCACTTGTGGTTCTTGTATTTGGATGACTCTGCCATTTGGCCAACGATCAACGCGCCGACGCAAACAACGATACCCAACAAAGCCCAGACACCGGGCATGGATCCACCCGCACCGGGGAAGATTGCTTCCATGCCTTCGGCCCATGCGGCCCCTTCAAATGGAAATCCCATATCAGTCTTCCTTTCTTAGCTTGAAGCAGGCGGGGATACCGCGATGCCTTCTGGGTATGCTTGTGCTGGAACTTTAACCGTATCCAGACCAGCGATTTCTGCGGCTTCTGGGACACGCAACATGCCAGCCATTTTCAGAACCAGCGATGAAACGAAACCAGTGGACAGACCGATTGCGATAAACACAACCGCACCCACCAATTGACCCACGAATGATGTCACAGGTGCGCCTTCGCCCAATGCTGCAGGGTAGCCGGATGCCACAATGCCCAGCATCAGCATGCCGTAGATACCGATTGTGCCGTGCACGGTGACCGCGCCAACAGCATCATCGATGCCCATGCGTTCCAGAACACCAGCAGCTGGTTTCAGCAGAACGCCCGCGCCAAACGCGATGACAAGCGACATTGCAGGATAATAGATATCCAAGCCCGATGCGCAGGAAATGATCCCCGCCAGCGCGCCGGACATCATCCAGAATGGATCACGTGTCATGATCCATGCACCGATGATCCCACCAGCAACAGACATCAAGATGTTGAACGACAACGCACCCAGGTTTGTCGGTGTGCCATAGATGGTGGTGTAGTTTGCACCCCATGACCATGCTTCACCGCCAACAACCAGACAGGCCATCAGGAAGCCCCAGAAACCGACGATAATCAGCATCAGGCCCGTGGCTGTGAACGGCATGTTGTGGCCTGGCAGATCATTTGCCGACCCATCGGCGTTGAATTTGCCAATCCGTGGTCCAAGGTTGATCAGAACACCCAGCGCAAAGAAGGCCGCAACTGCGTGAACAAGACCGGCTGCACCAAAGTCATGCAGGCCCCAGCCCGTGACCAGCCAGCCATCTGCGTGCCAGCCCCAAGCGGCGGCCAGCGTCCAGCTGAACCCACCCAGAATAATGGCAAGGATCACAAAACCAACCGTCTGGATCCGTTCGATGACGGCCCCGGACATGATTGATGCTGTTGTGGCGGCAAACAATGTGAATGCGCCCCAGAACACGCCATCAATCTGGTCAGCCAAGTTTGGCCCCATGTAGGCAGCACTTGGTCCCCATGCCAACGCGATGGACCCGGCGTATTCCGCGCCAGAAATGCCGTTCGGACCAGCAGAAAGGCTGAACCCTGTGGGCATCGCCCAATAGACCCACCAACCAAAGAAATAGAACGCAGGAATAACAAACGCGAACGCCAGAATGTTTTTCACGCCCGACGACAGGGCGTTCTTTGCACGCGAAGCCCCCATTTCATACGCAAGAAAGCCCGCGTGAATAATGATCATCAGCGGGATTGTCAGATAATAATAGGCTTCGGCAAACATCGTGTTGGTCAGATTGCCTTTGGCCTCGATCGCTGCGACCTGCGCAGCGAGTTCAGCAAGTTGTTCTTCCACGGGATCCCTCCTTGTTGTTTCCCCAACGCGTCCTTTTTCTTTGTGCACAAAGACGCTGTCGGAAATGAAACATGGGATGTCCGTTCTGCCTAGTGTTTTTTGCCTAAGATGAAAAAAAGTTTCCCGACAGTTGAGAGTGCAAATTTTTGGTGCTAGCGTCTGATTCACCCTGTCCGCTTGGACGTCTGGAGGAGGGACACGCCCATGTGTGGGATCGTCGGATTGTTTTTAAAAGATGAAACGTTGCAACCCAAGTTGGGTGCGATGTTGACTGATATGCTGATCACCATGACAGATCGTGGGCCTGACAGTGCTGGGATCGCAATTTATGGTGCCGGATCAAATGGTAACGCAAAGTTGACCGTTCAATCTGACACCCCTGATGAAGATTTCGAAAAGCTGAAAAAAGATCTGAAAAAAGAGATCAAGGGCGATGTCGAAATGACGATCAACAGCACCCACGCCGTGCTGGAAATCCGTGCAGATCAGGTCGCAGCAGCCCGTGCGGCCTTGCGCGAAATTCGCCCCAATGTGCGGGTGATGAGCCGGGGTGAATCGCTGGAAATCTACAAAGAAGTTGGATTGCCCAAAGATGTGGCAGCCCGGTTTGATGTGTCATCCATGGGCGGAACCCATGGAATCGGCCATACGCGCATGGCGACCGAATCAGCCGTGACCACGATGGGGGCACACCCTTTCAACACCGGCGATGACCAATGTCTGGTGCACAATGGATCGCTTTCGAACCACAATTCCCTGCGCCGCAAGCTGCGGCGTGAAGGCATTCACATTGAAACCGAAAACGATACCGAAGTGGGTGCGGCCTATCTGACGTGGCGCATGCAAAACGGGGCGACCCTGGGGGAAGCGCTGGAAAGCGGCCTGAATGATCTGGACGGTTTCTTTACATTCGTCGTCGGTACCAAAGACGGTTTTGGCGTGGTGCGTGATCCGATTGCCTGCAAGCCCGCTGTGATGGCCGAAACCGACCAGTATGTTGCGTTCGGATCGGAATACCGTGCGCTTGTGAATTTGCCGGGGATTGAAACAGCCCGTGTGTGGGAACCAGAACCAGCCACCGTCTATTTCTGGAGCCACAACGATTCCACCCTGACTGAAAAGGCCGCCTAAGATGCAAACGCTTGATCTTTCTGAAATTGGTTTGCGTGAAGTCAACAAGGCACTTCATGCGCAATCTGACGACACCAACCAGACCGCATGGACCATCGAAAATGCGCGCGGGTCCCATGCGATTGCCTGTGGTTTGGATGCGCCGATCGAAGTGACGGTGAAAGGATCCACCGGATATTATTGTGGTGGCATGAACAAACAGGCCACGATCAACGTCCATGGGTCGGCCGGACCCGGCACAGGCGAAAACATCATGTCCGGCAAAATCGTCATCGAAGGCGATGCCAGCCAGTATCTGGGGGCCACGGGCCATGGTGGGCTGATCGTTGTTAAGGGCAATGCATCCAGCCGCTGCGGCATTTCCATGAAGGGCGTGAATATCGTGGTTCAGGGCAACATCGGCCATATGTCCGCGTTCATGGGCCAATCGGGAAATCTGGTTGTTTTGGGCGATGCAGGCGATGCACTGGGTGACAGTTGTTACGAAGCGCGGTTCTTTGTGCGCGGCGAGGTTAAATCGCTTGGCGCCGATTGCGAAAAGAAAGAAATGCGCCCCGAACATATTGAATTTCTGAAAGAAATTCTGGCCGAAGCCGGCATGGATGCAGATCCATCGGAATTCACACGCTACGGGTCAGCCCGCAACCTGTACAACTTCGACGTCGATAACGCCGGCGCGTATTAAGGATACTGGAAAGATGAACAAACATACTCCAAACGGTATCCCGCATACCACACCGCGCCAGTCCGCGACCTTCACACAGGACATCAATTCCGACATCCGCCGGGCGGCGGCCACAGGGATTTATGACATTCGCGGGGGGGGCGCAAAACGCAAGGTTCCATCTTTTGATGACCTGTTGTTCATGGGCGCATCGATCAGCCGTTACCCATTGGAAGGTTACCGTGAAAAATGCGAAACCAATGTGACCATTGGCGGATTGCATGCAGAAAACCCGATTGAACTTGATATCCCCGTTACCATTGCGGGCATGTCTTTTGGCGCACTATCTGGCCCCGCAAAAGAAGCGTTGGGTCGCGGCGCATCGGCTGCGGGGACATCGACAACCACAGGCGACGGTGGCATGACGCCCGAAGAACGCGGGCATTCCAAAAAGCTGGTCTATCAATATCTGCCGTCACGCTACGGGATGAACCCCGATGATCTGCGCAAGGCGGACGCCATTGAAATCGTCGTCGGGCAGGGCGCAAAGCCGGGCGGTGGCGGCATGTTGCTGGGTCAAAAGATTTCTGACCGCGTGGCGGAAATGCGCAACCTGCCCAAAGGCATCGACCAACGGTCTGCTTGCCGCCATCCGGATTGGACAGGCCCCGATGATCTGGAAATCAAAATTCTTGAATTGCGCGAAATCACCGGCTGGAAAGTGCCAATCTATGTAAAGGTTGCCGGGGCGCGGCCTTATTACGACACCACATTGGCCGTGAAAGCAGGGGCAGATGCCGTTGTTTTGGATGGGATGCAGGGCGGCACGGCTGCGACGCAAGATGTGTTCATCGAACACGTCGGGCAACCCACGCTGGCGATTGTGCGGCCAGCGGTGAAAGCGCTGCAGGATTTGGGCATGCATCGCAAGGTGTCATTGATCCTGTCAGGCGGGATTCGGTCCGGCGCTGATGTGGCGAAGGCCATGGCGCTGGGGGCGGATGCCGTTGCCATTGGAACCGCTGCGTTGATTGCGTTGGGTGACAATGACCCGAAATGGGAAGCGGAATATAATGCGCTGGGCACAACGGCCGGGGCCTATGACGACTGGCACGAAGGCAAAGACCCCGCTGGCATCACCACCCAGGACCCCGAATTGATGGCACGGTTTGATCCCATCGAAGGGGGCCGCCGCCTGAAAAACTATCTGAAGGTGATGACACTGGAAGCGCAGACCATCGCGCGTGCCTGTGGCAAAAACCACCTTCACAATCTGGAACCAGAAGATCTGGTCGCCCTGACGATGGAGGCCGCAGCAATGGCGCAGGTCCCGTTGGCAGGGACAGACTGGTACCCCGGCAAACCCGGCACATCATATTAAAACAAACCAAAAAGGCGCGTTCACAGGACGCGCCTTTTTGTCTTAACTGCAAACACAAAACAAAAGACGACAACAGGGAGCACGATCATGGCAAAAGATCTTGCAAAATTCGCCGAAGACAATGGCGTCAAATACTTCATGATATCATTCACCGACCTGTTCGGGGGACAGCGCGCCAAACTTGTGCCCGCCCGCGCGATTGCAGACATGCAAGAAGACGGTGCTGGTTTTGCGGGGTTTGCGACATGGCTTGATCTGACGCCAGCACACCCCGATATGTTGGCAGTCCCGGATCCTGATGCTGTGATCATCCTGCCATGGAACAAGGAAATTGCATGGGTTCCAGCCGATTGTGTGATGGAAGACGAACCCGTCGAACAGGCCCCGCGCAACGTTCTGCGCAAATTGATTGCAGAGGCTGCTGAAGAAGGCATGCATGTCAAAACCGGGATCGAAGCAGAATTTTTCCTGCTGACGCCCGAAGGCGATGCGATTTCCGACCCATTCGATACCGCAGCCAAACCCTGTTATGATCAACAGGCGTTCATGCGCCGTTTGGATGTGATCCGCGAAATCAGTGATCACATGCTGGAACTGGGCTGGAACCCATACCAAAACGACCACGAAGATGCGAACGGCCAGTGGGAAATGAACTGGGATTTCGACGATGCGCTGCGCACCGCCGACAAGCATTCCTTCTTCAAGTTCATGGCGAAATGCGTGGCTGAAAAACACGGCTACCGCGCAACATTCATGCCGAAACCTGTCGAAGGGCTGACCGGAAACGGCTGTCACGCGCATATTTCCGTTTGGGATGCACCGGGTGCTGCGTCCAAGGTCAACGTCTTTGCGGGTGAAGGCGAAGGCCAAACCGGCGAAGTGGGATTGTCTGAACGTGGCAAGCATTTCCTGGGCGGGATCATGAAACACGCCAGTGCGCTGGCCGCGATTACCAATCCAACGGTCAACAGCTACAAACGGATCAATGCGCCACGCACCATGTCAGGTGCGACATGGGCCCCCAACACCGTGACCTGGACCGGAAACAACCGCACACACATGGTGCGCGTGCCTGGCCCCGGCCGGTTTGAATTGCGCCTGCCTGATGGCGCAGCCAACCCGTATCTGTTGCAGGCCGTGATCATTGCCGCTGGTTTGTCTGGCATCCGATCCAAGGCGGACCCGGGAAAACGCCACGATATCGACATGTATGCCGAAGGCCACAAGGTGCGCGGCGCGCCAAAGCTGCCGCTGAACATGCTGGATGCCTTGCGTGAATACGACAAGGACAAAGGCCTGAAATCCGCGATGGGCGATGAATTCAGTGCCGCATATCTGAAGATGAAGATGGAAGAATGGAATTCCTACGTCAGTCACTTCAGCGAATGGGAAAAGCAGAACACGTTGGATATCTGATCTGGCACACGGGGAATTGCAAAAGGCCGCCTGAAAACGGGCGGCCTTTTCTGGTTTAGTCGTACGCGGCATCCACGATGATTTCGACTTTCAATTCGGCCCGTGCCAGCTTTGCTTCGCCACAGGCGCGGGCAGGTGCGTGACCGCTGGGAACCCACGCGTTCCAGACTTCGTTCAACCCCTTGAAGTCAGACATATCCGCAAGCCAGATCGTCGCACGCAGCATTTTTTCGCGCGATGATCCGGCCTGAACCAGCAGATCATCAATCTTGGCAAGGCAATCGCGCACCTGTTGCTGGATGGTTTCGCCTTCTGCGACTTGCCCGGATAGATAGGCCACCCCGTTGTGCTTCACGATTTTAGAGGCCCGTTCCCCCGTATCAATCCGTTCGATCATATCCTGTCCTTTCGATGCTGCGCGGGCTTAGCGCGAAAACCGGTCTGGTGCATAGGGGGACATATCGATGTTGGGTGGGGTTCCAGAAATCATTTGGGCCAACAACCGCCCTGTCTTTGGGCCGCCGGTCAGCCCGACATGCTGGTGACCAAATCCTGTAAACACCCCCGTTGACCCGATTTCGCCGATCATCGGCGTGCTGTCGGGCAGGGTGGGGCGGAACCCCATCCACGTGTCTTTTTCCGCACAGGTCAAGTTGGGAAAGATGCGCTTCACATAGTGTTCAATCAATCTGATCGGGGCGTTGGACGCGGGGGCGTGATGATCCCCCAATTCTACCGTGCCAGCAAAGCGCAGCCCCATATCCATCGGGTTTACGCCAAATTTTCCGTCCGCAATCAGCATCGGGTTGCGCGGTGTTTGGGATGGGTTTTTGTAGATCACATGATAGCCGCGTTCCGCCTGCATCGGGATCGAAAGCCCCAGCTTCTTCATCAAATCCTTTGACCAGATGCCTGCGGTCACAACGATCCTGTCACATTCCAACGCCCCCATGTCGGTCTGGACCTGCGAAATGCGCCCCTTGTGATAATCGAAACCGTTGACCCGCGTTTGCAAAAACGTCCCGCCTTGGGCCGCGAAATACCCGGCCAGCTTTGCGACATAGGTTCCCGGGTCCGTGATATGACCGTGGCCTGACATCTGTGCGATGCATTGAACGCTGGACCCCAGCATGGGTTCTTCGTCCTGCACGGCCCGCCCTGTGATGATATCCGCTTTCAGCCCAGCGGCTTCCTTGATCCGAAAACTGTAGGCATCCGCGTGAAATGCTTTCAGATTGCGATAGACGAAATTGATCTTGCTGTCGTTGATCCATGTTTCAACCGGGGTGCCCGCGGCAAGCGCCCGGTGTTGGTCCACCGTGTCTGTCAACAGCGGTGCAAGATTGTGCGCAATTTTACGGGTTTTCTTATCAGTCGCGTTTGACATCAGCCGCGCCAACCACGGCGTCATGGCAGGCAATTTTCGCCACTGCACAAACAGGGGCTGGCGGGACGATACAAGCATGCGCGGCGCATCCCACCAAAGGGACGGCGACGTTATGGGCGCGATGGCCCATCCCGCCAGCAGACCGGAATTCCCATAAGATGCAGCCTGACCGGGCGCATCCTGATCGACCAGCGTCACCCGGTGCCCATTGCGTTGCAGCCAGATCGCTGTCGAAACGCCAAGGATACCTGCGCCGATCACTATTATTGTGTGTGCACTCATGCCCCCAACACACACCAAGGATCAGCGCAGGTCAATTTCACTATAGGGAATAAATCTTGACTAAAGGTATATGCTGCTGTGCACTGCAAAAAAAAAGGAGTTCGCCAATGTCCAAACGTGTCGCTGTTCTTGGTGCTGGTCCGTCTGGATTGGCACAATTGCGTGCCTTTCAATCGGCCAAAGCCAACGGGGAGGATATCCCCGAAATCGTCTGCTATGAAAAACAATCGGACTGGGGCGGCCTGTGGAATTACACGTGGCGCACCGGATTGGATCAATACGGCGAACCGGTCCACGGGTCGATGTACCGCTATCTGTGGTCGAATGGCCCGAAAGAAGGGCTGGAATTCGCCGACTATTCCTTCGAAGAACACTTTGGCAAACAGATCGCATCTTATCCGCCGCGCGCCGTTTTGTTCGATTATATTCAGGGCCGTGTGGAAAAGGCGGGCGTGCGCGATTGGATCAAATTCGAAACAGCGGTCAAACACGTCAGCCACAGTGGCGGCAAATTCCATGTCACAGTTCGTGACCTGCCCAGTGATACGATGACCACAGAAGAATTCGACCACGTGATTTGTTGCACGGGGCATTTCAGCACCCCCAATGTGCCACAATTTGAGGGATTCGATAAATTCCCGGGCCGCGTTTTGCATGCCCATGATTTCCGTGATGCTGTGGAATTCAAGGATCAGGATATTTTGATCATCGGCACCAGCTATTCAGCCGAAGACATTGGGTCCCAGTGCTGGAAATACGGGGCCAAATCTATCACCGTGTCACACCGGACGGCGGCCATGGGCTATGACTGGCCCGACAATTGGGCCGAAGTACCGCTGTTGACGCACATGGATGGCAAGACCGCGCATTTCAAAGATGGCACATCACGCGACGTTGATGCGGTGATCCTGTGCACCGGGTATCAGCACAGCTTCCCATTTATGGAAGATGACCTGACGCTGCGCACCGCGAACCGTTTGGCGACCGCCATGCTGTACAAGGGCGTGGCCTTCGCCCCCAATCCAGATCTGTTTTACATCGGCATGCAGGACCAATGGTTCACGTTCAACATGTTCGATGCACAGGCCTGGTGGGCGCGGGACGTGATCATGGGCAAGATTGCCCTGCCAGACCGCGCTGCAATGGACGCTGATATCGTGGACCGCGAAGCGCGCGAAGATGCGGGTGAAACCGACTATGACGCCATTTGGTATCAGGGCGATTACATCAAGGAACTGATCGCAGAAACAGATTATCCGACCTTTGATGTCGAAGGGGCGTGCCAGGCGTTCAAGGAATGGAAAGGCCACAAAAAACAAGGGATCATGACGTTCCGCGACAACGGCTATAAATCTGTGATGACCGGGACCATGGCCCCCAAACACCACACGCCTTGGAAAGACGCGCTGGACGACAGTCTTGAGGTCTACTTGCAGAATTGATGGCATCGCACACCAAAACCGGCCGCTGCCTGTGCGGTGGTTGCAGCTTTACTTTGACCGGCCCGCACAATTGGGTCGGTCATTGCCATTGTGACAGCTGCCGCCGGGCGACTGCGGCACCGTTTGTGACGTGGATCGGGCATCCCAACGGGGCTTGGGCGTTGGATGGGCCGATCCAGCGCTATAAAAGCAGCGCAAAAGTAACGCGCGGATTTTGCGGCACCTGTGGAACCCCGCTGTTTTACGATTCATTGGCCTATCCCGATGAAACACATTTTTATGCCGCACTGCTGGCGGATCCGAACGGCGTTGTCCCGACGGATGTGTATTTTGCGGAAGAAAAACTGGATTGGATCGACATTCCGGCGGGGCTGACAACCGCGCACCTAAATGACTAGTTCACATCCGTCACAGCGACAAACAACAGCGATTGCAGCAATGCTGTCTTGTCTTTGACGGATACCGATATCCGGTAACCGTCCAACCTGTATTCCATCTGATCAAAACTGTCGGGGTGGTTCACGCTGTCATCGGCTGCAAAAACGGTGGCCCCGCATCGCTTCCAATGGTCTGCAATGTGGGTGGCTTGTGCGATGGCGGATTCCGATCGAAACCCATAGGCCCAATGGCAAACGGTCTGTGGGCCATCCAAACTGCGGGCGACCTGACACAGGCCCGGGCGATCCGTGACGATATCACTGTTTGTGATCCAGGCTTGCGGGTCGCATTCGCCAAGGGCCATTGCCGGAAACACGGCTGCGCAAAGGGCAAGGACCGTCTTCATTCCACGATCAAGCTTTGACCCGGCACCACCTGAAACGGTGTTGGCGGCGTTGCGCGGCTGACCCAATAATATGTGTCGCCGAATTCCATGACGAACCAGCCTTCCCAATCTTCGTCGCCGGGCCAGATGGATTGGTATTCCTGCAGCTCGTCTTCTACGCGCCATTCACCACGGGCGGTGCGTGATCCTTCCTGCGCGTACAGCGTCACACCGTCTGGTCCGAACCATTGGCGGTATTTGGCCCCTTCCCAGCGGCCAATCGCGGTGTTGTTGGTCAAAAGCGCGCGAATTTCATCGCCCGTCAGCTTTACGGCCTGCCCAAAGGCGGGCAGGGCCATCAGGCAGGCAACGCCCGCAAGAACCGCCCGCCGGATCACGACCGGGGCCGCGATTTCGTGGGATCATACGCGGCAAGATCCTGGCGCACGGTCGCGGGCAAACGTTTCTGATGCCCATCCAACTGGCCGATTTCCAGTTCTGTCCCCGGTGCCGCATGGGCCACATCGATCCGCGCCATGGCAATGTTCTTGCCCAGGATCGGCGACCGCATGGTTGAACAGATTTCGCCGACCTGTGCGCGACCCACGTGAACACAATCGCCATGGGCCGCGTCAACATTGCTGTCGATATCCAGCCCCACCAATTTGCGCATGGGATTTTCCTTGCGCCGGATCAGGGCGTCGCGTCCGATGAAATCATCGGTCTTGGATTTCAAAGGGCAGGTGAACCCGATCCCCGCTTCGAAAGGATCCGTCTGATCGCTGAAATCGTAGCCTGCAAAGATCAGCCCGGCTTCGATACGCAGCATATCCAATGCCTCCAACCCCATGGGGGTCAGGCCGTGATCTTGGCCTGCGTCCCACACAGCGTCAAAGATTTCTGCGCAGTCTTTTGGATGGCACATGATTTCATAGCCCAATTCGCCCGTGTATCCTGTGCGTGACACGACAAACGGCGTGCCGCTTTCATTGTTCAGGCGGGCGGGCGTGAACCGGAACCATGCCAATTGATCGAATTCCGGATTGTGCGGCGCGGTCCATACCAGTTTTTTCAACAAATCGCGGCTTTCGGGTCCTTGCACGGCGATGTTGTGCAGCTGATCCGTGGACGATCTGACCAGAACCTTCAGCCCCAGCTTTTCGGCCTGTTCGCGCATCCATTCGCCGCCATAGTCATTCCCGCCGATCCAGCGGAAATTGTCTTTGCCCAAACGGAACACGGTGCCGTCGTCGATCATGCCCCCATGTTCATAGCACATCGCCGTATAGACGACGCCCCCCACAGGCAGGGTCTTCATGTTGCGGGTGAAAATATACTGGCACAACGCTTCGGCATCTGGCCCTGTCACTTCGAATTTGCGCAGGGGGGACAGGTCCATGATCACGCATTTTTCACGCGCTGCGTGGTATTCCTTGATCGGGCCATGTTCGGCCATGCAATTGGCCAGCCAGTATCCATTGTATTCCACAAAATTGCGGGTGTGTTTGGCAAAGCTGTCGTGAAAACCGGTTTGTTTTGTCATTTTGGGTTCCGATTCTGGCGTGGCGCGGAACGCGATGGACCGCTGGAATGTTTCTTTGCCGCTGTAGGTGCGCACGTGGATATCGGTTGGGTTCCATCCATTTGCAGCGGTCGTATCATCGGGGCAGGCGGAACTGACGCACACGATGTCTGTCAACGCGCGCAGCAAGACGTAATCGCCGGGCCGCGACCATGGTTCGTCGCCATACATGACACCATGTTCGTCAATCGCGGTGTTGAAAAAGAAATTGATCGCCATCCACCCCGGACGCCCCGACACATTGAACTTTGCCAGTGCGGTGTTGAAATTGTCCGAACAATTCGTGTGCCCGGGGTAGCCGATGTCATCATAATATTTCGCCGAACAGGCCAAGGCGAACGCATCGTGGCGGCCACAGGTGTCTTGCACCACTTCCACCAGCGGCAGCATTTCCTGATCATAGTACTTCGCGTGCAAGCCGGGCATGGGATAGGCATGCCCCATCAGGGTGCGTGTCGTGGTCACATCCAGCGCGTGTTCGATGCCTTTGTCCAACTTGCGCGCGCTGAAACATTCGAAATCTGTGCACTGCCGCCCATCTTTATCGATGATCTGAATATAGTCACCGGCTTTCACGAAAAACGATTCCGCCGTCGCAGAATGGACCCGGATATCGTCCACTGGATCAGCCAGCGGGTCGGGCAATTCAAATCCACGATGGGGTTTGATGATTGCCCGTTTGACCATGACCACCAGTGGGGTCGCGGTATCCTGTGCTTCTGCATCCATGGCGCCCGCGCCATTGGGATGCGGGGCTGCAATGATGACCACGCCATCCCGCGCGGCGGTGAATTCCACCTGATCTTTCGCGGGTGTCGTGCTGTCAAAGAAGTTGGTCGACCGCCCCTGCGCCAAATCAATCCCACGGGCATCCAGTCCCATGCGCAAACCGCGCAACGATTGATCTGATGATGTCAAAAGGGCCTTCAGCCCGCCGGCGGCCCCATCTGCGGTCAAAGACACCAACGCCGGGTCGATCTTGCCCTTTTTGTCTGCGGCAATCACTTCGCAGGGCTGGCCGCCCTCATCATTGATGATCGTGACGCGATCCCCGGTTTCAATTGGGATCAAAACTGCGCCGCACCCTTCGACAACGTATCGTTCTGTGCCGGGGGGCATCGAAAAAACACTTGGCTGCATAATAACGCTTGGCTTTGGCGGCCCCGGTGTCACCTTGGGGTAAAGATCATCCAACATCCGTGCCTCCCGAGCCGGTGCAATTTGCATATGCGGAAACTTAGTTTCATGGTAAGAATATCGAGGCACTGTGAGTCAAGCAAGGAAAGTTACTGACCGATGACCAACAATCAGATCAACTTTCTAGGCTGGGTCCTGTTTATCCTGTCCGCATGCGGTTTCATCATCGCGTCGTGGGGGCATTTTTGGTCGATGGTGGGATCGGTGTTCTTTTTCGTTGCCTGTTTTGTGTTTCTGATTCCCTTTTTCCGGGGCAAGGATGGCAGCGAATGAACGCGCTTGTTCTGGGGTTGGTGGCAGCCGTTTGCTGGGCCCTGCATGATACAACCATCCGGTACCTAAGCCGGACAACACCCATGATGGTTGCGCTTTTGACAGTGCTGTTTTTCGGACTGTTGTTTCAATCCGCAGTGATGGTGATCACAGAAACCCCGATTGCGCTGGATGGCACATCGCTAACGCTTTCGATCGCGTCGGGCGTTGCCTTTCTGGTCGCAAGCGTGTGCCTGTATTTTGCGTTTCAGCGCGGTCCGGTCCGTCTGGTGTCCCCGATCATTGCGTCCTATCCCATTTTGTCGATCGCGCTGGCGATTGCAGACGGGGCCGCCGTGACCGCGGGGCAGGGGCTTGCCGTGTTGGCGATTGTTGCCGGGGTTGGGATCGTTGCAGCGCAGATTGACAATGCCGACATCCCCCCGATCGGGCCGACCATCGCGCTGTCGGTGTTGTCTGCCGTCGGGTTTGCCCTGACGTTCCGTCTGGGGCAAATGGCAGCGGAAAGCGCAGGGGAACTGCCCTCCACGCTGGTTGCGCGGATCGTGGCATTCGGGTTGCTTGCGCTGGCCATCGTTGCGTTTCGCCGCCCCACGTGGCCCGGGCGCAAAAGCATTTTGCCCCTTGCCATCATGGGGATATTGGATGGGATCGCCCTGTTGGCGGTCATATCGGCAGGGCCGCTGCCCAACCCGGAATATGCCGCTGTTACTGCGTCCATGTTTGGTCTGTTGACCGTGCTTTTGGCGTGGGCTGTTCTGGGCGAACGCATGTCCATCTTGAAATGGTTTGGCGTTGTGATCGCGTTTTCCGGCGTCGGTTATCTGGCGGCTTAGTCCAGCCAACCAGCCGCCTTTTGCCGTTGCAGGGCGACCATGGCGTTGCGCATCAGGATCGCCGTTGTCACCGGCCCGACGCCGCCGGGTACCGGTGTGATCCACCCCGCAACATCCAAAACATCATCCGTATCAACATCGCCAACGATGCCGTCGTCGGTCTGGTTGATGCCAATATCGATCACAGCGGCGCCGGGTTTGATCATATCTTTGCCAATCAGGTGCGCCTTGCCCACGGCAACCACGACCACATCAGCCCGTCTGGAATGCATGGCCACGGACCGTGTCATATGATGGCAGACTGTCACCGTGGCCCCTTCGGCCATCAGCATCATTGCGATGGGTTTTCCAACGATTTCCGAATGACCAATCATCACCACTTCCAGCCCTTGCATGGACAACCCCGTGGCGTGGATCAGTTCAACGGCTGCGGCAGCCGTACAGGGGGCAAGGGCCACGTCATTGTAAACAATGTTCCCGATGGACGCGGGGTTCATCCCTTCGATATCTTTCAACGGGTGAATGGCCGATTGCAGCGACCGCACGTTGATATGATCAGGCACAGGGCGCTGCAAGATCACGCCAAGCACATCCGGGTCATCGTTCATCGCTTGAATGCGGCGTTTGCAATCATCTTGCGTGATATCTGCGGGCCAGACCTGTTCATCAAACGGGATGCCCACTTGTGTTGCAGCGCGCGCCTGACCCCGAATATAGACCGCGACCTCTGCCGTATCGCCGATCATGACTGATACGATGCGCCCGACTTTGGGTTCAGCCGCAACCGTGGCCTGAACCTGATCCAAAATCTGCATGCGTGTCTGTTTTCCGCGCAAGATGCGATGATCTGCAGATGCGTTGATGTCTTTCACGGTCGTCTTCCTTTGGTCCCTTTGGGGTGGCCCCCCGCATTGCCCGCGTTTGTGGCACGCGGTTTCTTGAACTGGTCTTGCCACGGATGCGTTCCGCATGCACCCGTATACGACGTTTATTCTTTTCAGGAATATTAGTTTCCTTCAAGGCAAATTATTATGGGGGATCAATCAACTTTCCGGGGGCGCCCCGCCTTCGGCTGTTCGGCGGGCGATAAAGTCTTTCAATTGGCCCAGACTGTCTGATTTCAGACCCGGCTGATCCTTGCGTGCGACGATGTCTTTCCAGACATCCGTCGCGCGGTTGTTGGCATCCGTTGCGCCCCGTTCCGTCCATGTGCCAAAGTTTGCGTAGTCGTGCACGATTGGGTCATAGAAGGCTGTCGCGTAACGTTCCATCGTTTGCGATGTGGCGAAGAAATGGCCTTGGGGTTCGACTTCCGCAATGGCGGTCGCGTAGCCAATGTCGGCTGGGTCAGCGGATGCGCCCGCACAAAGTTCCGCAACCATGTTCAAGACTTCGACGTCAGTGACAAGTTTTTCGTAAGATACAGTCAGCCCACCTTCCAACCAGCCAGCGGCGTGGATCACCACTGTGGCCCCGGCCATCAGGCACCCCCAAAGCCCCATCTGGTTTTCGTTTGCGGCCTGAACATCATTCGAATTCGACGCGGATCCGGCGGCAGACCGCCACGGCAACCCGATCAACCGTGCCATTTGACCCGCCGCAAGCGAGGCCTGAAAATGCGCTGGGGTTCCAAAGGCCGGCGCGCCGGATTTCATATCCACGTTGGACGTAAATGTGCCATACGCCACAGGCGCGCCAGGGTTCACAAGTTGGGTCAGCGTGATCGCGGCCAAAGCTTCCGCATGGGACAGGGTGATCGCACCTGCCACGGTGATCGGGGCCATTGCGCCCATCAGTGTGAACGGGGTCACGATCGACAGCTGCCCAAACCGGGCGAAATCGATCAAGCCCTGCGCCATCGGGATATCCAGCGTTCTTGGGCTGTTGGTGTTGATGATCGTGTACGTCTGTGGGGCCGATGCAAAGTCAGCATCGGATAGACCGCGATAATCCCGGATCATTTCGAAACAATCCATCACCTGCGGGGTTCCGCGTGAAAAGGTGAAGGGAAACTTGTTGGACCAGATCAGCTGTGCTTCTGTCGTGAAATAATGGCGCAGATGGGTCGCAACATCCTGCGGTTCCACCTGCGGCGAAATCATCTGAAACACGTCGAAATGTTGGGTCAGTTGCAGGTATTCGATGTAATCGCGTGCGGAACCGGGCCTGCGTCCACGGTCCAAATCGGTCGCATGGGGGGCACCTGCACCCGCCTGAAACACAAGCCTTCCCTGTTCCAGAACGAAATCCTTTGTGGGGATACCCCCTTTGCACAGAATGGATTTCGGTGCGCTGGACAGAGCCGCATTCACCATGTCGCGCCCGATGTGAATCGTATCATCCCCGCGCAGCGTGGCCCCCGCCTTTGTGAATATCTCGCGGGCCTCTGGCAAAAGAACGCGTGTGCCAAGATCTTCCAGAATGGTCAGCGCCGTTTCATGCATGCTGGCTGCCTGATCTGGCGAAAAGACATCCATGGTGGGAAAAGGGCTGCGCAGGTTGTGGTAATCCACGGTCCGGCCAACAGTTTTGGCGGGGGCATCCTGGGACGCGCGTCGACGATTTCTGCGCTTTGATCCGATTGATCCGTCTGTCATGGCTTTGGTCCTGCCTTTGGTGGTGGCTGTCACACATGACCATGCCGGTCCGCGCGGTTTCAACACCACCAGCGACAGATCGTGCTGTCTGGAACGACTGCTGCGAAAAATCATTTGTTCGATCGGCGTGGGTCTGGCAGGTGATGGTCATGACCAAATCCAACGACCCACAACGCCCGAACATTCTGTTCATCATGTATGATCAGTTGCGTTTTGATTATTTGTCCTGTGCGGGTCATCCAACATTGCAAACTCCGAATTTCGACCGGGTCGCCCGAATGGGGGTGCGGTTCACGAACGCTTATTGCCAATCGCCGATCTGTGGTGCCAGCCGGATGAGCTTTTATACAGGGCGTTATGTGTCGTCGCATGGCGCGCAATGGAATGGGTATCCGCTGCGGGTTGGTGAACAGACGATGGGTGATCATCTGCGGCGGGCCGGGATGGACTGCTGGCTGATCGGAAAAACCCATATGAAGGCCGATGCGGACGGCATGGCGCGGTTGGGCCTTTCCCCGGACAGCGTCATCGGCGCGCGTCAGGCAGAATGTGGCTTTGATGTCTGGGTTCGTGATGATGGGCTGTGGGGATATGGGCCGGATGGATTTTATGACGAAAAGCGGTCACCCTATAACGAATACCTGAAATCAAAGGGCTATCCGGGGGACAATCCGTGGGCCGATCACGCCAATGCTGGCGTTGATGGGGGGCATATTGCATCTGGCTGGATGTTCGACAACGCAGACAAACCCGCCAATATCCGGGAAGAAGACAGCGAAACACCGTGGTTGACCGATCAGTGCCTTGCATTTCTGGATCAGGCCACGGGGCCGTGGTGCGCCCATGTCAGCTATATCAAACCACATTGGCCCTATATCGTTCCGGCGCCCTATCATCAGATGTATGGCGTTGAGGATGTGGCGCCGGCCCAAAGGCATGCGGTCGAACGCCAGAACCCGCACCCGGTCTATGGCGCCTTCATGTCCAACAAGATCGCGCAGGCCTTTCAACAAGATGCGGTGCGCCAGAAAGTCATTCCGGCCTATATGGGCCTGATCAAACAGTGCGATGATCAACTGGGGCGGATTTTGGACGCGCTGGAACGTTCGGGCCAGATCGAAAACACGGTCATTGTGCTGACGTCTGATCATGGCGATTATCTTGGCGATCATTGGCTGGGTGAAAAAGATCTGTTCCATGATCCGTCCGTGAAAATTCCGATGATTGTCTGCGATCCCAGACCCGCCGCGGATGCAACGCGCGGTACAACCTGTGATGCCCTGGTCGAAGCGATTGATTTGGCACCCACGTTTCTGGAACTGGCCGGTGGCGCACCGGCAGATCACATTCTGGAAGGGGGCAGCCTGATCCCGTATTTGCACGGAAAAACGGCAAGGCCACGGGATGTCGTGATCAGCGAATACGATTATTCCATGACGCCAATGCGGGATGCCGTGGGCGTGACCAATCGCGACGCGCGGCTGTTTATGGTGTTTGATGGAAGATACAAACTGATCCACGCAGAAGGCGGGCTGCGCCCAATGCTGTTTGATCTGCAAGAAGACCCTGATGAATTTTTCGATCTTGCCAAAACATCTGTGGCTGACGCGCAGATGGATCGTTTGTATGGCGCATTGCACCAATGGGGTCTTCGGATGTCGCAACGGGTGACACGATCTGATGCGGATCTTGCACAGATGCGCGGACGATCGGCGCGGCGCGGAATCTTGCCCTTTTTGAAAGATGGCAGCGAAGTGGACCCGGAACTGACCTCGAAATATCGCGGCCCTGCCGGGCATGTGTACGTTGCACCTGACAAGGATTGATGGAACGATGCCCTGGCCTGATCAATTCACACGCCCCAAACGGAAGAACCACAAATGCCCGTAAGAAACCGTTTCGCTGATTTGTTGCCTGAACTGACGGAATGGCGCCGTGATTTTCATGAACATCCAGAACTGCTGTTTGATACGCACCGCACAGCGGGTCTTGTGCGGGACCGGCTGGTTGAAATGGGGTGCGATGACGTGGTGACAGGGCTGGGGCGAACCGGCGTTGTGGGGGTTATCAAGGGAAAATCAGACACCAAGGGGCGGACGATTGGATTGCGCGCAGACATGGATGCGTTGCCGATCCATGAAGAAACCGGCGCGCCGCATGCGTCAAAGGTTGCTGGGAAAATGCATGCCTGCGGCCATGACGGCCACACGACAATGCTGTTGGGTGCTGCTAAATATCTGGCCGAAACCCGCAATTTCGATGGAACCGTTGTGGTGATTTTCCAGCCCGCCGAAGAAGGGGGCGGCGGTGGCCGCGAAATGTGCGAAGATGGTTTGATGGACCGGTTCGGCATTGACGAAGTCTATGGAATGCATAACTGGCCCGGCCAGCCCGAAGGGCAGTTTGCGATACGCCCCGGGCCATTTTTCGCAGCGACCGATCAGTTTGATATCACTGTGCAGGGGGTCGGCGGTCACGCGGCCAAACCCCATGAAACGGTTGATCCGGTCGTGACAACAGCGCAGATCATCACCGCACTCCAAACGATTGCATCGCGCAATTGCGATCCTGTGGAACAGATCGTGGTGTCGGTGACATCGGTGGAAACCAGTTCAAAGGCGTTCAATGTGATCCCGCAATCCGTTCAGTTTCGGGGAACGATCCGGACCCTGACCCCGGCCACACGGGCGCTGGCGGAAAAGCGGCTGCATTCAATCGTGACGCAAACGGCGGCGGCCCATGATGCACGCGCGGACATCAATTTCATCAAGGGCTATCCGCCGATGATCAACGCCAACATCGAAACAGACCATGCCCGCAAAGCCGCGATTGCAGTGACAGGGTCATGTGACGACGCGCCCCTTGTGATGGGCGGCGAAGATTTCGCCTATATGCTGGAAGAACGCCCGGGCGCATATATTTTGGTGGGCAATGGCGATACGGCTATGGTCCATCATCCCAAATATGATTTTAATGACACCGTGATACCAACGGGGTGTTCATGGTGGGTGGAAATTGCAGAACAGCGATTGGCGGTCTGACGCCGCGAACGGTCGCTTTACAAAACGTTAACCCATTCCCGTGCGAAAGCTGCGACAGTCGTTCCGTATGAAGGTCAGATTTTCGCCAGAATTATGAGGGATACGGCTGGCACTGTCTGGGCCGATGTCCGTTAAAAAAAGAGACGGGATAGGAAAATGGGAATGTCGCATCTGGCCCGGGATCTGGGCAAACGCCCTGCATCAACGACCTGCGTGATGTGGGACGATATCTATGCAGACCGGACCGTCGGGTCTGTTCTGCCCTGCATGGAAATCGATGGACCGCTTGAAATGTGGCTGCGACCTGATCCGGAACTTGCGTCCGGGTGGATCGCGTCATCGCCATGGGGGGTCAGTGTGTTTCTGTGCCGCCCCGAAAAAGGAAGCGGATTGGGGTTTCGACCTTGCCGCACATCGTGGCTGACATTGACACGCGCCGCTTGGGAGGCGCACCCGGCCTTGCAATTGAACCTTGCCCTACGCCAGCTGTTGCCAGATGCGTCTGCGCACGCCCTTGATCACCATGTGGAACGGGCGCTGGCCCATATGGGTGCGCCCAAACCCGTGGCTTGGGGACTGTCGCCATTCGCAGATGGTGCGGTTGAATTGGTAAGCCAACCCGATTTACCGATGCCCCCGGACCCCAAATGGGTGGCGCATGCCCGTGACAGCTTTGCCGAAGGGTGCGATCTGCCCGCTGGCGACCGCGATCATGCGGAATTTGAAAAAAGTTGTGATTGGTTTGACGCAGCCTTTGCCCTGCCCATCGCCACAACAGGCGCCGATCCAAGGCGTGAAGCACTGTATCAGGCGAATTCAATCCTGCGATTTCGCAGCAAGATTGCGATGCCATCTGCAATTGCACTGCTGAAAAACCATCCGCATCTGGCTGCGGCCCTTGCGAAACTTTCGCAAGCGGGCGGTTCAGATCCGGTATCGCCCATGCCTTTGGGCGCGATCATAGCCCGGTCTTTGGATCACCTTGCGCAGGATGACATGGTCGCATCTGGCCCAAGTCTTGCATCGGTTTGGCGAACAGATGATTGGCGGGCGTCCCCTTGGGGCGATGGGTCGTGCACCCAATCTGTCTTGCGGGCCATTATGCGAATGTTGGCCCTTGATGCGGTTGTGGCAGATATCGACACACATTGGGGGCAGGGCAGCGCGCTGCGCTTGGGGCAAGTGATAACGAAACATCTGCGGTCGTTGCCGCAGACCCTGCCAAAACTGACCGAAGACATGCCGGTAATGGGGCGCGCATAGCGCAGTTCTTCAATGTTCCAGCGGCCCCAGTGAAACGCCGTCGCAGTCTGCCAGTTTGGACATGCGATTCAGGGCCGTGATCAACCTGCCCAGTCGCCCTTGTGACAACGCACACCCTTTTTCCGGCCAATAGTTCTGAACACACAGGTGGCGGGTTGCACGGTCCGCTTTTGCATCAATGCGCCCGATCACCCGGTGCCCTTCCAGAACCGGAAACACATAATATCCGTAACGGCGTTGCGCTTCGGGCACAAAGATTTCAATGCGGTAATCAAATCCGAACAGACGCAGCGCCCGCTTTCTGTCCCGCAACGCCGGATCAAAGGGGGAAAGGATCCTGACCCGGTTCGAAGCGGCCCGTGCCTGCGTCAGTTGATCAATCGTGTCCGTCAGCGCAAAACTGGGCAGGATTTGCCCATTTGCGGCGGTTATGGCAATCGGCGTCACGGTTCCTGCTGCAATTGCGGTGTTTAACCATTCCTTCGCCTCTGCCACCGGGACAAGATCCCAAAACGCGGCGATTTCCGTGTGGGTGGCAAACCCCAGCCGCGACAGCGCCCCGCGGCAGGCCCAGTCCCGTGTTTGCGGCCAATCGGGCGTCGCTGATGGGGCCGGGGCCACGTTTTCTGTCAAATCATACACCTTGCGAAAACCATCGCGACGGGTCACCATGATTTTCCCGGTGCGCCACAGATATTCCAGCGCCGTTTTCGAAGGGTGCCAATCCCACCACCCGCCGGTGCCCCGCTTTTCGGATTTTCCAACGTCGGATGATGATACGGGGCCGTGGGCTGCGATTTGATCCAACACCGTTTGGGTTTGGGCCAGAAAATCCCCCCGGTGCCAGTCTGTCCAGCGGCGTTCGATTTTTTGCCGGTCGCGTGAAAACTTGTGCTGCCAGTGGGGCAGGTGACTGATTGGCAGGATGCTGGCGTCATGGGTCCAGCCTTCGAACGCGGTTCGATCACGATCCACTAGATGGCGCAGGTTGCGGGGGCGGTATTGTTGCCTGCGTGACCAAAGGATTTGGTCGTGGGCGCGGGCGGCCGTGTTGATGCTGTCAACCTGCACAAAGCCCAACCGATCCAGCACCGTGTTCAGATCGGCGCCTTTCCCTGACCCTGATGGCGCATCCGTCAACAGATGCTTTTCCAGAAATACGGCCCGCGCTTGGGCATTTGACAGGGTCAGGGTGTTTTGCGTCATTCCATGGATGCTGCCAGATGTTCAGCGCATCCGGCAAGGGCGGCATAGTCATCTTCGACCATGTGGATGGAAAAGTTCGACATGAACCCAGCAAAGCGGCCTTTGTCGCGGAACGCATCCACCAAACCGAATTCGCGCAAATAGGGCGTGAAGGCACGCACCAATCCCCCCACCAGATAAACCCCGCCAAACGGCAGATGGATCAGGGAAAGATTGCCCGCAACAGTGCCAAGGATTGTCACGAAGACGCGCCCGGCTTCGGTCGCCCGGGCATCTGATCCGTCCGCAATCGCGGCCATGATCTGTTGCGACGTCAGCAATGTGTCGTCCCCCGCTTCGTGGGACAGCCATGCATAAACCCGTTCCAGACCCCGGCCCGACAACACATCTTCGACTGCGGGAAACCCATGTGCCGTTTCAACAAACTGGCACAGGCGCAACTGCGCTTCGGTGCGGATCGGCAGATTGGCGTGACCACATTCCGACGGTGGCACCAGTTTTCCCTTGGGCGTTGCATAAACAATCGCCGCATTGAACCCAGTGCCCACATTGACAACCAGCCGGGCTGCATTGTCGGGCACCACTGGCCCTGCCACGATTTCGGTCAGCTTGTCCGCGCCCAAACCCTGCACCGCGTGCCCTTGGGCCTGCATGTCGTTCAAGATGGCGGCCCGGGTGGCACCTGCGGCATGGGCCAGACCGGCCTTGTCAATGGACCAGTCCCGGTTTGTCAACGCGCCCACGCCATCGCGCACGGGTCCGGCAATGCAGGCACAAACCCCGGCGACCGGTCCGCAGTTCGTTTCATTGCGATAGCGTTGCAAGACCGGTTCCAGCCCCGGGAAATCATCGTTGCGATAGCGGCGTATGGTGTCGCTTAACACCGACGCACCATCTGCCAACCCAACCCGTGTGTTGGTGCCGCCCACGTCAACGACCATGTTGCGAGTTGCAGTCATATTCAGTCCTTTAGCGCTAACATCTGTTTAAGCGCGTGGTACGAGGCTTTGGGCGTGCGTTGCAAGGTTTTGAAGTCAACGTGTAACAAACCGAACCTTTTTTCATAGCCCAGGGCCCATTCGTAATTGTCCATCAGCGACCAAGTTATGTAGCCCTTCACCGGCGCACCCTTGGAAAGTGCGTTTTGGACCGCCTGCAGATGGTCGTTCAGGTAGGCAATGCGATCCTGATCATCGGTACCGCTGGTCGAAGCCATGCCATTTTCCGTCACATAAAGCGGCAGATCGCCCGTATATTCTGCGGCTGTTCGGGTCAGGAAATCTTCCAACCCTTGGGGGTAAATTTCCCAGCCCATCTGGGTTTTGGGCAAGGGGCCCGGAACCTCTTGATGGCTGGGCCAGGGATCGGTGTTGGGGGCAATGACCTTGCGCGTATAATAATTCAGACCGCACCAATCCAACGGCTGGCCGATCACGTCAAAATCGTCCTGCCAACCGTTGGGCATATGGGGGCCTAATCCTTCCAGCACATTGGCGGGGTATTCTTTCTTGAACACGCCACCCAGAAACCAGCGATTGTAATATCCATCATAAAGTTCTGCGGCCTTGATCGCGGCCGGGCTGTCGTCGGCCGGGGTGGCCCATTCGAAATTGAACACCCCGCCCAGATTGTTCATGCCCAGCCCCCGCATCGCTTGAATCGCTGTGCCATGGGCCAACAGAACATGGTGCATGGCCCGCGCTGTGGCGCGGATGTCGCGCAGACCCGGCGCGTGATGACCCAGAAAATGCGACAGCCACCCCACACACCATGGTTCGTTGATTGGGGCCACAGAATACATCCGGTCCCCGATCCGGCCCATGATGGTTTCGGTGAATTCACCAAACCATTTGGCGATATCACGGTTGCGCCACCCCCCCAAATCATTCAGCGCAGAGGGTAGTTCCCAATGATACAGTGTCGCGCAGGGTTTCAGGCCGCGTTCCAAAAGCGCATCCGTCAGCCGATCATAGTAATCCAGCCCGTCGGGGTTCACCGTGGTGCCATCTGGCATGACCCGCGCCCAAGACGTTGAAAACCGATACGCATCGAACCCTGCATCTTTCAAAAGATCAAAGTCACTTTCAAACCGGGTGTAATGGTCGCAGGCCAAATCGCCGTTTTCGGCCCGGATCACATTGCCGGGCGTGTCGGCAAAATCGTCCCAATGGGTCCGACCCGCGCCGCCTTGGGCGTGGCCTTCGATTTGGTAGCTTGACGTTGCAGCCCCAAACAGGAACCCCGCTGGAAAATCAGCGCGTTTGAATTTCATCATGGTTTCAGTCTTTCTCAGATCGGGGCAGGGCCAGTGGATTGGCCCACCACCAGTTGCGCTTCCAGCATCAATTCCTGCGGTTCAAGCGTTGGGTCGGCAATCACATCCAGCAACATTTTTGCAGCAAGCCGCCCCGCTTCGCGCACAGACGATTTGGTTGCGGTAAACATCGGGACCGTGTCCCCATTGGGCATATAAGACAGATCGTCATCGTGGATCACGATCGAAACATCCCGCCCCATCTTCATTCCGCGATCTTCCAGTGCGCGGCGGACCCCCATGCCAGACACAAGCGACGCCACCATAAACGCGGTCGGCGGGACCGGCGCATCCAAAAGCTGGGTCGCGATTTTGTACCCGTAAAGTTCCGTCATTTCACGGCTGAACATAAGGTCGGGGCGGATCGCAACACCGGCATTTTTCATTGCAGATTCAAAGCCTGCCCGGCGTCGTTGGGCGAAATCCATCGTTTCGATCCCGTTCAAAAGGGCAATGTTGCGGTGGCCCAGCTGGATCAGGAATTCTGTCGCCCGTTCAAAGGCACGGCGGTTGTTCACATCCACCCAATGATAGGGCTGATCGATCCCACTGGCACGCCCATGAACCACGAACGGCAGACCCAAGCTGTGCACCAACGCGATACGGTCGTCATTGGTTTTGGGGCCGTGCAGGATCAGCCCGTCGACACTGGCCCGGGCCGCCATCTGGCGATAGGCCTGCGCTTCTTCGGTGTCAGGAACCAGCGACAAAAGCATGTCATAATTGTTTGCCGAATAGGTTTCGCCTGCGCCGCCAATGAAATCGCCAAAGATCGGGTTCACCATTTCATGGGTGTTGGTTTGCGGGATCACGTGACCGATGGCCATGGCCCGGCCCGTCGCAAGACCACGGGCCCGGTTATTGGGTTTGTAGTTGTGTTCGGTCGCTGCCTTTGCCACACGCTGGCGCGTGGCTTCACTGACTTCGGGATAACCATTCAAGGCGCGGCTGACCGTTGTCTGTGACAAACCCAGAAGTTCTGAAAGTTCTTTAAGGTTCATCCAAACAGTCCCGAAGCGCTTTGGATTTAGTTACGAACAGTTCGACTGTGATGTCAACGGCTTCTGAAATTCTGTATGAATATGTCGAATCCTTTGCGGAAATTCTATTTTCAGGTGCGATAAATTCGGCAGTTGACATAAATTCGAAGTTTGCAATGCTATGCGCTATCCAAAGCGCTTTGATTTTTTGATTCCAAGGTGCGGATGTTCATTGCGCAAAATGCGCGTAGGGAGGGAAACCTAAATGAAGAAGACTTTTTATGCTGGTGCGGCTGCGCTGGCACTGACCGCCGGAATGGCAAACGCCGCCGGCCATCTGCCTGACCTGACAGGTGAAACAATCACAGTTGCCGGCACATGGCTGTCACCAGAAGCTGAAATCGTCGAAGAAATCTTTGACATGTTCGAAGAAGCGACAGGTGCCGAAGTCAAATACGTTGGTTCTGACTCTTTCGAACAGCAGATCGTCATTGACGCCGAAGCAGGCTCTGCCCCGAACTTGGCCGTGTTCCCACAGCCTGGTCTTGCGGCAGACATGGCATCGCGCGGTTTCCTGACACCGCTGCAGCCAGATGTGGCTGACTGGGTTCGTGAAAACTATGCCGCCGGTCAATCCTGGGTCGATCTGGGGTCGTATAACGATGCCGATGGCAACAAGCAGCACTATGGCATGTTCTTCCGCGTCGATGTGAAGTCGCTGGTTTGGTATTCGCCTGAAAACTTCGAAGATGCAGGCTACGAAATTCCTGAAACCATGGAAGATCTGAAAGCCCTGACAGACCAGATCGTCGCAGACGGTGGCACACCATGGTGCATCGGTCTGGGATCCGGCGCTGCCACAGGTTGGCCTGCAACCGACTGGGTCGAAGACATGATGCTGCGCACACAGCCGCCAGAAGTCTATGATGACTGGGTGTCCAACGACATGGCATTCGACGACCCACGTGTTGTTGCCGCCATCGAAGAATTCGGCGCATTTGCACGCAACAACGATTATGTTGCGGGTGGTGCCGGTGCTGTCGCATCCACAGATTTCCGTGACAGCCCAAAGGGTCTGTTTGCATCGCCACCACAGTGCTACATGCACCGTCAGGCGTCATTCATCCCAGCGTTCTTCCCAGAAGGCACCGTTGTGGGTGAAGATGCAGACTTCTTCTACTTCCCATCCTATGCGTCCAAAGATCTGGGTAACCCGGTTCTGGGTGCAGGCACATTGTTTGCGATCACCAACGAATCCGAAGGCGCGCATGCATTGGTGAAATTCCTGCAGGATCCAAAAGCACACGAACTGTGGATGTCACGCGGCGCGTTCCTGACACCACACAAAGGTGTTGATCTGTCCGCTTTCGGGTCCGACAGTGAACGTGCGATGAACAACATCCTGTTGAACGCAACAACGTTCCGCTTTGATGGGTCCGACCTGATGCCGGGCGCAGTTGGCGCAGGCACATTCTGGACAGGCATGGTAGACTACGCAGGCGGCAAAGACGCAGGCGAAGTGGCCACAGCCATCCAGAACAGCTGGCCAAACTAAGCCACTGGCCCACACTGGGCTTTCGGGTAGCGCGGGATGAACCCGCGCACCCACACCATAAATCCTAGGGGAGGGAACCGATGGATGCTGCATTACTTGGCCTGGTCACAATCGTGGTGGGCGTCGGCGGATGCGTCGGATATTTCTACTTTTCAAACCTGATCCTGGATAAATTCATTTTTCCAGCCAGTGGTCCCAATGCCGGGCGCAACATCAATCGCGCTAATCTGGTTCGACCGTGGCTGTTTGTGCTTCCCGCTGTTTTGGCGCTGGGGCTGTATCTGGCCTATCCGGTTGTCGCGACATTCTGGTTGTCTGTCACAGACCGGTCGCAGGACGATGCGTTCGTCGGTTTTGCGAATTATTCCAAAATGTTCGAAGACGCGAAATTCTGGGAAGCACTGCGCAACAACATGATGTGGTTGATCGTCGTCCCCGCAGCCTCTACCGCGTTTGGGCTGTTGGCGGCGCAGCTGACCGACCGCATCCGGTGGGGATCCATCGCAAAATCACTGATCTTCATGCCCATGGCAATTTCTTTTGTCGGTGCGGCGGTGATCTGGAAACTGGTCTATGACGCCCGTCCCGAAGGCACCGAACAGATCGGCGTGCTGAACGCGCTGTATATCTGGTTTGGGGGCAGTGATCCGCAACAGTGGTTGACCATCCCGTTCTGGAACAACTTTTTCCTGATGATCGTGCTGGTCTGGATCCAAACCGGCTTTGCCATGGTGATCCTGTCAGCGGCCCTGCGCGGCATTCCCGAAGAAACGGTTGAGGCCGCGATTATCGATGGGGCCAACCCGTTCCAAATCTTTTTCAAAATCAAAGTGCCACAAATCATGCCGACCATTGTGGTGGTCTGGACCACGATCACGATCGTCGTGCTCAAGGTGTTTGACATCGTGTTCGCCATGACGAACGGCCAGTGGGAAACACAGGTTCTGGCGAATTACATGTACGACAAAATGTTCCGCGGTCTGGACTGGGGCGTGGGGTCTGCATCGGCCATGATTATCATGTTGCTGGTGACGCCCATCTTGGTCTGGAACGTCTATAACGCCCGTCAGGAGATGAAATAATGGACAACATCGCAGGTTCAAAATCATCCCTGTCGTGGGTTGTGAATATATCCGTTGTTGCGTTGGTGCTGTTGTGGCTGTTCCCGACGGTGGGGTTGTTTGTATCGTCATTCCGCACCGCTGATCAAATCGCAGGGTCAGGCTGGTGGGCATCGGTGTCGACCCAGGAACGCCAGAACCCGGCCATCCGCATTGCGGGTGAAGAATTTGAACGCGACGGGCTTTACGTCATCGAAGGCCAGCTGTTTGAGGTTGAGGCGGACGTCAGCGCATGGGGCACATCATCGCGCGCACCCGAAGCCTTCGGTCCCGGTGACACTGCCGAATTGTCGAAAGATCGCACCGTGACGGTGCAGGCGGATGGATCGTATGTGTTTACGGCCACCGAAACCCAAGAGGGCAAGCGCCTGCCACGGGTCTTTACCACTGCCGAAACGGCCCCTGAATTCACGTTGGAAAACTATGACCGCGTGCTGTTCGGCGCGTCCGGGGAAAGCAATATGGGAAAGGCGTTCTTCAACACGCTGACCGTGACGATCCCGGCAACGATCATTCCCATTCTGGTGGCGGCCTTTGCGGCCTACGCGCTGGCGTGGATGGATTTCAAAGGCCGCGCGCTTTTGATCGCCATGATCGTGGGGCTGTTGGTGGTGCCATTGCAGTTGGCATTGATCCCGCTTTTGCAGCTGCACAACAACATTGGCATCGGCAAAGGATATTTGGGCGTCTGGCTGGCGCACACGGGATTTGGTCTGCCGCTCGCCATCTATCTGTTGCGAAATTACATGGTGGGTCTGCCCAAAGATATCATTGAAAATGCCCGTGTGGATGGCGCGACGGATTTCCAGATTTTCGTGAAAATCATCCTGCCGCTGTCCTTCCCGGCGCTGGCCTCGTTCGCGATTTTCCAATTCTTGTGGGTCTGGAACGATTTGCTGGTGGCGCTGGTGTTCCTGATCGACAGCACAGGGGAAACGACTGTGATGACCCGGCAGATTGTCGAACTGTTGGGATCACGGGGCGGGAACTGGGAAATCCTTGCGACGGCGGCGTTCATTTCGATCAGCGTGCCCTTGGTCGTGTTTTTCGCAATGCAAAAGTATCTGGTGCGCGGCCTGTTGGCCGGGTCTGTGAAATAGGAAGTACGATGGACGGTTCAACACAAGCCATGGTCGCTGGTCAGTCCGTGGATAAAGACTGGTGGCGCGGTGCGGTGATCTATCAGATTTATCCGCGCAGCTACCAAGACAGCAACGGCGACGGGATCGGCGATCTGGCCGGGATCACGTCGCGGTTGGATCACATTGCATCACTGGGTGTGGATGCGGTTTGGATTTCGCCGTTTTTCAAATCCCCGATGAAGGATTTCGGCTATGACGTCAGCGACTATTGCGATGTCGATCCGATGTTTGGAACGTTGGCGGATTTCGATGCGCTGATCGCCAAAGCGCATGATCTGGGTCTGAAGATCATGATCGATCTGGTGTTGTCCCACACGTCTGACCAACACGCGTGGTTTGCGCAAAGCCGTCAATCGCGGGACAATGAAAAGGCAGATTGGTTTGTCTGGGCCGACCCCAAACCAGATGGAACGCCACCCAACAACTGGCTGTCCATTTTCGGCGGGCCTGCATGGCAGTGGGATGCGCGGCGCGAACAGTATTACCTGCACAATTTCCTGACATCGCAGCCGGATTTGAACCTGCACACCCCTGCGGTGCAGGATGCGCTTTTGGATGTGGTGCGGTTCTGGCTGGATCGTGGGGTGGATGGGTTCCGCCTGGACACGATCAATTTCTATTTCGCGGACAAGGAATTGCGCGACAACCCGGCGTTGCCACCCGAAAAGCGCAATGCAACCATTGCCCCATCCGTGAACCCCTACAACCATCAGGAACATCTGTATTCCAAGAACCAGCCTGAAAATCTGGATTTTCTGCGTCGGTTCCGGGCGGTTCTGGATGAATATCCGGCGGCCACCTGTGTGGGCGAAGTGGGCGATGCGCAGCGGGGGCTTGAACTGTTGGGCGAATACACGGCTGGCGATGATCTGGTGCATATGTGTTATGCGTTTGAATTTCTGTCGGGTGGGCGTCTGAAAGCGCAGGATGTGGTCGATGTCATGGCGCGCCTGCAAGAGGCTGCCCCCGAAGGTTGGGCGTGTTGGGCGTTTTCAAACCATGATGTGATCCGCCATGTGTCGCGTTGGGATCTGGGGCCGGATGCGGCACGGTTGTTTACGACGATGATGATGTGCCTGCGCGGATCGCTGTGCCTGTATCAAGGCGAAGAATTGGGGCTGGCAGAAGCCGATGTCCCGTTCGAAGCGCTTCAGGATCCGTACGGGATTGAATTCTGGCCGGAATTCAAAGGCCGTGATGGGTGCCGGACACCAATGGTATGGTCCAAAGACAATTCATTTGGGGGGTTTTCAGAAATGGCCCCGTGGCTGCCGATGCCGCCATCGCACATTGATCAATCTGTGGCCCAACAGGAAAAAGACCCTGACGCCATGCTGCACCATTATCGCCGCGCCATTGCGATGCGGCAGGGGTGTGATGCGTTGATCAAAGGGGATCACGACAATCTGGCAGGCACGGGCGGCGTGCTGAGTTTTGAGCGCCTGCACGGCACAGACCGGATTTTCTGTGCCTTCAACATGACAGGCGAAACCGCCACCGTGCAGGCGCCGATGGGCGCTGCGCTGTCCACCGACATTGGCCAAGATGGCACACAAAGCGGGACGACCGTGACGCTCCAACCTTGGGGCGCATGGGTGGTCAAAACCGCGTAACAACAGGGAACAGTACCATGTCTACTTTGAAGCTGACGAATGTCGACAAAACGTATGGCGGAACGGTCAATGTTCTGCGTGACATCAATCTGGATATCGAAACGGGCGAACTGATCGTGTTCGTCGGCCCGTCTGGCTGCGGAAAATCCACGCTGTTGCGAATGATTGCCGGGCTGGAAAAAATCACCGGGGGCGAGTTGCAAATTGATGGGGCCGTCGTCAACGACGTGCCGCCCGCGCAACGTGGCATCGCGATGGTATTCCAATCTTATGCCCTGTATCCGCACATGACGGTGCGCGAAAACATGCAGTTCGCATTGAAACTGGCCAAGAAAACACCGGCTGAAATTGACGCCGCCGTGGCATCGGCGGCCGAAAAGCTGCAACTGACCGATTATCTGGATCGTCTGCCAAAGGCGTTGTCTGGTGGTCAACGCCAGCGGGTCGCCATTGGCCGGTCTATTGTGCGCGATCCGAAAGTCTATTTGTTCGACGAACCCCTGTCGAACCTTGATGCGGCCCTGCGCGTCGCCACCCGCATCGAAATCGCCCAATTGAAAGAGGCGATGCCCGACAGCACGATGATCTATGTTACCCACGATCAGGTTGAGGCGATGACGCTGGCGTCGCGCATCGTGGTGCTGGCAAACAAGGGGATCGCGCAGGTTGGAACCCCGCTGGAACTGTATGAAAGCCCGAAAAATGAATTCGTTGCGCAGTTCATCGGTTCGCCTGCGATGAACCTGTTGCCCGGTACAATCGTTGAAACCGGGGCTTTGACCAAAGTTGACTTGGGCCATGGCTTGGAAGTGACATCGACCGTTCCCACCACCGATGCGGATATGGGCATGACCGTCAATGTGGGGATCAGACCCGAAGATCTGGTCGAAACCGACGGCACAGCGGCATTCGAAGGCAAAGTGAAAATCATCGAAGCCTTGGGTGAAGTCACCTTGATGTATTTTGATGGGGCAGGGGCAGACTTTATCTGCAAGCTGAATGGCATTCATGCGGGCCGTCGCGGGGAAACCCTGCGCCTGACGGCTTCGCCTGACAAAGTACATGTGTTTGCGAATGGGGAATCCCTGCTGTACCGATAAGGCATGATCAAAGACACCGACGCCCCGAAAAACAGTCTGAAAGCCAATCTTGCCAAGGGTCTATGCCAGACTGGCATATGGCTGAACTTGGCCAGTCCGCTTGTTGCAGAACAGGCCGGCACCATTGGGTTCGACTGGTGTTTGGTGGATGCGGAACATGGACCCAATGATCTGACAGCCATCCGCGCGCAATTGCAGGCGCTGGCGATTTCTGACACCCCGGCCGTTGTGCGTGTGCCGGTGGGCCACGATTGGGTGATTAAACAGGTGCTGGATCTGGGCGCGCAAACCGTTCTTGTGCCCATGATCGACACGCCCGAACAGGCTTTGGCGGCTGCGCGGGCCTGCCGGTACCCGCCCCATGGCAACCGTGGCATGGGTGCGCCGTTGGCGCGGGCCGGAAATTTCAATCAGCGGTCAAACTACGTGGCGACCGCAAATGATCAGATATGCTGCATCGTGCAGGCTGAAACGCAGACGGCACTGGATAATCTGGATGCGATTGCAGCCACCCCCGGTGTTGACGCGGTGTTTATCGGCCCCGCAGATCTGAGCGCGGACATGGGATACCCGGGCGAACCGGACCACCCAGAAGTGTTAAAGGTGATTGATGCCGCCATCGCGTTGATACGCGCCCACGGCAAGGCCGCAGGGATCATCGCCTTTACCCCTGAACATATTGAACATTACCGCAAAATCGGCGTGTCGTTTCTGGGGGTCGGTTCAGATGTGACGGCACTGCAATCCGGGCTGATGGCGCTGAAACAGATGTAGCGCTGCCGCACCACGGCGCATGTTCATAAATGCAAAAAGCCGGACCAATGGGTCCGGCTTTGTTTTGGGTATCTGGCGGCGGCTTGCTTAACCGCGACGGCGACGACGCCCGCCACGACCACCGGGTTCAGCGTTCGGATCTTTGTTGAATGCAATCCATGCTGCGCCCCCTTCATCCTGATTGGACAGGAAGTTGGCAGCGCGGATCGCCTCCATCTCTTTGCCGGCGCGGGATTTTGTGGACCCCAGATTGAAGACTTGGCAGATGGTTTCATCGTCCATGCCTTCGGGAATGATGATCCCTGCGGCTTCGATTTTGGCTTTGGCTTCGGCCAGTTTCTTTGGCCCCAATGGGATCGCAACTGGGTTCATGATCGCAGAGGTCATCCCCGCACCCATCGCCATTGGCAAAAACGCATTGTTGATGCCGTGACGGTTTGGCAGGCCAAACGAAATGTTGGACGCGCCGCACGTGGTGTTCACACCCAATTCTTCGCGCAGACGCCGCACCAGCGTGAAAACCTGCAAACCCGCGGTTCCCATGGCCCCCACAGGCATCACCAGCGGGTCCACAACGATGTCATGGGCAGGAATGCCGAAATCCGCGGCCCGTTCCACGATTTTCTTGGCAACCGCAAACCGCACATCAGGGTCTTCGCTGATACCGGTGTCATCGTTTGAAATTGCAACGACTGGCACATTGTATTTTGCGACCAGTGGCAGCACCATTTCCAGCCGTTCTTCTTCACCGGTGACCGAATTCAGAAGCGGGCGACCCTCTGCCGCGGCCAAACCGTTTTCCAGCGCACCCGGCACGGATGAATCGATGCACAGTGGGCAATCCGTAACCTCTTGCACCTTTTCGACCAGTTCTTTCATCAGCGTTGGTTCGACAAAGTTGTTGTCGGCATAACGCGGATCTTCGGCCATTTTGTTGGAAAACACGGCGCCCGAATTGATATCCAGAACACCTGCGCCTGCCGCTACCTGCGCAAGGGCATCGGCCTGAACGCGGGAAAAATCGCCGCGTTCCAATTCTTCGTTCAGGATTTTGCGCCCTGTCGGATTGATCCGTTCGCCGATGACGCAAAAGGGTTCATCGAACCCCATGACAACGGTTTTGGTCTTCGATTCAATGATCGTGCGTGTCATTCAGGTCAGTCCTTAGCTTTGTGACGCTGGGATGGCGGACGTGCCGCCGTTTTCGATTGCCCAATTGGCATTTGTTTTGATTCCCCCCAATGGAAAGAAATGCACATTGGTTATGTTGAATTCGGGGTTTGCGGCTTTGTGCTGGGCCAAATCTTCCAGAAATTCGTCAGGCGTGAACGGCAACAACAGTTTTGTCAGGTCTTTGGCCCGGCGCTGCAACACCCGCAGGGATGCGCCCACACCACAGGCGATGGAAAATTTGATCAGTGTTTGCAGTTTGGCCGGTCCCGCCACACCGATGTGGATCGGCAGGGTGATCCCATTGGCCTTCAGGCTGTCTGCCCAGGCGATCACAGGGGCCGCTTCGAAACAGAACTGCGTGGCAATCGCCATATCCGCGTCATTGGTTTCTGAAAACGCCTGTTTCCAGCGCAATGCAGCATCGACGTTTGTCATGGCGCCATCGGGGTCAATGTCTTTGTTGCCTTCGGGATGGCCGGCCACGTGCAGGCGTTTGAACCCTGCGTCGCCAAACGCCCCGGATTCCAGCAGCTGCATGGAGTCGCTGAAATCACCGTGCGGGTTGGTCACACCACCGGCCAACAAAAGCGCCTGATCAACACCCGCTTCGCCCTGATACATCTTGATCCATTCGCGCAAGGTCGCCGTGTCCTTGATGATCCGCGCAGGGAAATGCGGCATCACGGGATAGCCTTCGTTGGCGATGCGTTTTGCCGTTGCGACCATATCTTCGATCGGGGTGCCTTCGATATGGGCGATATAGACGCGCGTGCCGGTTGGCAGATAAGCGCGAAAATCATCCACTTTTTCCGCCGTTCTTGGCATCACCTCGATCGAGAATCCTTGCAGAAAGGCTTCCATTTCCGGGGAAGGCGTGTGGATTTCAGGTTCAGCGGATTTCAAGTTGAACAGTGCCATATCAAGGATCCTTATACGGGGTTGTGGCCGTCGTTGGCGATCAGCGCCTTGATCCGGTCCTGATCGTATTCTGCATCTATGCGGGCCGCTTCGGCCTGTGCGATTTCGGCTGGGTCGCCGTCCATGGAATAGGGCGGTGCCTTGCGCCATTCTGCCAGATAGTCATCCGTTTCCGCTGCGCCGCTTTTCATTGCGGCGCGGTCGATGGCCTGTTCGAACCGTTCGGGCAACTGCACCTTCGCGCCACGTCGGCCTTTTCCAACGATCACCTGCGCGGGCATGTCACGCCAATAGACTATGGTCACGTCTGGCATCTGATTCTTCCTTCCAAGTTGGCCTGTTCTAATTCCGACAGATAACGACATAAGGTCGGTTTTCGACAGCAATGCAATCACCCGCGACAGCCATGTTTTGACGTGCCGTCCAAAATGATTGCAACGGGGCGCGGTGAAGCATACCATAAACACAACTTCTTATTGAAAGGCGTGTCCCGATGCCGCCTAAGGCGAAAAAGGCGACGGGCGCGTTTCCCAAAGCGGTCGAAACGCCCGAACGTCGTGGCCCGGACCCAAACGCGCTGTATGCAGCGTTGGACCTGGGCACAAATTCGTGCCGCATGTTGATTGCCCAACCCAAGGGCAGCCAGTTTCATGTGGTCGATAGTTTTTCCAAAACTGTCCAATTGGGGGCAGGGCTGGAACATTCCGGCAAGCTAAGCCGGGCCAGCATGCAGCGCACGTTGCAGGCCATTCGTGTGTGCAAACAAAAGTTGCAGCGCCACAAGGTTTCGCGCATGCGTCTTGTCGCCACCGAAGCGTGCCGCCGGGCGCGCAATGGCGGATCATTTCTGGGCCAGATCACCAAAGAAACCGGTCTGCGCATGGAAATCATCCCGGCAGAGGAAGAGGCAAGACTGGCCGTTATTTCCTGTGCGTCCTTGGTCAGCACGAAAACCGAACAATTGCTTGTGGTTGATATTGGCGGCGGGTCGACAGAATTGGTCTGGATCGATCTGTCCCAGGTGCCCAATATCGAACGCCCGGCGGCGATCATGCGACTGCGCAAAGGGTTCAAGCAAAAGAAAACCCCGTTTCCTGCTGCGCGTGTGGTGGATTGGATTTCTGTGCCCTTGGGCGTGGCCACCCTGCGCGATCAGTTCAAAGATGTCGAAGATGACACCGGGCGCTTTGCGTTGATGAGCCTGTATTTCGAAGAACAGCTGGAAAAATTCGTGCCCTACACATGGGAACACAACATGGATGGGTTTCAGATCGTCGGCACCAGCGGAACCGTAACCACGGTCGCGGCCAGCTTTCTGGGATTGAAGCGCTATGACCGCACCAAGGTGGACGGGCTGCGCATGACATCAGATCAGATTGATCAGGTGATTCAGGAATATGTCAGCCTTGGCCCGATTGGCCGCCGCAAAGACCCGCGCATCGGTCGCGACCGGCAAGCGTTGATCATGTCGGGGTCTGCGATCCTTCAGGCGCTGATCCGCACGTGGCCGACAGACCGATTGTCCGTGGCGGATCGTGGGCTGCGCGAAGGGTTGCTTTATGCACAAATGAGCGCGGATGGCGTGCTGGAACCGGGAAGGGTGTGATATGCCAAGAGAACGCAAATCCAGCGGACGCGGTCAACGCGACCTGACGGTCAAAGTCAAATCAGCACGCGGGCGCAAGATGTCTTCGACGCTGTGGTTGCAGCGGCAACTGAACGATCCCTACGTCAAACGCGCACAGGCCGATGGGTTTCGCGGGCGCGCTGCGTACAAGATCATGGAACTGGATGACAAATTCCGGTTCCTTGTGCCCGGCGCGCGTGTGCTGGACCTTGGCTGCGCCCCGGGGGGCTGGTGTCAGGTTGCTGTGCCGCGGGTCAATGCGTTGGGCGAAAAAAAGGGCAAGGCCATCGGCACGATTCTGGGCATTGATCTGCAAGAGGTCGACCCCATCCCCGGCGTCGATTTGCATGTTCTGGATTTTCTGTCTGATGACGCCGATGATTTGATCAAGGGCTGGCTTGGCGGTCCGGCTGATGTTGTGATGTCTGATATGGCTGCGTCGTCATCGGGGCACAAACAAACCGATCACCTGCGCATCATGGCGCTGTGCGAAGCGGCGGCCTATCTGGCCTTTGATGTTCTGTCGCCCGGTGGCACCTTTGTGGCCAAGGTTTTGGCCGGTGGTGCCGAAGGCGATTTGCAGAAAATCCTGAAACAGCAATTCACAAAGGTCGCGAACGTCAAACCCCCCGCGTCGCGATCAGACAGTTCGGAAAAATTTGTCGTCGCGACCGGATTTCGCGGCGCATCAGACAGCGCACAGGTGGGGTGAAACCCACTGCGCCCCAAGGGCAGGTCAAAACAGCGGGGCGCGTTCGCCCGATCGCCTTGCACCGCCCCCAAAACCGTGATTGGTGGCGCTAACACGTGATAGAAACAAGGTGGAGGCCGCAATGGCAGACACGGACTTCGATCTTTTCATTATCGGTGGCGGCGTCAATGGCTGCGGCATTGCCCGGGATGCGGCAGGGCGCGGCCTGCGCGTTGGTCTGGCGGAAATGAACGATCTGGGCTGGGCGACATCGTCATCTTCGACCAAGCTGTTTCATGGCGGCCTGCGCTATCTTGAATATTTCGAATTTCGCCTTGTGCGCGAAAGCCTGATCGAACGGGAACGGTTGCTGACGGCCATGCCCCACATCAGTTGGCCCATGCGGTTTGTGCTGCCGTATCACCGCGACATGCGGTTTGAAAATTCAACGCCGACGTCCAAACTGTTGTCCTTTGTGATGCCATGGATGAAGGGCCGCCGCCCTGCGTGGCTGATCCGGCTCGGACTGTTCATGTATGACAATCTGGGGGGGCGGAAAATCCTGCCGCCAACGTCTACGGTTGATCTGACGCAGGGTGTGGAAGGGTCGCACCTGCAGGATCGGTTCGCCAAGGCCTATGAATATTCCGATTGCTGGGTCGAAGATTCCCGGCTGGTGGTGCTGAACGCCCGCGATGCCGAAGCCAAAGGCGCGCAGATCATGACCCGGGCCAAGGTCACATCTGCAGACCGGGGCGACCATTGGACCGTCACGGTCGATCACGGCGGGACACAGAAATCATTCACGGCCAAGGCTTTGATCAACGCCGGTGGTCCGTGGGTCGAAGATGTGTTGCGGGGCAAGTTGCGCCAGAATTCGACCGAAGGCGTGCGTTTGGTGCGGGGCAGCCACATCATCACCAAACGGCTGTTTGATCACGACAAATGCTATTTCTTCCAAGGCACAGATGGGCGGATCATCTTTGCGATCCCCTATGAAACGGATTTCACGTTGATCGGGACGACGGATGCCGAACATTCCGAACCAGACACAAAACCCACCTGCACACCGCAAGAACAGGCCTATCTGATCGATTTCATCAATCAGTATCTGGCGGACCCAATCGCACAGGATGATATCGTTTGGACATATTCCGGCGTGCGGCCCTTGTATGATGATGGGGCCTCGTCCGCCTCTGCCGCGACGCGGGATTACGTTTTGTCTGTGAATGATCAGGGCCCGGTTCTGATGAATGTCTTTGGGGGCAAGATCACCACCTATCGCAAATTGGCCGAACATGCGCTGGCGGATCTGAAGCCCTATCTGCCCATGGGCGATGACTGGACAGCCGGGGTTGCCATGCCCGGCGGTGATTTCAAAGTGTCTGATGTGGATGATCTGATTGCCCGGCTGCGGGCCGACTATCCGTTCCTGACAGACCGGTGGGCCAAACGCCTGATCCGTGCATACGGGACCGAAAGCTGGGATGTTCTGGGTGCGGCCAAATCGGCGGACGATCTGGGGACAGATTATGGTGCCACCCTTACCGGGGCCGAAGTCACATGGCTGACCGCACGCGAATATGCGCAAACCGCAGAAGACATCCTGTGGCGGCGGTCCAAGCTGGGGTTGCGCCTGACCAAAGAACAAGCTGCGGCGCTGGACGCTGACCTGAAATCGCTGCAATCTGCGGCGCAATAAACACGACCACCCGGGGGAATTTCGCATGACCTATGTTCTGGCCATCGACCAAGGCACCACATCCAGCCGCGCCATCGTCTTTGACGGCGACATGAAGATCGTCGCTGTGGATCAACAGGAATTCACCCAGTATTTCCCCCATTCCGGCTGGGTTGAACACGATGTCGAAGAAATCTGGGACAGCGTGGTTGCCGTTGTAAATGGTGCCTTGACCAAAGCGGGGATCGGGGCGGGCGATGTGGCGGCCATCGGCATCACGAACCAACGCGAAACCACAGTGATCTGGGACAAATCGACAGGGCAGGCCATTCACAAGGCGATCGTCTGGCAAGACCGGCGCACGGCATCCATGTGTGATGCGCTGAAAGCTGACGGGCACGAAGCGATGATCACCCAGAAAACGGGTCTGTTGCTGGATCCGTATTTCAGTGGGACCAAGGTGAAATGGCTGTTGGACACGGTGGATGGCGCACGGGATCGGGCCAAGGCTGGCGATCTGGCGTTTGGCACAATCGACAGTTTCCTGATTTGGCGCCTGACGGGCGGTGCGGCCCATGTCACCGATGCCACAAACGCCGCCCGGACGATGCTGTACAACATCCGCGATGGCCGTTGGGATGCGGATATCTGTGCGCTTTACGATATTCCGATGGACCTTTTGCCCACGGTGATGGACTGCAATGGCGATTTTGGCACGACCGAAACCTTTGGTGCGCCCATCCCAATTCTGGGTGTGGCGGGGGATCAACAGGCCGCGACCATTGGGCAGGCCTGTTTTGAACCGGGCATGCTGAAATCCACCTATGGCACCGGGTGTTTTGCGCTGCTGAACACGGGCGATCAACTGGTCACTTCGGAAAATCGCCTGCTGGGGACGATCGCCTATCAGTTGGACGGTCAGGTCACCTATGCGCTGGAAGGATCGATCTTTATTGCCGGGGCCGTGGTGCAATGGTTGCGCGATGGGCTGAAAATCATTGACGATGCGTCCCAGACCGCGGCCATGGCCGAAAATGCGGACCCCGAACAACAATTGTATCTGGTGCCTGCTTTCACCGGTATGGGCGCACCCTATTGGGATGCAGATTGCCGGGGCGCGGTCTTTGGGTTGACGCGCGGGTCCGGCCCCAACGAATTCGCCAAGGCCGCCCTGCAATCGGTGGGCTATCAGACCCGCGATTTGTTGGAAGCAATGCAGGCCGATATGGGCGGGTCCAATGACGCGCAATTGCGCGTTGATGGCGGCATGACAGCCAGCGATTGGACCATGCAGTTTTTGTCCGATGTTCTGGGGGCGCCCGTCGATCGGCCAACGGTTCTGGAAACCACCGCGCTGGGTGTTGCGTGGTTGGCAGGCAGCCGGGCCGGGGTCTACCCTGATCAGGCCGGGTTCGCAGCCACATGGGCGTTGGACAAAACCTTTGATCCCGCCATGGGGCAAACCGAACGCGATGGGCTATATGCAGGTTGGAAAGACGCGGTGTCGCGTACGCTGACCAAAGGATAAGCCTTGCCCAAATTGCCCGATCTTGATGATGCGACCCGCAGTCAGGTGATTGAACTGGCCCTTTCGGATCACGTCAGCTTTGACACGATCCGCCTTGAAACGGGGCTGACCCCGGATCAGGTCAAGGCGGTGATGCGAAAGTCTTTGAAAGCAGGCAGTTACCGTGCATGGCGCAAGCGTGTGCATGATTTTGGCACCCGCCGGGAACACTACAAATGACCCGATCTGCAATCGTTGTGGGCGCGGGCATTGGCGGTCTGGCTGCCGCAATCAGCCTGCACCAACACGGCTGGGATGTGACCATCCTTGAACAGGCCCCCGCATTGGCCGAAGTCGGCGCAGGCATCCAAATCAGCCCCAATGGGACCAAGATTTTGGAACGTCTGGGCCTGTTGTCTGCTTTGGAACAGGTCGCGTTCGAAGCGCCCGCCATCGAACTGCGCATGGGGACATCCGGGCGGCGCGTGTTTCACATGCCCATGGCAGCCGCTGCCCGCCACCGGTGGGGTGGCCCGCATCTGAATGTGCATAGGGCCGATCTGGTGGATGTCCTGCAATCGGGATTTCAAGGCACGATGCGGTTGGGTCAGACGGTGACGGCGGCAACCCCTGATGGGCAGGTGCTGTTGGCAGATGGGACCGCCCTGCAGGCGGATGTGATTGTTGCGGCGGATGGTCTTCATTCGCGATTGCGCGCACAGGTTGCGGGGCCTGACACAGCCCGGTTTACGGGCAATATCGCGTGGCGTTGCACGGTCCCAGCGGACCGGGTTCACAACATCCCACAGGCGACGACGATCTGGGCGGGCCCCCGCCGCCACGCCATCACCAACTGGATCAGGGGCGGGGCGCTGTTGAATTTCGTCGGCATCGTCGAAACCGATGATCGCGGGGCCGAAGCGTGGGACCGTGTGGGCGATCCTGCAGATGCCCTGGCCGATTTTGCAGGCTGGGTGCCACAGGTGCGCGATACCATCAGGTCGGCGGATCAGATCCTGCGTTGGCCGATCTATGACCGCCAACCCACGCCCCTTTGGATCGATGGGCGCGTTGCGCTGTTGGGCGATGCCGCGCACCCAATGGTACCATCCATGGCGCAGGGGGCTGTTCAAGCCATCGAAGATGCATGGGTTCTGGCCAACTGCCTGAACGGTGATATTGATGCAGGCTTGCAGCGGTATCAGTCACTGCGCCAGCCCCGCACGGCACGGGTGCAACAGACATCGTTGAAAAACCTTCGCCAGTTTCATCGCAGCGGCATTTTTGCCCAGGCGGCCACCTATGGCCCCATGATTGCGGCCAGCCTGTTTGCCCCAAAGGCCCTGTATACGCGGCCCGATTGGATTTACGCCGCGACCCCGGACACCCTGATGAAGTAGCCTGACGGCTGCAATCGCCATGTCCCCCTGATGCAAATGCGTTCAGACACGGCAAGTGGCCGCCCCCTGATTTCAATATTTCAGGCGCGAAAATCGGCCCTGCGCCAGACCGCCGCGCAAGCGTCATGCAATCGGCGCGGGGGTTAACGAAAAAGGGACAATATTACTGACTTTTTTGGTCGGATGCGGCGCTTGCGGTCTTGTCGCCGCGCTGCGGCACACTACATCGATTTCCAATAACGACGGCACCCGCTGCCGACGATTGGCGGAGGCATAATGGCACAATCCAAAAGCAACGGCATCGCGGGCTGGTTGCCCATTTTCGTCGCCGCTGGTCTTTTCGTATGGTTCTGCCAATTCATCGCCCCCGTGTCCGAAGGGCAGGTCTTGCGCGTGGCGTGGGATTGGGTTCCGTCGCTTGGGATCGCGCTGTCTTTCGTGATCGATGGGTTAAGCCTGACGTTCGCACTGTTGATCAGCGGCATTGGCACGTTGGTCTTGCTGTATTCCAACACCTATCTGGCCGGGCATCCACAATACGCCCGCTTCGCGTTGTTTTTGACCAGCTTTATGCTGGCCATGCTGGGGCTTGTGCTGGCCGATAATCTGATCGCCTTGTTCGTGTTCTGGGAATTGACGACGATCACGTCATACCTGTTGATCGGCTTTGGGCATGAAACGGAAAAAGGACGGCGGTCCGCACTGCAGGCCCTGTTTGTGACCGGGGCAGGGGCATTGGCCCTTTTGGCCGGGTTGATCATGCTGGGCATCACCATGGGCACGTTCGAACTGTCCGAAATTCTGCAACGTGGCGATGAATTGAAAGCCCATGCGCTGTATCTGCCAATTCTGATCCTGATCCTGTGCGGAACCTTCACCAAATCCGCGCAGTTTCCGTTTCATTTCTGGCTGCCCAATGCCATGGCCGCGCCAACGCCCGTGTCCGCGTTTTTGCATTCGGCCACGATGGTCAAGGCGGGCGTTTACCTGATGGCGCGTCTGCATCCGGGCATGGCTGGCACTGATGTGTGGTTTTGGACCTTGTCGATTGCAGGGGCGTTTACGGCTGTTTTTGCGTCGATCCTTGCCCTGCGGCAGACCGACCTGAAACAGGCGCTGGCTTATACCACGCTGATGGCGCTGGGCGTGCTGACGCTGTTTTTGGGGCAGGGGTCGGAATATGGGATGACCGCCTTTGTTACCTTCCTGATCGTGCATTCGCTTTACAAGGCGTCGTTGTTTTTGGTGGTGGGGTGTATCGACCATTCGACCGGATCACGCGAAGCGGGTGTTTTGGGCGGATTGGGGCGGGCCATGCCAATGACCGCCTTTGCGGCCGCGTTGGCTGCAATTTCCATGGCGGGCCTGCCGCCGTTTCTGGGTTTTATCGGCAAGGAATTGAAATATGCCGGTGTGCTGGAAGTCGCTGGCGAACCCTTTGTCTTTACGGCCGCATTGGTCGCTGCAAATGCGCTGATGTTTGCGGTTGCGGCGGTCGTGGCGTTCAAACCGTTCTGGCGTCCAGCTGGTGGTGCCTTGCCCCGCCAACCGCACGAAGCACCGTGGCAAATGTGGATCGGCCCGGTGATCTTGGCCGTGCTGGGGTTGGTGTTTGGCGTGATGCCGGGGCTTTTGCAAACGACGCTGGTCAATCCAACGGTCGACACCTTTCTGGGTGACGCGGGCAAGGCAAAGGAACTGAAGCTTTGGGCCGGGGTGAACCTGCCCCTGATCCTGTCGGGCCTGACGATTGTGCTGGGGCTGATCCTTTATCTGGTGCACGGTGCGCTGCGCAATGCGCTTGCGCGGATCATGGATGCCGGTCCGAATTTTGACCGTGGTTGGGATAGATTCCTAAAGGGCCTGAAAGGGTTTGCGGCTTGGCAGACACGCACCATTCAGACCGGTGTGTTGCGCTGGTATATCTTTGCAACCTTCCTGACGGTCTTGATCGCGTTGGGCGGCACCATGATTGCCAAGAATGCGGCCCCACAGACGATCACCTTTGGCGATCTGTCGTGGAAGAACGTCGCGCTGATGTTGTTGATCGTTTCGGGCGCATTGCTGACGGCCATCACGCGGTCGCGGATCACCGCGATGGCTGCACTTGGGGTTGTGGGCATTGGCGTTGCCATGGTGTTTATCGTTTATGGTGCGCCGGATGTGGCAATCACGCAGTTGCTGGTGGAAACGCTGGTGGTTGTGCTGGTTGCTGTCGCGCTTTTGCGACTGCCGTATCTGGACCCCACGGGGATCAAAGACGTGCGCCCCTTTGATGCGGTGCTTGCGCTGTTTGTTGGCTTGGTCACCACGCTGATCCTGCTGGCTGTGCTGGAAACCCCGCTGGATCGCCGCCTGACCGATTATTTCGAAACCGCAAGCTGGCCCGAGGCATTCGGGCGCAACATCGTCAACGTGATCTTGGTTGATTTCCGGGCGCTCGACACGTTCGGCGAAATCGCCGTGGTCGTGATTGCGGCGCTGTCGGCCTATGCGCTGCTGCGCACCACCGCCCCGAAAGGAGATGGGAAATGAATTCGATCATCCTGCGCGCCGGGACCCGGTACCTGTCTGGGCTGTTGCTCTTGTTTTCGCTTTACATGCTGCTGCGGGGTCACAACGAACCGGGCGGCGGTTTCATCGGTGGGCTGATCGGATCAACGGGATTTGTTCTATACGCCATTGCCTGTGGCACCGCAGATGCGCGCAAAGCGCTGCGCGTACAACCCAACAATATCGCCATGGCCGGTTTGGGCATCGCGTTGTTGGCCGGCATTTTCGCGGCACTGTTCGGCGATGCGCTGTTCACCGGGCAATGGCTGTTCATTGGCGGCGACAAAGATGAAAAGGGCCTGCCGCTTTCAACGGTTCTGGTCTTTGACATCGGCGTTTACATGGTCGTGTTCGGATCCATCATCGCCCTTGTCTTCGCGATGGAGGAAGAGATCTGATATGGAAGCCCTTCTTGCCATCACGATTGGAATCCTTGTCGCCTGTGCGGTCTATTTGATGCTGGCCCGGTCTGTCTTGCGGTTCATTTTCGGGCTGATCCTGATATCGAATGCGGCAAACCTGATCATCTTTGCATCGGGCCGGCTGACGAACGGCGCCCCGCCGCTGATCCCCGAAGGTGCCGATGCGCCCGTGGGGTTGGTGGCCAATGCGCTGCCGCAGGCATTGGTTTTGACGGCCATCGTGATTGGGTTCGGGCTGTTTGCCTTTGCCCTGATCTTGATGTTCCGCACGTACACCACGCTGGGCACGTTGAATTCTGACGACATGCGCGTCGCCGAACCGCGCGAAGGGCAAAATTGATGAGCTGGCTCTTGGCCTCCCCCCTTGTGCTGCCGTTTCTGACGGCGGTGTTCGCGTTCCTGTTGCGCCATCGCAGCGTGGGCCGCTGGGTCAGTGTCGTGGGTAACGCAGCCCTGCTGGCCGCGGCGATGTTCCTGATGGTCGAAGTCTTGGCCGCAGGCATCGTCAGCGGGCAAATGGGCGGCTGGGCGGCCCCGTTTGGCATCACGCTTGTGGCCGATTACCTAAGTGCTGTGATGGTCGTGATCACCGCGATCACCGGGCTGGCGGTTGCGGTCTATGCTTTGGGCGATGTGACCGAACGGGCGGAATATCTGGGCTTTCATGCGCTTTACAACATTCTGATCGGCGGCGTGGTCGGGGCCTTTATCACGGGTGATTTGTTCAACCTGTATGTCTGGTTCGAAGTGATGCTGATTTCATCCTTTGGCCTGTTGATCCTGGGCGGCAGCAAGGCGCAGATTGATGGCGGGGTGAAATACGTCACCCTGAACCTGATTTCGACGATCCTGTTTTTGTCGGGCATCGGCCTGTTGTACGGCATGACCGGCACGCTGAACCTGGCCGATCTGGCCCGCACGGTGCCGACGGTTGAAAATCAAGGGTTGGTTACGGTTGTCGCCATGATGTTCATGGTGGCATTCGGGGTAAAGGCGGCGGTGTTCCCGTTGTTTTTCTGGCTGCCGGCATCCTATCACACGCCGTTCTTTTCCGTTTCTGCGGTGTTTGCCGGATTGCTGACAAAGGTCGGCGTCTATGCCCTGATCCGTATGTTCACGCTGGTCTTCACGTTGGATGTGGCCTTCACCCACACCATTTTGTTGTGGGTTGCGGCGCTGACCATGATCACAGGCGTTCTGGGGGCGGCTGCACAAAATGACATTCGCAAGATCCTGTCGTTCCACATCGTCAGCCAGATTGGCTATATGATCATGGGGCTGGCCCTTATGACGCCCTTCGCGTTGGCGGGTGCAGTGTTCTATCTGGTTCACCATATCATCGTAAAGGCGAACCTGTTCCTGATCGCCGGGGTGGCCGAACGCGCCGCCGGGTCCACGGATCTGGGCCGGATCGGGGGGCTGTATAAATCCGCGCCATTGTTGGCGGTTCTGTTCCTGATCCCCGCGTTTTCACTGGCGGGCTTTCCACCGCTGTCCGGGTTTTGGGCCAAATATGTGCTGGTTGCGGCGGCCTTGGATATTCAGGCGTGGGTCATTGCGGGGGTTGCGCTGGTGGTTGGGTTGCTGACGATCTTTTCTATGACCAAAATCTGGGCAGAGGCATTTTGGAAAGCCCATCCGGACGGGATCGCACCCACGCTGGACCGTATTGATGCGGGCACCCGGCGGCGCTTGATCCTTCCGATTGCAGCCCTTGCCGGGCTGACCATGATCATCGGCCTGTATCCCGAACCCTTTGTCGGATTTGCGGAAACGGCTGCGGCCCAATTGTTGAATCCACAGGCCTATATCGCCGCTGTCTTGGGGGATGCGTCATGAACAATCTTGCCGCAAACCTGATGCTTGCTGCTGTGTGGGCCATCTTTTTCGGGGGGTTCAACTGGCTGACCATGACCTCCGGTTTCATTTTGGGTTATGGTGTTTTGTGGCTGTTGCAGCCGCTGACGGGTGTGCAATCCAGCTATTTCAGGAAAGTCTGGTATTGGCTGAAACTGGTTGTGCTGTTCCATTATGAACTGATCGTTTCCAGCTTTCAGGTGATTTGGGATATTCTGACGCCCACACACCGGGCGGAACCCGCGTTGATCGACATGCCGCTGGACGCGAAAACGGATTTGGGCATTTTGCTGGTCACCAACCTGATTTCGCTGACACCCGGCACGTTGTGCATTGATGTCAGCCCGGATCGCAAAACGCTCAAGATTCACGCCATGTTTGCCAATGACCCCGAACAGGTCGTGCGCACCTTGAAAACCGGCATGGAACAATGGGTCATCGACGCGGTAGAGGAGAGGGGCTGATGCAAGACATTCTGGCGTGGGCGGTAAACGCAGGGTTTGTGCTGGTTGTCATCGCAGTGGCGATGGCCCTGTTTCGCCTGATCAAAGGGCCCAGCTTGCCCGATCGTGTCGTCGCCCTTGATATGATGACCATCGCGATTGTTGCGTTCTGCGGGTTGTCTGCCGTGCGCACGGGCGAAGCGGCGTTTCTGGATGTGGCGCTGGTTTTGGCATTGGTTGGATTTTTGGCGACCGTGGCCCTTGCACGTTATGCAGAACGGCAGGTCTTTCGCCGCGAACAGGCAGAGGATGAAACATGATCACGTCCATCATCGCATCTGTGTTGCTGCTGCTGGGCGCAGTGATGACGGTTCTGGCGGGGATCGGCATTCTGCGCCTGCCGGATGTGTTTATCCGCATGCATGCGGCGACCAAGGTCGGCACGCTGGGCACCGGGTTGATCATGGCCGGGGCGGCGGTCCAATTTGGCGATCCCGATGTGATCATCCGCTGTGTTCTGATCGTCTTGTTCCTGTTGTTGACCGCCCCGATTGGTGCGCACATGATCGGCCGGGCCGCATTGCGCAAAGGGATCAAACCCTGGCACGCGCAGCGCCGCGATCTGACCGATCTGGAAGACTTTTCATCTGACAGCGACAGTGGGTCTGATCGATCATAGATCGGTGCGGGGTGTCACGATTGGGGGCCGCTGCGGCGCGCCCCGGATGATGTCCGCGGCACGGGCTGCGACCATCTGCGTGGGCGCATTCAGATTGGCACTTGGGATCATCGGAAAGACCGATGCATCCACCACCCGCAACCCATCCACGCCACGCACCCGAAAATCGGGCCCAACCACAGCCTGATCGTCGTGGCCCATCGCGCAGGTGCCACAGGGGTGGAAATCGGTGCCCACGGTGTGCCGGATCCATCGTTCGATATCGGCATCACTTGCGATGTCTGGCCCCGGATCAATCGCTGCGTCGCGAAACATATCAAACGCAGACTGCGCGACCAGATCCCGTGTTCTGTGCACACCGTCGATCATCTGGCGCATATCGTCAGGGTGCGACAGGTAGTTGAACCGGATCTTTGGCTTTGCCGCGGGGTCAGAACTGGTCAGCGACACGGACCCGCGCGATTGGGGGCGGCAGACGTCCACATGAATGCCGAACCCCTGTGACAGCGTGATCTTGTGGGCGTCATAGTCAAAGGCAACCGGCGCAAAATGATAGTGCAGATTGGCGTAATCCACAGCATCTGATCCGCGGATCATCCCCCCGGCTTCCCAGATGTTGGATGCGGCAATGCCGTCGCGCGCGAAAACCCAGCGCATGCCCGCGCGCGCCATGTTCCACGGGCGGTCAACCCGGTGGATGGGGAAACCGATTTTGCTTTTGTACTGCAAGATGATGCAGGGGTGATCCATCAGGTTCTGGCCCACACCGGGCAGGGCCACATGCGGATCAATGCCGTGCGCGCGCAGATGATCCACCGGCCCGATGCCCGACAGCATCAGGATATGCGGCGAATTGATGGCGCCGCCGGACAAGATCACCTCTGCCCCGGCAAGATCGGCGGCGGCCCCGTTGCGGCGGACGCGCACGCCAGTGGCGCGTCCATTGTCCAGAAGAACCCGGTCCACATGGGTGCCCGTCATCAATGTGACGTTCCCGCGTTTCAGGGCAGGGCGCAAATGCGCGACGGCGGCGCTGCATCGCCTGCCGTTCTGGCGCGTCGCATCCAGCCGGGTTACGCCTTCGGGATGCTGGCCATTTGCATCCCGCGTGCGTCCCTGACCGGCCTGCTGCCCTGCATCCAAAAACGCATCATACATCGGATTGTCATAGGTGCCCGGGCTTACGCCCAAGGGTCCGGCATCGCCGCGCCAGTCATCGCCCCCACCGGCATAGGTTTCACCGGCCCGAAAATACGGCAGGCAATCGGCATAGCCCCAACCCGCCAAACCATGGTGATCCCGCCATGCGTCATAATCGCGGGGATGGCCGCGCATATAGACCATCGAATTGATGGACGAAGATCCGCCCAACACCCGCCCCCGTGGCGTGTCGATGGATCGCCCGTCCAGTGCCGCTTCACGTTCGGACGCATAATTCCAGTTCAGTTTCGGATTGTGCCACGCGCTGTAAACCCCCGCAGGGATATGGATCATCAGATTGTAATCCATCGGCCCCGCTTCAATCACAAGGATCGATTTCGAAGGGTCCTGTCCCAATCGGTTGGCCAGAACACATCCCGCCGATCCCGCGCCAACGATGATGTAATCATAATATTGCGCTGCAGTGTTCATCTGTTCTCCGCTTTTGACCCAGCGTCGTTGTTTTCGTGGCTTGACGCAATCGGGGTGTTGCGTGTGAACAAAGACAACCGCATGATTGCCGAAACAAGCAAGGCAGCACAATGTGCGCCCGGGGGGGGAAATGTCAGAATGTTGTGGGCCAGGGTACGCAAGTCCAGCGGCCGCCATCCAAGCGCCGCGTGAAAAGCTGTTGTATACCATTGCGATCTACACCGGCACCGGCATCCAAAAACCTGATTATCTGGCAACGGTCGACGTGGACCCGGACAGCCCGACATATTCGCAGGTCATTCACCGCCTGGAAATGCCGGGAATTGGTGATGAATTGCACCACATGGGCTGGAATGCCTGTTCATCGTGTTTCGATGATGGGTCCATGGCGCGCAAATATCTGCTGTTGCCCGGTGTGCGGTCCAACAACATTCACGTGGTCGATACCGCCACGGACCCGCGCGCGCCACGCCTGCACAAGGTGATTGATGGGGCCGAAATCAAAGCCAAAACAGATCTAAGCGGGCCGCACACTGTGCATTGTCTGGGATCAGAAATCATCATTTCGATGCTGGGCGATGCCAAAGGCGAAGCGCCGGGCGGCTACCTGCACCTGAACAAGGATTTCGAAATTCAGGGCCGTTGGGAAAATTCCATGGGCGATATCAAGTTCGGCTATGATTTCTGGTACCAGCCGCGCCACAACGTGATGGTCAGTTCTGAATGGGCCGCGCCAAACACGTTCATGCCGGGGTTCGATCTGGAAGAAGTGGGCCACCTGAAGTACGGGCGCGAGCTGCACTTTTGGGATTTTGAAAAACGCGAACCGGTTGAAAGTTTTTATCTGGGCGAAGACGGTCTGTTGCCCCTAGAGGTGAAATTTCACCACGATCCTGACAGCACCCATGGGTTCTGCGGCGCGGCGCTGTCCACCAATGTGATCCACTGGTGGAAAAACGACGCGGGTGATTGGCAGTGGGAAAAGATCATCGATGTGGAAAACGAAATGCACCCCGATTGGCCGATACCGCTGCCGGGGGTGATGTCGGCAATCCTGATTTCGATGGATGACAAATACCTGTACCTGAACAACTGGCTGCACGGGGATATGCGGCAATACGATATTTCCGATCCCCACAATCCGGTGCTGACCGGGCAGGTGTTCATGGGCGGTTTGCTGGGTAAGGCCCCCACCGTGAACGGGGTTGATGTGGCCGGTGGACCGCAGATGTTCCAACTGTCGCTGGATGGGACGCGCCTTTATGTGACGACCAGCCTGTTTTCCACATGGGACAACCAATTCTACCCTGATATCCGCACCAAGGGGGGTGTGATGGTGCAAATTGATTGCGACCCCGTGAACGGTGGTATGTCGATCAACCCAGATTTCATTGTCGATTTTGGCAAGGAACCGAATGGTCCGTCCCGCTGCCACGAAGCGCGGTATCCCGGCGGGGATTGCACATCGGATATCTGGCTGTGATGGCTGTTCTGCGCGATGTCCCGCGCCGGGGCGCATGCGCAGACTGTCTGTACAGGGGGTGTACAGGGGGTGTACGCAGGGTGCACCGGTGTTTGGGGGGCCTATGACGCAGTTTCAGGTCACGTTGTCGAACCGTTCCGGGGCCGTGTTCACCGTCGATGCACGCCGCCCTTTGCTGGAAAGTTTGCGCGACCAAGGCGTTGATTTGCCCTATGGGTGCAAATACGGCGGCTGTATCACATGCGCCGCAAAGCTGACCGCAGGCACCGTAGACCAGCGCCGTCAGGTCGCACTGAACAACCGCCAGATCAACGATGGCTATGTGATACTATGCGTCGCACGCCCCACGTCTGATATTGCGTTGGATATCGGTGTCGAAAGCCATGACAGGCTGTACCGCAATCCGTTTCTGGATCCCCTGAAACCCCATGAACTCAAGGCGGATATCGCCGCGCCGAAAGACTGACCATGCCAGACGCAGATATTGATCACATCTATGATTACGACCCAGCCTATATTGCCGGGATTTTGAAGTCCGTCAAAACCATTGCCATGGTCGGGGCCAGTGCGGATAAGACCAAATTCAGCTATGGTGTGCTGCGCCAGCTTAGCGAAATTGGTTATGATATTCTGCCTGTGAACCCTAATCCAAACCTTAAGGAAATCAGGGGGTTACGGGTTTATCAGTCTTTGCAGGACATCGATAAACCCATTGATATGGTTGATGTGTTTCGGCCCAAGGAAGAACTGTTCGGGATTGCCGAACAGGCCATCGCCATCGGGGCAAAGGTTCTGTGGGGTCAGATCGGCGTCTATGATGACAAGGCCGCCGCACTGGCCGAAGCCGCCGGATTGCAGGTGGTGATGAACCGGTGCCCCAAGATCGAATTGTTTCGTCCGTTCTGGAAGCCACGGCTTGATTTGAAAATCTGAAGAAGGAACCGCCTTATGTCGCAAAATATCACCACATCCGCAAAGTCGCTTGTGGCGCAGGCCTTGGCAGATGTGCCCGCCATCAGCGTGGAAGAGGCGATCGCCCTGTTGGGATCTTCGGATCATGTGTTTGTCGATTTGCGCGACGGAACCGAACAGGCGCGCACCGGCACGATCCCCGGGGCGGTGGCGTCATCGCGCGGGATGATGGAATTTCACATCGATCCGGAAAGCCCCGCCCACAAAGTGGAATTTAATCAGGACAAAACATACATCTTCTATTGTGCATCCGGCGGCCGATCCGCCCTTGCCGCGCAGGTCGCCATGAACATGGGCCTTTCCCCAGTTCTGAACATGACCGGCGGCGTTGGCGCATGGACCAAAGCTGGTGGTGTGTTGGAGTGAAAAACAAATGGAAAACAAAGAGATAACCCATCTGAACATGGACGTGTCGCCAGAGGTTGACGGGTTTTTTGACCCTGCCAGCAACACGATTTCATACATTGTGAAAGACCCCAATTCGACGTCCTGCGCCATCATCGACAGCGTGCTGGACATGGACTATGCGGCTGGCCGGATCACGCATGACAGTGCGGATGCGTTGATCAAATCGGTGCAAGATCGCGGCCTGACGTTGGAATGGATCATCGAAACCCATGTTCACGCAGACCATCTGTCTGCCGCACCCTATATCCAGCAAAAGCTGGGCGGCAAGGTTGGGGTTGGCGCCCGGATCACGGAAGTTCAGAAAGTTTTTGGCAAAGTGTTCAACGAAGGCACGGAATTTCAGCGCGATGGTTCACAATTTGACGCCCTGTTTGAAGATGGGGATTGTTACACCATCGGAACGATGACGGCCTGCGCCATGGCCACCCCGGGTCATACGCCGGCCTGCATGGTGCACGTCATCGGGGATGCGGCTTTTGCGGGCGACACATTGTTCATGCCCGATGGTGGATCAGCCCGCGCAGATTTCCCAGGGGGCGATGCGGGGCAGCTGTATGACAGCATTCAGCGCGTGTTGGCCTTGCCTGAAGACATGCGCCTTTTCATTTGCCATGACTACGGACCAGGCGGGCGCGACATTGCGTGGGAAACCACAGTCGGCGCACAAAAGGCGGCAAACATCCATGTCGGCGAAGGCAAAACCCGCGAAGAATTCATCGAATTTCGCAAAGAACGCGACGCCCAATTGGCTGTGCCAAAACTGATCATTCCGTCTTTGCAAGTGAACATGCGGGCAGGGGAAATCCCCTGTGATTCAGACGGAAACCCAACGCTGAAAGTGCCACTAAACGGTATCTGACGGGTGCGAAAATCAGGCATATACGGCGGGTTGGTCTGACCGACCCAACCCGCAACAGACGCGCGTCTGCAGTTGCTGCCGTCGATTCAAACACGGAAATACAATGCGTGTTGTGATTGTGGCGGAGACGAAGGGATTCGAACCCTCGAGACAGTTTCCCGCCTACTCCCTTAGCAGGGGAGCGCCTTCGACCACTCGGCC
>JAHDBC010000054.1 GCA_020630595.1 Planktomarina sp.
GCAAATGTGGTGCAGCAGTACGGTTGGTCCACCCTTTCCCCCGCGCAACTTTGGGATCAGGTGATGCAGGCTTTGCTTTGCCGTTTTTGGGATCGGGCGGTCACACAATGGGCAGATTGGATCGTCGGACATGCGGCAAAGATAGTTTGACAGTTTGTGTTGTGTACCCGCTTGCGCTTTGCTGCTGTGCGGCATAGACAGCTGTTAGTGGCGATTTGTTACCGGATTGCGGGCCACTTAAAACAATTCCGCTAAAAGGGTTTGGGGTTCGGCCTCACCTTTCACCGGTGGGGCTTTTTTTGTGCCAATCGGAGGGCATGATGACATATTCCAAACGGACCAAAGGCATCCACGCAGGCGTTCGCCGCAGCCAATTCGGCGAGCTGAGCGAAGCAATTTTTCTAACCCAAGGGTTTGATTACCCCTCTGCAGAAGCGGCAGAGGCGCGGTTTCAAGGCGGAACCGGCCCAGATGAATTCATCTATGCCCGTTACGGCAATCCAACCACCGCCATGTTCGAAGACCGCATGGCATCCCTTGAAGGCACCGAAGATGCATTCGCCACAGCCAGCGGCATGGCAGCGGTAAGCGGCGCACTGACATCCATGTTGCAATCGGGCGACCATGTTGTCGCTGCACGCGCGTTGTTCGGGTCGTGTTTGTACGTATTGGAAAACGTACTGGCACGCTTTGGCGTTGATGTGACATTTGTGGATGGAACGGATTTGGCCGCATGGAAAGCCGCCATCCGGCCCGACACGAAAGCCGTGTTTTTTGAAAGCATATCCAACCCCACGCTAGAGGTGATCGATATCGCCGCCGTCGCAGCGCTGGCGCATGCTGTGGGTGCGACGGTGTTGGTCGACAACGTGTTTTCCACGCCAACCTATTCACGTGCAGTGGAACAGGGGGCAGATGTGGTGATCTATTCCGCCACCAAACACATCGACGGGCAGGGGCGTGGGCTTGGCGGGGTGATCCTTGGCACGCAGGATTTCATTCGCGGAACGGTCGAACCCTACATGAAACATACAGGCGGGGCGCTGTCGCCATTTAATGCGTGGATGTTGTTAAAGGGACTGGAAACCTTGGATCTGCGTGTGCGGGCACAAACGGCCACGGCAGCGGCGCTGGCGGATGCGTTGGCCGATCGCAGTGATTTGCAACGGGTGATTTACCCCGGCCGCGCGGACCATCCGCAGGCGGAATTGGTGCAGCGGCAACTGGGTGCCGGCGGCACGATGATCGCAATCGATGTGGGCGACAAAGACCGTGCCTTCAAAACGCTGAATGCCCTTCAGATCGCACGGATTTCCAACAATTTGGGGGATGCCAAAACAATCGTTACCCATCCGGCGACCACAACCCACGAACGTCTGCCGCAGGATCAGAAAGATCTGCTGGGCATTTCAGCCGGATTGATCCGCGTGTCTGTGGGATTGGAAGATCCAGAAGATTTGATCGCGGATTTCACGCACGCATTGAACGCCTGATGCCGGGCATAATTGTGCGGCCTTATCAGCCCGCCGATGCGGCGGCCTGTGCAGGTGTCTTTTTTGATGCGGTCCAAAATGGCACCGACCGCAGATATACCGCCGAACAGCGCAACAGTTGGCTGTCAGAAGAACCGACCGCCGCGGAAATGGCGGGGCTGTTGGAGGGCACCGCAACGTTTGTTGCCGAACGGGGCGCGATCTGCGGGTTCATGGCGCTGCGGTCTGATGGGGAGGTTCACATGGCCTATGTCACCCCCGATGTGCAGGGGGCCGGGGTGGCCGATGCCCTGTATGCGATGGTCCTGAATGCGGCCCTGTGCGCGGGAATCGGTCAGCTTTCCACCAAGGCAAGCCTTTTGGCACGGTCCTTTTTTGCACGGCACGGATGGCAGGTGGATCGGCCAGACGATGTGATTCGTGACGGTATCACGCTGACGCGCTTTGAAATGTCGTATCCAATTGGTGAACAGGTCGCTTAAAGTTTGATCCAAATCAAAACCCTTTGCGTAAATTGTATAGAACTTGAAATCGTTTGATCCGCACCCCAAGTTATCGGGGAAGGCCCGCACCCAAGCGAAGGGGGAAATTGCCGTGAACTTTCATTCCACTGACCTGAACCAGGACCCGACCCGCGAAGAAGCAGAAGCGGCGCTGGCCTTGTTGCGCCGTTGGGCGGGGCAGGCGACAGCCGTCGAAGTGTCCAACCTTGATCCATCCGTCGCGCGCATCCTGCCCGGCGGAACGGACACTGATTATCCCGTTTTGTCGCGCCAATACCCCGACGATTTCCGCGTCGATGCTGACTACAAGGCGTCTTTGCCCGATTTGCAGAATGGGCCATCTTCCCTGATCCGGGGGGCGAACGAACGCATTCAGCACGTGGGGATTTCCAATTTCCGATTGCCGTTGTCTTATGCGCAGCGCGATGGCGCCCCGATCACGTTGGAAACAAGCGTGACCGGATCCGTTTCATTGGAAGCGGATAAAAAGGGCATCAACATGTCGCGCATCATGCGCAGCTTTTATGACCACGCGGATCAAGGTTTTGGCTTTGATGTCGTTGATGCGGTTTTGGACAGTTACAAGACCGATCTGGAATCGTTTGACGCCCGCATTCAGTTGCGCATCCGCCTGCCGTTGCTGGTCGATAGTCTGCGGTCGGGGTTGAAGGGGTATCAGTACTACGACATTGCGTTGGAACTGGTTGAAACAGACGGCGTGCGCACACGCATCCTACATCTGGATTATGTGTATTCGTCCACGTGTCCCTGTTCGCTTGAACTGTCGGAACATGCCCGCGAAACGCGCGGTCAACTGGCGACACCACATTCGCAGCGGTCCGTTGCGCGGGTGTCCGTTGTGCTGGACCCGGCGGCACCGGCGATGGCGTTTGAGGATTTGATCGATTTGTGCCGTTCGGCGGTTGTCACGGAAACGCAGGTGATGGTGAAACGCGAAGATGAACAGGCGTTTGCTGAATTAAATGCCGCAAACCCGATCTTTGTCGAAGATGCGGCCCGCCTGTTTTGCGAAGCCTTGCAGGCGGATGCCCGTATCGGGGATTTCCGCGTTGTGGCCAGCCATCAGGAAAGCCTGCACAGCCACGATGCGATCAGCGTGCTGACCCAAGGGCCCACCTTTGCCCATGCAAGCCTTGATCCGCATCTGTTCGCTAGCCTGATCCACGTGGGCTAGGTCAGATTTGGCTTGACGGGTCTGGCCTGCGGGGCCAACCGTCATCCCATGATGGATGTTCGGCCAGTTTTCCATGTCATCGGGATCCTTGTCGCCTCGCTTGGGGTGACAATGCTGGCCCCATTTGCAGTCGATGTTTATTTCGGAAATGGACATTGGCCCATCTTTCTGGAAGCCGCCGGCCTGACGATCCTGATTGGTGTGGCGCTGGCCCTTGCAACGGACAATGCGGCGCAGCAGGGCCTGACGATTCAACAAACCTTTCTGCTGACAACCAGCGTCTGGGCGGCCCTTCCGCTTTTTGGTGCAATCCCGTTTCTTCTTGGGGCCACCGAAGCGAGCTTTACGGACGCCTATTTCGAAGCCATGTCGGGCCTGACCACCACTGGATCGACAGTGTTTTCGGGGCTGGATGATCTGCCCGAAGGCCTGATCGTTTGGCGTGCCATTTTGCAATGGTTGGGCGGCGTCGGGATTATTGTTGTGGCGATGGTGTTTTTGCCCGAACTGCGGGTGGGCGGCATGCAGATCTTCCGATCCGAAGGGTTCGATACGTTTGGGAAAATTCTGCCCCGGGCCACTGAAATTGCGGCGCGTGTATCATGGATTTATGTGGGGCTGACGCTCTTGTGCACGATCGTCTACATCGCAGCCGGGATGCGCAGTTTTGATGCATTGGTGCATGCAATGACGACCCTGTCCACTGGGGGGTTCGCCGCCTATGATGCGTCGTTCGGGGCTTTTGGTCCCGGCGTGCAATATGCGGCCATTGTCTTTATGATGTTGGCGGCACTGCCGTTTGTGCGTTTTGTACAGCTTTTGAATGGGCAGGCGCGACCGTTGTTTTCAGACCAGCAGATCCATTGGTTTTTGATCATCATTGCCGCCCTGACAGCGGGTCTGGCGCTTTGGCTGCAAACCACGCAAACACCCGGTTGGGAAGTTGCGTTTCGACAAACAATGTTCAACGTGACCTCGATCGTGACGGGAACGGGCTATGCCAGCACGGATTACGGTCAATGGGGCGCTGTTGCTTTGGTGGTGGTGTTCTTTGCGGGTTTGATCGGGGGCTGCGCCGGATCGACGTCCTGTTCGGTCAAGGTGTTTCGCTATCAGCTTTTGTTCGTGGCGGCGCGCCAGCAAATTCGGCAAATTTACAGCCCTAACGGGATATTCCCCATGCGCTATGCGGGCCGCATGGTTGCGCCCGATGTCATGAATTCGGTTCTGTCGTTTTTCGTGATTTTCATTGTCAGCGTCGGTGGATTGACCATCGCCCTGTCGTTGACTGGGCTGGATCTGGTGACATCCCTGTCCGGGGCCACAGCGGCATTGGCCAACATTGGTCCGGGTCTGGGGGATGAAATAGGCCCTGCGGGGAATTTTGGTGGGTTGAATGATATGGCCAAATGGCTTCTGTCATTTGGGATGTTGTTGGGTCGCTTGGAAATTCTGGCGGTGTTCACGCTGTTCACCATCGCGTTCTGGAGAAGTTGATGACTGAAACGAAACCCCTTGGTGCGCAAATTTCCCATCATCTGTTCAATCACGGTGTAACGGTCATTTTCGGGATTCCGGGTGTGCACAATCAGGAAATGTATCGCGGTATCGAAGATGCAGGGATCACCCATGTTCTGGCCCGCCATGAACAAGGGGCTGGGTTCATGGCCGATGGCTATGCCCGGGCTTCGGGCAAGCCGGGGGTGTGTTATGTGATCACCGGTCCGGGGGTGTGCAATGTGATGACGCCGCTGGGGCAGGCTTATTCTGACAGCGTGCCTGTGCTGTGCGTTTCGTCCTGTCTGGATGAAACCGCTTCCCGGCGGGGGCAATTGCATCAAATGTTGGATCAGGAAGGGGCTGCCGCAACGGTCTGTGATTGGTCTGAAACCGCGCGCACGCCGCAGGCCGCATATGCGCTGATTGACCGGGCGATGGGGGAATTTCAAACCAAACGCCCGCGGTCCAAACATATCACGGTTCCCATCGCGGCGTTAGAAGCACAGGCACCTGCTGCATCGCCCGTTTCGGTGCAAATCGGGGCGTATCCTGTTGCACATGTGACAGATCTGCAAACCCTGCAGGCCCATATTACACAGGCAGAACGCCCGCTGTTCATCTTTGGTGGGGGGGCGGTTGCAGCCGCATCGGACATCCCCGCGCTGATGGACGGTACGGGGGCTGCCGCATTTGTGACCTATGCCGGGCGGGGTTTGGTTCCGCCGGATCATCCGGCGTTTTTCGGGTCCAATCTGGCCCGTCCATCCAGCGCAGATGTCTTTGCGCAGGCTGATCTGGTTGTGACCTTTGGGTCTGAATTGGCCGAAGGCGATTTGTGGCGTACGGAATTGGGGCACAGCTGTCTGCACGTACGTGTCGACATTGATCCCGAAGTTCTTGCCAATACGGTTGGCCCTTGCATTGGCGTACAGGCAGATGCTGCCGAAGTCATTGCCGGGCTTGTGATGTCATTGGACAAACCCGTGGCGGCAAAGTGGGATACGGCTGCCATCCGGGCGCAGCGTGACCAGTGGCGGGCCGACGTTGATCAGGAACGCCCGGGGATCACCGCGATTGCGGCTTGCCTGAAATCCCTTCTTCCTGATCAGACCATGATCTTTTCGGACATGACCCAATTTGCCTACACCGCGAAAGAGGTTTGGGACATGCCTGCGGCCGGCCATTGGCATCATCCGACGGGATTTGGAACGCTGGGCTATGCGGTTCCTGCGGCCATTGGTGCCACACAGGCGCGCAAGGGTTTGCCCACGGTCGCGATTATTGGTGACTACGGGTTCCAGTACACGGTTCAGGAACTGGGGACGGCTGTTGAACTGGGTCAGCCCCTTCCCATTATTCTGTGGGATAATGGGAAGTTGGGTGAAATCGAAGCATCCATGGTGCGCGCACAAATCGCGCCCAATGCAGTGGTCGCGCATAACCCAGATTTTCTGGCCTTGGCGCGGGCCTATGGGGCAGGGGCGGCGGAACCCAAAAACCGTTCGGAATTGCAATCAACCCTGAAGGCAGCCTTTGATCGGCAAGGGCCGACGGTTATCCTGATGACCCCGGCATTTGACCCGGCACCTTAATCCCAGCAACGGACTGTGACGGTAAAATCTTCGACGACGGCAGTCAGGTCTTCGGGATGCATGTCGGCTGAAACATCTGTTGTTTGTGGTCTGATGCCGTGCCGGTCCAGCAGGGGTGCAATGGTTTGCCATTGCTGCGCAAATTGCGTGTCCGGTGGCAGGGTGCGGCCCCGCCCTTCGGGTTGGGGCAGCAGGATGGCCATGATTGCGCCGCCACGGTCCATCACCGGTGCACCGATATCCCCGTCCAGCGACGCGACGTTCAGCCGGGAAATCGTTGTGTTTCCGTCCAGATCCTTGCTGTCTTCGATGCGCCCCGTCGTGATCGTGGGGCTGCCCAGCAATCCGCCATAGCTAAAGCCACCCACAACGATATTTTGCGGCAATCGTGGCGGTGCGGTCTGAAATACAGGTGCGGTCACAGGCGCAACGGCGGTTCTGGATCGGTACAGGGCAACCGATCCGATTGCGTCGATGGGTGTCAGGGTGGTGCCATCCAACAGATCCACCCGCCCACATTCGCCCAGTCCTGCGGCGGCGGTCAATATATGCCCGCGATTGTCCAACATGGTTCCTGTGCGTGTGAAAATCGGTTTGCGAATATCCAGCCCCGCAAGCGCATCGGGCGGTGTTTCACCCGTTTCCAGAAAATAGGCATCGGGCAGTGCACCCGCCGTTGTTGCAAAGCTGGCAAAGATGCGGTCGCGGACCCGGCGACGGCGGTCATCATCCCCGGCGGGCCACACCAGCATCGCGCCCTTGATCATCGTGCCTTGCAATTGGACAAAGGCTTCGCTGTGGCGCGTGGCGTCGATGCCCGTGATCTGAAACCCGCGATTGTTGACGCTGCGGTCCCCGTCTTCTGGCAGGATTTTCAAGGTCTGCATCACCTCGTACAGGGCGCGCATGCGATTGCGGTCGCCTTCCTGACTGATCAATATCAGGCTGATGCCTGAACCGTCTTTCGCAGTATATTGGATGAAGGGGGCATCAATCGTTGGCGCGTTCACCATATTCATGGGCACTTCGATGGATATGCCAGCGTCGGCGTGCGCGGTCTGTTCCAGACCCAGCCCATCGAACACCGAATTGTAAGCCGCAAGCAGGGCGGCACGTTGGGCGGTCGTCAACACGCCCGTCGGTTCCAGCCCCTGTTGGTCTTGCCACAATCGCATTGCTGATCGGGTGCCACGGCCATACAGCCCGTCGATGGCAGATCCGTACACGCCAGCCCATGTCAGCGCCTGCTGCAGCAGCTTTTTGTCGTCGCGTGACAGCAGTGCTTCACTGGCGCGGGCCTGTGCCAGTGTTTCATCAGATGCAGGTGATACTGGCACCACTTCTAGGGCTTGTGGGGCCTGCGTTGCTGCCCGCGCGGGGGTGGCCGGGATGCGCGACGCCGGTGGGACATAGGCGATATTGGGAATGGGAAGCGTCAGGTCAGGCGGCCAATATTGATTGCGATAAGACGTTCCGTTCGCCACAAAACTGTCGCTTGGCACCAATTGGCTGTTCAGCAAGCGAAGCCGTTCGCGGTCGGCTGTTGGGCGGTCATAGGGTCCCAACGCCAGCGCGTGCCAGCCGCCACCAATTTCGAACCCGACGACATTTTCAAATTGATTGTCCAGCTGCCGCGCAACATCCAACGCCTGTGTGGCCGTTGGCACGGCACGGACCTGTACCCAGAATAAACCCTGCGGCGCACGCTGCGCCGTGGCAGTTGAAGCAAAGGTCAGCGTCAACAGGACACAGATCATTCGGAACATGTGATGTCACCCTCCCACAGGTAGGACTGTTATTCTGATCTGTGACACGCAAATCAAGCGAAAGCTTGGCGATTTTCGAAATGGTCTGTCGGAACACGGGCAGCTTTGATTGACCCTTGTGGGGGCGCGCACTAAAGAAGCAACGAAATCCGCCAGATCATAAGGGTTTGCCCCCGTGTCAGATACCATCGCGCCACCGCGTTCGTTCCAAGAAATTATCCTGCGTTTGCAAAATTACTGGGCTGCAAAGGGCTGCGCGGTGATGCAGCCCTACGACATGGAAGTCGGCGCGGGAACATTCCATCCGGCCACGACCCTGCGGTCGCTGGGTGGCAAATCATGGGCGGCGGCTTATGTGCAGCCGTCGCGGCGTCCGACCGATGGGCGGTATGGTGAAAACCCGAACCGACTGCAGCATTATTATCAATACCAAGTGTTGATCAAACCATCGCCGCCCGATCTGCAGGATTTGTATCTGGGATCGCTTCGGGCCATCGGCATCGATATGGCGCTGCACGATATTCGGTTTGTGGAAGATGACTGGGAATCCCCGACGCTGGGCGCTTGGGGTTTGGGTTGGGAAGTCTGGTGCGATGGGATGGAAGTGTCGCAATTCACCTATTTCCAACAGGTCGGCGGCCATGACTGCCATCCTGTATCTGGCGAATTGACCTATGGTTTGGAACGGCTGGCGATGTATGTGCTGGGTGTTGATCACGTGATGGACATGCCGTTCAATGACCCGGATGCACCGATCGCACTGACATACGGCGATGTGTTCAAACAGACCGAAGAAGAATACGCCCGCTTCAACTTTGACACGGCCAACACCGAAGTCCTTCTTAAACATTTTGAAGAGGCCGAGGCGGAGTGTGAGGCGATCCTGTCCCAACCCCATGAAGACCCCAAAACCGGCAAGCGGATCATCATGGCGCATCCTGCCTATGATCAATGTATCAAAGCCAGCCACATCTTTAACCTGTTGGATGCGCGGGGCGTGATTTCGGTGACAGAACGGCAGGCCTATATCGGGCGTGTGCGGGCCTTGGCCAAACAATGCGCCGATGCGTTCGTGCAGACTGAAGCGGCGGGGGCAATGTCATACTAAGCAGAGAAATTCTGCCCGTTGGAATAACGGGCCGCGCCCGACCCTCCCCCCGGGAAGGTGCTTTTCGCCCACCCAGGGTCGGCCGCGACCCTTCGCGTTTAGAGGCTAAGTCATGAACGGAAAAATCGTAGGGATCGGCATGCTGGTCATCACCGCCGCCTTCGCCATTGGCGTCTATTACACCCAAGTCTACCATTACTACGGCGCGGTCGACATGGACGAGGTGCGCCTGACAGTGAACGGCGGCGACCCAGAACCGATCATCGCCAACGACATTCAGGCCATCGATGCCGGGTCCAGCCCGATCCGGTTCCGCGCCTGTTTCACCACGCCCATGTCGGATGCAATGTTGACGGAAACCTATGAAGTGTTCGACCGTGCCGAACCCCGCAATGCACCGGGCTGGTTCGATTGTTTTGATGCGGCGCAGATTGGCGCGGATTTATCCGCCGGAAACGCCACCGCCTTTACCGGCACACGCAATCTGGAATACGGCATTGACCGTGTGGTCGCGATTTACCCCGACGGGCGTGGCTACATTTGGCACCAAATAAACGACTGCGGGGATAAGCTTTACGATGGCTCTCCCGCCTCTGACGATTGCCCGGAAAGGGACTGATATGCCGGATCTTTTGATTGAACTCTTTTCCGAAGAAATTCCCGCAGGCATGCAGGGCAAGGCGGCGGATGATTTCAAACGCCTGATGACGGATGGCATGGTGGACGCGGGTCTGACCTATGCGTCGGCCGCATCCTTTGCCACACCCCGCCGTTTGGCGCTGACGGTCGAAGATCTGTTGGCCGAAAGCCCGACCGTGACCGAAGAACGCAAGGGCCCAAAGGTCGGTGCGCCGGACAAAGCGATCGAAGGGTTCCTGCGCGGGGCAGGGGTCACCCGCGATGATCTGGAAGTCCGGCAGGTCAAAAAGGACGAGGTTTATTTCGCCAAAATCACCAAGCCGGGCCGCATGGCAGAAGACATCATCGCAGAGGTGTTGGAATCCACCGTCCGCAATTTCCCATGGCCAAAATCCATGCGGTGGGGCGCGGGATCGTTGCGCTGGGTGCGGCCTTTGCAATCCATCCTGTGCATTCTGACCGATGAAGAAGGGGCACGGGTTGTGCCTGTGACCGTTGATCAGTTCACAGCATCGAACACCACCGAAGGCCACCGTTTCATGGCGCCCGGTCGGTTTGCGGTCACGTCGTTTGACGATTACGAAACCAAACTGAAACGCGCCCATGTGATGCTGCGGTCCGATGAACGGGCCGAAGCGATCTGGCAGGACGCCACGAATACAGCATTCGCCCAAGGGCTTGCGGTTGTTGAAGACAAGGGCCTGTTGGCAGAGGTTGCGGGCCTGGTTGAACACCCCGTGGTGCTGATGGGCGCGATTGATGATGAATTTCTGGAACTTCCGCCAGAGGTGTTGAAGACATCCATGAAAGAACATCAAAAGTTCTTTTCCGTGGCGGATAAGTCCGGGAAAATCGTGAAGTTCGTGACGGTCGCCAACCGCGAAACTGCAGACGATGGCGCAACGATTTTGGCGGGCAATCAGAAAGTGCTGTCTGCCCGTTTGGCGGATGCGAAGTTTTTCTGGGAAAACGATTTGCGCGTGGCAAAGGCGGGCATGGGGGAATGGACCGATGCCCTTGCCAATGTGACCTTCCACAACAAACTGGGATCGCAGGCGGAACGCATTGACCGGATTGCAGCCCTTGCCCGTGAACTGGCCCCGGTTGTGGGTGCGGATGCGGATTTGGCTGAAAAAGCCGCGCGGGTGGCGAAGGCCGATCTTTCGTCTGAAATGGTCTATGAATTCCCAGAACTTCAGGGCCTGATGGGGCGGTATTATGCGGACGCCGCTGGGATGGACGCATCCGTGGCCGCTGCGTGTCAGGACCATTATTCACCCCTTGGCCCATCTGACGATGTGCCGACAGAACCTGTGTCTGTGGCGGTAGCCTTGGCCGATAAGCTGGACACCCTGACCGGGTTCTGGGCGATTGATGAGAAGCC
>JAHDBC010000055.1 GCA_020630595.1 Planktomarina sp.
GATTTCCCGTCACCGTTTACTATGAAGACACCGACATGGGTGGCATCGTCTATTATGCCAACTACCTGAAATTCATCGAACGCGCGCGGTCCACATGGGTTGCCGAAATGGGCGTCGATCAGTTGTCCATGAAGGAAGAAGGCACTGTGTTCGCTGTGCGCCGGGTCGAAGCGGATTATCTGGCCCCCGCACGGTTGGGCGATCAGCTCGAGGTGCGAACGACCGTGCAGGGCGCAACCCCCGCACGCTGGATCTTGCAACAGGATGTCTGGCGCGACGACATGCATTTGTTCAGCGCAACCGTCACCATTGTCGCCATCGGCGAGGCAGGACAACCCGTTCGCCTTCCGGCAGAACTTCGCCGAATGGTGAACTGATCGAAACAATCCCGCGCCGACCCGTGCTTTCCCTAGCAATTTCGGCTACAATGCCGCAAAACACCCCTAACAACCGGGGATGATAAGAGGCAGATCATGGAAGCAGCACTGGATTTTTCCATCTGGGCCCTATTCTTGCGGGCAACGCTGACAGTCAAAATCGTGATGATTATGTTGCTGGTGACGTCGGTTTGGTCGTGGGCGATCATTGTCAACAAATTGCTGGCGTATCGTGTGGAAAAGCGGCGCGCGCGAAAGTTCGACACGGTATTCTGGTCCGGTGAACCGCTGGATGAATTGTACGATCAAATCGGAACCAAGCCCAAAGGGGCGTCGGAACGTGTGTTTTGCGCTGGTATCGGCGAATGGCGGCGGTCCCACAAGCAAAACGGGGCTTTGATTCCCGGCGCCCAGTCACGGATTGAACGGTCCATGGATGTGGCCATCGCCAAAGAAGCGGATCGCATTCAGGGCGGGTTGTCCGTTCTTGCGTCCATCGGTTCCGTTGCCCCCTTTATCGGTCTGTTCGGGACCGTTTGGGGGATCATGAACGCCTTCATCGAAATTGCAGAAGCGCAAAGCACCAGCCTTGCCGTCGTGGCCCCCGGCATTGCAGAGGCATTGCTTGCCACCGGTCTGGGTCTTTTGGCCGCTATCCCTGCGGTTGTTTTCTATAACAAGCTGGCGTCGGACAGCGACCGGATCATCGCAGGCCAAGAAGCGTTTGCTGATGAATTCGCAACCATTCTGTCGCGCCAGTTGGAAGGCTGATCCATGGGCGCGCATCTGGCCAAAAACGATCATCGCAGCCGACGCAGGCAACGCCGCAGGTCTGTTCCGATGTCGGATATCAACGTTACACCTTTTGTGGATGTGATGTTGGTATTGTTGGTGGTGTTCATGGTGGCAGCACCGCTGATGACCGTTGGCATCCCTGTCGAACTGCCCAAAACGCAGGCCAGTGCCATTCCATCCGAAGCAGAAGAGCCCTTGACCGTGACGATGACGGCAGAAGGCCAGTTGATGATCCAAACCACCGAAGTCAGCCAGGAAGATTTCCTGACCCGCTTGCGTGGCATCGCAGAAGAACGCGCGGACGACCGGGTCTTTTTGCGCGCGGATGGGGCCATTCCCTATGATGCTGTGATGCAGGTGATGGGCGCTATGAACCAGGCCGGATTTGCGAACATTGGATTGGTGACGGAACTGGGTGATCCGGCGTTGGATCAGGACGGGGGCTAACGGCCCATGTCGGTTGGAACCTACATTTCTGTTCTTGGGCACGCGGGGTTGATCGGCTGGGTTTTGGTCGGGGAACCCTTTCATCTGGATGATCCCGAACCAATGGTTCAGGCGACCGAAGTGTCCGTGATTTCCGCAGATGTGTTTGACATCATGATGAACAACACGCCCCCCGATGTGGGGATTGTGGGTGAAACCGATCCCCCAGAACTGACGTTCGAAGCCCCCACAATCCAGTCTGAAACCGATCCACCACCCACACAGGGCGATGTATCCGAAACAGATCCGCCCGACCGGGATGTTCTGCCGACGGCCCGGCCCACGCAATTGGTGCGACCGGATTCAGCATCGCTTGTTGCGCCAACCGTTCCGACAGCCCCACCGGTGGAAGTCACACCCAGCAATCCAACCGATGTCAGCATCCGCCCGGAACCCCGCCCGTCTGACCGTGTTGCGCCACAGGCCGTGGCACCACCGCCGCCGGATGTGGATATCGGAGAAATCACCCGTGACGCGACCGTCCCGGCGGAAGAACCTGTGTCTGATCCCGTTGAAACAGAACCGGCACAGGCGCCCGAAGAAGCCACAACCGAAATCGTGACCGAAGCAGAAGCCAGCCCGTTGGCCGTTGCATCTGCGCTGCGCCCCCAAGTGCGTCCGCGCGATTTCCCACAAGAACCCGCTGTGGAAGAAACACCGGCCGAACCTGCGGTCGATCCGGTGACGGCCGCGCTACAACAAGCGTTAGAAGAAGCTGCCGCCGAAGAACGCCGCGCTGCTGCTGCAGCGGCGGCAGCATCGGCTGCCCGTGCGCAAACCCTGTCTGTTGCAGAAGCGCAGGGGCTGAACCTTGCGATTGGATTATGCTGGAACGCCGGAAGCCTGTCGACCGAAGCCTTGGACACCACGGTTGTGGTCGACGTCGAATTCCGCCGCGACGGGCGACCCATTCCGGAATCGATCCGGTTTTATGGATACCAGGGTGGCAATCGTGAAAGCGCATCGCGCGCCTTCGAAGCGGCCAAGCGCGCGATCTTGGAATGTGGGCAAAACGGGTACGAATTGCCCGAAAACATCTATGATGTCTGGCGATATATGCGACTGGATTTCAATCCAGAAAAGATGAGGATCAAGTGATGCGTGTTTTGATGATCCTGGCCTGTGTTTTGGGCTGTTCATTTTCAGGGGGTGCCGCCTTGGCGCAATCTGGCCCCTTGCGGTTGGAAATCACCGAAGGTGTGATTGAACCGCTTGCCTTTGCGATTCCGGTTTTTGAAGCCGAAACGCCCGATGCAGCGGGCGCGGCGCGGGAACTGGCGCAGGTTGTTGCGGCGGACCTGACAGGCAGCGGATTGTTCCGGGAAATTCCTGCTTCAAATTTCATCGCGCAACGCAGCACCTTTGAAGAAGCTGTCAGATTTCCGGACTGGCGCGCCCTGAACACGCAGGCCCTGATCACAGGTGCGGTCGCCATCCAAGGCGATCAACTGGTCGTGAAATTTCGGGTCTTCGACATTTTCGCAGGCGCAGAACTGGGCACCGGGTTGCAGCTGGTGGGACGGCCTGATGCCGTTCGTAGAATGGCGCACAAAGTTGCCGATCAGGTCTACAGCCGGATCACCGGCGAAGGCCCGTATTTTGACAGCCGCGTTGTGTTCGTTTCTGAACGCGGACCAAAGGACAACCGGCAAAAACGCATCGCCATCATGGACTATGACGGTGCAAATGTGCGGTTCTTGACGGGCAGCGACGATATCGTTTTGGCCCCGCGGTTTTCAAAAGACGGGTCGCGTGTTTTGTACACCAGTTTCGAAACTGGGATGCCGCAGATTTACGTGATTGATGTGGGCAGTGTATCGCGACGCAACTTGCCCACGCCGGCAGGTGGCATGGCATTTTCACCGCGGTTTTCGCCTGATGCATCGCGGATCGTCTATTCGTTTGAACAGGGTGGGAATACGGATATTTTCCTGATGGATGTGGCGACAGCACGATCCGCCCGGCTGACGTCGGGACCATCTATTGAAACGGCGCCCAGCTTTTCGCCGGATGGATCCCGTATCGTGTTTGAAAGTGACCGCAGCGGCACCCAACAATTGTACATCATGCCCGTCAATGGCGGTGAACCCCAACGGATTTCTTTTGGGGAAGGGCGGTATGGGTCGCCTGTCTGGTCGCCGCGTGGCGATTTGATTGCCTTTACCAAACAGACCAAGGGGCGGTTCGGAATTGGCGTGATGCGTATTGACGGTAGCGAAGAACGCCTGCTGTCGGCATCATTTCTGGACGAAAGCCCAACATGGTCGCCCAATGGGCGTGTGATCATGTTCACCCGCGAAACCCAAGGCCCCAGCGGTGCGCCAGCGCTTTATTCGGTGGATATCACTGGGCGCAATCTCAAACCGGTGGGGTTGTCCTCGCCCGCGTCGGACCCATCGTGGGGGCCGCTGCAGCCATAGTTTTCTGGCCTCACGAAAAAGGAGACGCCAAATGTTACGACCCTTTCTGACAGTTGCATCGCTTGCCATTCTGGCAGCCTGCAGCAAGCCCGACACCAGCCTTGAAAATTCAAGCCTGTCCCCCCTTGGCACAGCGCAAACAGGCATTCAGCCCGGTGCAGCTGTTACAACGACCGCGCTTGCGCCGAATTCACCGCAATACTTCAGCCAGACCGTGGGCGACCGTGTTCTATTTGATGTGGACCAGCACACATTGAACGCCAACGGCCGCGCCGTCTTGGACGGGCAAGCCGCATGGTTGTTGTCGAACCCATCGTATCAGGTCACCATTGAAGGCCATGCCGATGAACAGGGGACACGCGAATACAACCTTGCGCTGGGGGCGCGCCGCGCACAGGCGGTTCAAACATACCTGCTGTCAAAAGGGATCGGTCCGTCACGTCTGCGTACCGTGTCGTTCGGAAAGGAACGCCCGATTGAAATCTGTTCCACGGAAATCTGTTATACCAAGAACAGGCGTGCCGTGACGGTTCTGGCAGGCGGGATCAGTTAACGCATGCGTGTCTGGGTTTTCTTGATGTGCGCGCTGCTGGCCAGCGCCCCGCGCGCAGAAACGTTGGCCGATGTACAACGCGACATCGACCGGTTTCTGCGTGATCTTGAAAGCCTGACCCTTGAACTGGAAGTGTCGCGATCTGACAATCCGGCCTTTGCAGGCAGTATCCTGGACCGCGTCAACAGCATGGAACAGGAACTTCGGCGACTGACCGGCATCACGGAACGGTTGGACTTTCGCATCCGCCAGATCAATGAACAGGGCCGCGCAGAAATGCGCGCCCTTGAAGCCCGGATTTGTGATCTGGATGCCAATTGCACGTCGGCCAATATGATCCGCAATCCTGATTTGGATGACGTGGATTTGTTCGAAGAAGACGACATCGACCCTGTCCCCGATCCAGCGTTGAGCCCTGAACAGGTGGCGGCGTTGGATGGCATTCGGATTGATCTGGTTGATGGCAAAATCGATGCAGTGGTTATGGCTGTCGATGCGTTTGCTGCGCAATATCCCGATTCACGTCTTTTGGCCGATGCGTTGATTTTCAAGGGTGCCGCACTCGCCGAAAAGCAAGACCCCGAAGGTGCCGCCCGCGCCTATCTGGATGCGTTTGTGATGAACCCTGACACTGCATCGGCGCCGGACGCGCTGTTTGGAATTGCAACCGCACTGGCCGATCTTGGTCACAGCCAACAGGCCTGCGCTTTGTTGGGTGATTTGATTGCTGCGCTGCCTGACAGCGATGTTGCTGGATCCGCAAATGATCAGGCTGATGCGCTGGGGTGCCTGTGAGTTTATTGACGTGGCAGCCAATTGTTGATGCGGGGCATTGGTCGCCCGACAGGCCGCTTGGGTTGGCGGTTTCCGGTGGCAGCGACAGCCTTGCGCTGTTGCATCAGACCAAAATCCAATTTCCCCACGCAACGCTTTATTGTGTGACCGTTGACCACGGTTTGCGCCCCGAAGCACAGGCCGAAGCGGCGCTGGTTGCAGACCACTGTAGCCAACTGGCTATTCCGCACCACACGGTGACGCTGGAACATCTGCACAATGGTTCAAATCTGTTGGCGCGCGCACGCGCGGCAAGGTACGATGCGCTGGTGCAGTGGGCACAGGATTTGAATCTGGGCCATGTCGCATTGGGGCATACCAAAGACGATGTGGCCGAAACATTTCTGATGCGGTTGTCCCGGGGCAGCGGATTGGCAGGGCTTGCATCCATGCCCGTGCGGACAAGGCGCGGCACAGTGGATTTCATCCGGCCGTTGTTGGCAGTCAGCCGGGCTGATTTACAGACGTACCTGTCGGACAAGGGGATTGATTGGATTGATGATCCGACAAATTCGGACCCAACATTCTTGCGCACCAAAATCCGAAATATACTTCCCCAATTGGAAGACATCGGGTTGACCGCAGACAGGATTGCCGAAGCATCGCGCCATTTGCGCGATGCGCATATCGCCGTCGTTGAACAGGTCACCGCATTGTATCACAACGCCGTTCGTTTTGATGGGCCTGATGTTTTGGTGGATCGGCTAAAATTTGAACAAGCCCCCAAAGACGTTCGCATGCGGATGATGGCGGGATTGGCAAAATGGATGGGCAACAGCGATTACCCGCCCCGATATGCGTCTCTTATAAAGGCGCTGACAGCCAGAAAGCCGCAAACGCTGCATGGGATTATCTGGTCGGGGACGGACCAGACCCTGCGGATGACGCGCGAACCCCAAGGCACGGTGCCTTCGGATGGGCCAGATTGGGATGGGCGATGGGCGTTTGCACAGGTGCAGCCCGGTCAGCATCTGCGCGCATTGGGCGAAGATGGTGTGCGGCAATTGCCCGATTGGCGTGCCGTGGGATTGCCGCGGGTGACATTGCTGTCGGCGCCATCGGTTTGGAAACATGACACGCTTATCGCCGCACCCCATGCGGGTTTTGGGCCTGATTCAGCAATGACTTGCAAGCCGCCGGACTGGATGGGGCGATTCAGCCGTTGAAGTTCGGTCATTCGTATCTATTTTAAGCACAAACCGCAGCAAGCAGCTGTGCGTCACTCTTTTCAGGAGCTTCCCCTTGGGCAATTTACGCAATCTCGCATTCTGGGTGGTGTTGGCAGTTCTGCTGATGGCGCTGTTTGGCATGTTCTCTGGTACTGAAAACAATGGACCGTCCAGCACGGTACGCTATTCCGATTTTGTGAACGCTGTCGAAGCGGGCACAGTACAAGAAGCGACGCTGGATGGCGAAACGGTTCAGTACACGGCCAACGGGCAAAGCTATACGACCATCGTTCCAGGGGATGCGCGGGTGACAGACCTGTTGGTGGCCAATGATGTGACGGTCGCGGCGCGCCCACAGGAATCATCCGGTTTCACGTCCATTCTGGTGTCGCTGTTGCCGGTCCTGTTGTTGGTGGGCGTCTGGATCTATTTCATGAACCGCATGCAAGGCGGCGGCAAAGGCGGTGCCATGGGCTTTGGCAAATCGAAGGCCAAGATGCTGACTGAAAAGCAGGGCCGCGTTACGTTCGACGATGTCGCCGGGATCGATGAAGCCAAGGAAGAATTGGAAGAAATTGTTGAATTCCTGAAGAACCCGCAGAAATACAGCCGCCTGGGCGGCAAGATTCCAAAAGGCGCGCTTTTGGAGGGACCTCCGGGCACCGGTAAAACGCTTTTGGCACGCGCCATCGCGGGCGAGGCAGGTGTACCGTTTTTCACCATCTCCGGGTCTGACTTTGTGGAAATGTTTGTGGGTGTGGGTGCATCGCGTGTGCGCGACATGTTCGAACAGGCCAAAAAGAATGCGCCTTGTATCCTGTTCATCGACGAAATCGATGCCGTGGGCCGCGCCCGTGGTGCAGGCTACGGTGGTGGCAACGACGAACGTGAACAGACATTGAACCAGTTGCTGGTGGAAATGGACGGGTTTGAAGCCAACGAAGGCATCATCATCGTCGCCGCGACCAACCGCAAAGATGTTCTGGACCCGGCGCTGCTGCGCCCGGGCCGGTTTGACCGTCAGGTGACGGTTGGCAATCCTGACATCAAGGGCCGCGAAAAAATTCTGGGCGTCCATGCCCGCAAAAGCCCGCTGGGCCCCGATGTGGATCTGCGGATTATCGCGCGGGGGACGCCGGGATTTTCTGGCGCGGATCTTGCGAACCTTGTGAACGAAGCTGCGCTTATGGCGGCCCGTATCGGTCGGCGCTTCATCACCATGGAAGATTTCGAAATGGCCAAAGACAAGGTCATGATGGGTGCAGAACGCCGGTCCATGGTTATGACCAAGGAACAAAAGGAAATGACCGCGTATCACGAAGCGGGCCACGCGGTTGTTGGCATCACATTGCCCAAATGTGATCCCGTGTACAAAGCGACCATCATTCCCCGGGGTGGTGCGCTGGGCATGGTGATGAGCTTGCCTGAAATGGACCGTCTGAACATGTTCAAAGACGAATGCCACCAGCGTCTTGCGATGACGATGGCAGGCAAAGCGGCCGAAATCATCAAGTATGGCGAAGATCAGGTTTCGAACGGACCATCGGGCGACATCATGCAGGCCTCTGCCTTGGCGCGGGCCATGGTGATGCGCTGGGGGATGTCCGATAAGGTCGGCAATATCGACTATGCTGAAGCAGCCGAAGGGTATTCGGGGAATACGGCCGGATTCTCTGTTTCCGCATCGACCAAAGAAGCCATCGAAGAAGAGGTTAAATCCTTTATTCAGGAAGGCTACGAACGGGCGCGCCAAATTCTGATCGAAAAGAATGAAGAATTTGAACGCTTGGCGCAGGGTCTGTTGGAATATGAAACCTTGACCGGTGATGAAATCAAAAAGGTTATGGCGGGCCAACCCCTTGGCAAAGACGATGACGATGGATCTGATACCCCGCCTGCGGGCAATGCCCCATCGTTGACCGCCATTCCGAAAACCAAGCCGAAAGCCATCGATGATGGCGGCATGGATCCGGAACCCGCGTAACCAGACGACGCGGTTCGCCGCACATGAACTTCAAAAGGGGAGGGCGCAGCCTTCCCCTTTTGCGTGTTTATGGGGCCCCATTGATCACAGGCCGCAGATATCACAGAAATCGGATTGCACCGTACAGCCACAGCGGATCAACTAAAGGCAAAACAAGGATTCGAATTTGCCTGCTTTGATCAAAACGGAACACGCATGTGAAATCATCTGGCTGGGTGCAGTAACCCAACGACGCGGCTTGGAAATCGAAACCGATCTGGTCAGCCAGACACTGGATGTATCTTGGGATGGGGTTCCGGGCGGCGCGCATTCCGGGCGCACCCGCGCATCCGACAGCCGGGTCCTGCAACAGCATGCAAAAGGCACCGAAATCGCAAATGTCCGGCAACTGACATTGGTCAGCGCAGAAGATCTGGATGATATCGCCCAAGCATTGAAACTGGATGCCTGCGCGCCGGAATGGTTGGGCGCAAATATCGTTGTCCGGGGCTTGCCGGACTTTTCGCATATTCCCCCATCCAGCCGGTTGCAGGCGGACCATGGAACCACGCTTATCGTCGATATGCAGAATTTTCCCTGCCATCAGGTGGGCAAAACCATAGAACGTGATCGTCCTGGGTACGGGATCAAATTCAAGGATGTGGCAAAGGGGCGGCGCGGGGTGACCGCGTGGGTGGAACGCCCAGGGCCATTGGCCGTGGGCGATCAACTGCGTTTACATGTGCCAAGCCAAAGGGCCTGGCAGCCCGGCGCACTCGGGATTTAGGTGGCGAGGTTCACCACAATAAAACCAAGCGGCAGGGCCAGCACGTGAAGTGCGATTTGAAGTTTTGATACGTTCTTTGTCATGCGTTGGTTTTGCCGCCCGACTGTGGCGAAATCAGAGGCGCAGAAAGGTAACTGTAAGGTAAAAATGCGCCCTGCTTTGGTTTTATGAAAACTCTATACAGTCAAATGCGGCAGCATCAGAAGCATAGGTTTCCGATCATCGACATCGCCAAGTCATCTTGGCCGCAACGGGGCGCGTAGAGGTCGGATTCCATCTTCTGTGTCGGGATTCTGCTCTGTATGCGCAAATATACAGATGACTTTGGCCCGGGGAGAACGCGCACATGTCCTATAAATCAGATATCGAGATTGCCCGCGAAGCAAACAAAAAGCCCATTCAGGAAATTGGCGACAAGCTGGGCATTCCGGGCGAACACCTGCTGCCTTACGGCCATGACAAGGCAAAAGTCAGCCAGAACTTCATCAACGAAGTGCAAAGCCGCGAAGACGGCAAACTGATCCTTGTGACCGCGATCAACCCAACCCCAGCCGGGGAAGGCAAAACCACAACAACGGTCGGTTTGGGCGATGGCCTGAACAAGATTGGCAAGAACGCAATGGTTTGTATCCGCGAAGCGTCGCTGGGGCCAAACTTTGGTATGAAGGGCGGCGCAGCCGGTGGTGGCTATGCCCAAGTCGTGCCGATGGAAGAAATGAACCTGCACTTTACAGGTGACTTCCACGCGATCACATCCGCGCACAGCCTTTTGTCCGCCATGATCGACAACCACATCTATTGGGGCAACGAAGCTGAAATCGACACGCGCCGCATTCAATGGCGCCGTGTTGTGGATATGAACGACCGGTCGCTGCGCAAGATCACATCATCTTTGGGCGGTGTATCGAATGGTTTTGCCCGCGAAGATGGGTTCGACATCACTGTGGCGTCCGAAGTCATGGCGATCTTGTGTTTGGCAAAGAACCTGACCGACCTGCAAAAACGGTTGGGCGATATGATCGTTGCGTACCGCCGCGACCGCAGCCCTGTGTTCTGCCGTGACATCAAGGCCGATGGCGCGATGACGGTCCTGTTGAAAGACGCAATGCAGCCGAACTTGGTGCAAACACTGGAAAACAACCCTGCGTTTGTACACGGCGGTCCGTTCGCCAACATCGCGCACGGCTGTAACTCTGTCATTGCAACGACGACTGCGCTGAAACTGGCAGATTACGTTGTAACCGAAGCAGGATTTGGTGCCGATCTTGGCGCGGAAAAATTCCTGAACATCAAATGTCGCAAGGCCGGTCTGGCCCCATCTGTGGTCGTTTGTGTGGCCACGGTGCGCGCGATGAAGATGAACGGTGGTGTCGCCAAAGCCGATCTGGGTGCGGAAAATGTCGAAGCGGTTCAAAACGGCTGTCCGAACCTGGGCCGTCATATCGAAAACCTGAAGTCATTTGGCGTGCCTGTTGTGGTTGCGATCAACCATTTCGTCACCGACACAGACGCCGAAGTGCAGGCCGTGAAAGATTACGTCGCATCCCAAGG
>JAHDBC010000019.1:0-38986 GCA_020630595.1 Planktomarina sp.
GTGCCGGCTGCCCCCTGCGGCGTTCGCAAGGGGCAGCGGCTGTGTTCATGAACGGGCTTCGGGTTGTTCTGCGTCCACGCCCAGTTTGGAGCGCAAGGCGATGTGTGCCTTGTCCATTTCATCATTCAAGGCGGATTTCGCAGCGGCCATCATGGCATCGCGATGTGCGCCCATCAGGGCATCTTCTTTGCGTGTTGCTGGCAAAACAGCGGCGACCAACGCCCCCAGGCCCGCGGCCACGGCCCCAACCGCAAGGGGCTTTTGGACCATGGCGGTCTTCGATTTTGCTGCGACTGCCGCAGCTTGTTGTTCGACCTTTTCCTGTGCGGAAATCGCCGCTTCGCGTGCGGCACGCACCCGTGTGCGGGCAGCCGGCGAAAGACTTTCCAGCCCATCTTCGATCTTTGTGCGCAGCCACGCGGCGCGGGGTTGTTGGTTTGCAACCGCATCGGACTGCTGCTGCATTTCGGCGTCCGCGGCCCGAACACGTTCATCAAACCCGATCAATGCTTGTTCGGGATCAAGGGATGCGTTGTTGGACACGGTGGGTGCCTTACGCGCCCCCGCACCAGTCAAAAGCAGGCCAATCCCAGCACCGACCAAAGCGAAGGCCGCTGGGTTCGATGATGCGGCTGACCATGCCTGACGGCCAATGTCTGACCCGTATCGGTCAAAGAGATCAGCGGCATGGGTTTTGACCGTGTCGGGATGAACTGCGGCAGCAAGCGTATCCAACGAATTGGCCAGCTGTGCACGTTCTGCGTCGACGTCATGTTGCATGGATTTCAAATCAGGCATTTGTTGCCTCCTTCACGGTTTTGATGTCCTGCTTCAGATTTGCCATTGTTCTGGTGGGTTCCAGCGCATCCGCGGACAAGCGCGATTTGCCAGCAAACACCAGAACTGCTGCCACCAAAAGGATGACGCCCCCAACCATCAGTGCAGACTGGCCCGCAGTGAAGCCAAGGGTTGCGACAAACGCCACCAATGCACCCGCCAAGACATTCAATGCCGTCAGCGCCAGCAAAGCGGCAATGCCAAAAAACACGATACCCGTCACAGCACGCGACATGTTCTGCGAAAGTTCTGCCTTGGCAAGGTGCAGTTCCTTTTGCATCAGGTTAACGAAATGCTTCAGCGCACCCGTCAAAAGACTGGGCGCTTGCCGTGGATCAGGATGTTCCATGGTATGGCCCCCCTGCCTGTGTGCCCCACGGATCGTCTGTAAGCGTTGCAGGGATTTCTTTCGGGCCGCGCGCCTTTAGAAATCGGGTCGCTGCAAAGCCCGCCAATGCCGCCGCACCCAAAAACACGACAGGGTTTTCGCGCGCAAAACTGGCAACATCACGGCCAACTGCGGAAATATCAGCAGTGCGCAGCTTTTGTGCGAACCCTTCAATCTGCGCGGCGACCTGTTCGGCTGCCTGTGCCTGTACGCTTCCGTAAGGCAATTGCCCCGCTGCAGCATCCGCAGCGTCAGCAAAATGTTCGATTTCTTCGGCCGCTTGATCACGCGCGTGGGCCGCTCGTGCTTTGGCATCCGCCCGCACGGCTTCGAAGGCATCATCACGCACTTCAGCCGCTTTGATGTGTGCGGCACTTGTCAGATTGGTTTTGTCTTGCATAACCGATCCTCCTGTTTCTTGGAAAAATTGAACGGATTGGGTCAGATCCCAACGGCCCTTAGCTGCGACGCCCGTTGATCAATGCGCCCAGCAACAGACCAACGCCCGCTGCAATCGCCACAGATGTCGCCGGATTTTGGCGAACGAATGTTTTTGCGTCGTCTGCATATTTGGACAGTTCCTGTTCGAACCCTTTGGCCACATCGGCCAATTCGTCCGCATGTGCTTTGACCTGCGCGCGACCATCGTCCAAAGCTGATTTCAGGCTATCGCCTGCGTCTTTCGCGGTTGCCTTTATGCTTTCGGCAGTGGTGGCCTTTGCCTTGCCATTTTTGTAATCGGTTGGTGCTTTTGCAGTCGCCATTTTGACGTTCCTTCCGTTTGTTTTCAATCAGTTAACAAACGCAACGCCCCGGCGAAGGTTCCAAAGATATTTGGCTTAGGCAGGCACTTTTCCCAAGGTGTCCGCCTTTTGCGCATCGCGGTGTCCCATGGGCAGGTCCCGGCCTTGTGTGGTGTCACGGCGGGTTTGGGCCTCCATCTCTGCGTTTAATTCAGCGCCGATCAATACGATGAAAGCCGACAGCCAAAGCCATGTCAAAAGCACGACAACACCGCCCAATGCCCCGAATGTTTCATTGTAGGACCCAAAGTTGCTGACATAAAACGCAAAGCCAGCAGATCCGATCATCCACAACAAACACGCCAAGATGCTGCCGGGGCTGGCCCAGACCCATTCCGGGGCATCACGCGCCGGTCCAAACCGGTACACGACAGCAAGACCCGAAATGGTCAGGCACGCCAAAAGCGCGAAAGACAGAACCAGAATGACGGGTTCAGCCAAAGGCCCAAGATCGATCCACAACAAAGCGGACGGCAAGGCCAGCACCGTGATCAGGCCCACGATCATGCCGATGATCATGAAAAGGGTCAAAGCAAAGGTCCGCAACTTCAGCGCGATGAACCCGCGGGTTTCGGTCTCTGCGTAGGCGACGTTCAATCCGCCAATCAAACTGCCGACACCGTTGGATGCGGAATAGAATGCCAGCGCCAAGCCGAATGCCGCAGCCCAGCTGAGCCCGTTGGAGTCCGCCCCTGTCACGGCAGTGATTTGGTCAAGGATGATGTCAACGATATCCTGTGGGATCAGGCCTGCAACGCTTTCGATTTGCGCAGCGACGTCTGTCGGATCAATGAACACGCCGGAAATCGCCATCAATGCCGCAATCGCCGGGAACAACGCTAGAAAGCCGTAGAACGCCACACCCGCTGCGATCAAACCAACCTGGTCTTCGGCAATGCGATCTTTCAATCGCAACGCGATGTCTTTCCAACCCTTTGCCGGGATTTCCGTGGGAATGTCTGCCTCGCGTCCCCGTGCCATTCAAATGCTCCCCTATTCTGGTACAACTCAATGATGTTGGTGGGGTGTTTGTTCCCAAAGGCCGCAGTTTTGTGCCTGCGACGATTCAACATGGAACAGGGATTTGGCTTTTGCGTTGAGCACGTGAAAGGAGCCAAGCATGACGACTGAACTGTTTCTTACCGGACTGGCAGCCGTCGTTTTGGTCGCGGCTTTGATCATGGCTCAGTCAACGCGCTGGACGTCAGACGAAGATACAAAAAACAACAAGTCAAAGTCTTATCGGCACCGTCGAAGACAACGCGACGAAAATGGCAGGTCAGACAACAGATAAAGAAGACTGCAAACGGCCCCATGCATCACGGCGCGGGGCCGTTTGCGTTTCTGGGTGCGGAACCGATTTGCCTAAAGCGTCGTGGCCAACGCAACCGCGCCCAAAGGCAAGGAAAAGGCCACCGGGATAAGACAAATGCCAACCAGCGCAAAAAGCCCATCGCGGACCAGGATGCCGGTCGCGATCATAGCGGTGCCCAGCCCGATGATCGTAGACGAAAATGGCACAAATTCCAAAAGTGGAACGAACAAACCCACGCAACACAGCAAACCGAAATAAGCGCGGGCAGCGGTGTCTGTCACCAGCCAGCAAAAACGCGGACGTGTTCGCCGGTCAATCCACGCCGCAACCTTGTGAATGCGTGCCAAAGCCTGTTCGACAGTTTGGCCCTGCAATTGGAAATTCTTAAGGTAATTGGGCAGCCATATGTGTTTGCGCCCCAACACCCCTTGCAGCGCGATAAGACTGATCATCAAGCCACAGATAGAACTGAACAATGGAATCCCGCTTAGCGGTGAAAACAGCAACAACCCAACAGCCAATAGCGCTGCGGCAAAGGATGCGCGGCTGTAATCTTCAAGAATTTCACCGATGGTTGTTGAACCGGGCGTTTGTGGTTCATTGTTTTCAACGACAGCGTCTTCCAGTGTTTCCACGATATCGGTCACAGGTTGGAGGGATTGGCTGTCCATGAATCCTGATCTCCTGCCTGGTGGAAAGGGTTAAGAAAAACTCACTGACAAACGAACAAGACGGCAAAGGGTTCCTTGATCACACCATCTCTGCCGGGACAAAAGGCAGGCGAACCCCAAATCGTTTTGCGCGCGCCTTGGGATAAGGCACAAGAAACCCTGATCGGCGCGTGGGGGGCCGGGCAGCATTCGCCAAAATCAGGCGACGCCATATCTGTGCGGGGTGGTCTGCATTCAGCATCGCATCCACATTTTCATCGGGCCACCAATGCGCATAGCATCGGTTCAACAGGTGCCGCACGGTCGTTCTGTCGCGCAGGTGAAACGCCGCTTCGCTGTCCCACCGAAAACTGCGACCGTTCAAATTCGCAGACCCGATTATCGCTTGTGCCCCATCGAAAACCGACACTTTGGAATGAACATAAATGATCGGCGATGATGACGCTGTCTGGCGCCCCGTTTCGTCTGCATGCCTTTGTTGCACGGGGCTGGCCAGACAAAGCCTGTCACCGAACGCGCGTTGCAGAACCGACAGGCATTTGTTTTGCAGAAACTCTCCGTAGCGGGCATCAAGTCCGGCACTGTTTTGGAACGCAATGTCTTCGGGCGCTGCAGGCAAAACAAGGATCAGGTTCAGGGCCGGGTTCGACCGCCCTGCCCGCGCCAGAACGCGCGCGAATGCAGGATCCCGAAAAAACTGCGTTTCCAAATAGATCAGATTTTCTGCGGTCTTTGCGGCATCACAGTGCGCATCAAAAATTTCCTGAACACGCAGGTCCGGCGACATGGAAAGCAAATCACGATCATGTTTCGCCGACAGCGTGCGCAAAAACGCAGTTCTTCGCTGCGATGGCGGTTTCCGTGCCTCCGTCACAGATCGGAAAGACTGCAAATGATCCTGCGCAACAGTGGCAAGTTCTGGGTCATCCAGCAGAATTTGAACATCGTGCCACGTTTCGCGGCTTTCCTGATCGTGGGTCAACGTATCGTAGCGCCGGTCGTTCTGATCCAGCCCGCCCATATAAACGTGGCGGCGGTCAATCACTGCGATTTTTTGGTGGTGCGTCACTGGGTGCAACGGCACAGGCGGCCAAAGGCGGACCTTTGCTTCGCCAGTCGCGGCTTTCGTCACAAAGGGCGCAAGGCCCGGATACACTTCTGAAAACGTCCGGTGTGACGTGGTTTCGGACGCGCCAAAACCCGCGACAACATCCACGATCCTTTTGCGCGACAGCGGCCACAGCAACGCTGCATTCAGCCTGCCGATGCGTGCGGGATGGCGGTGACAGTCCACAGACAGGTTATGCGGGGTCTTGATCACCTCTTGCAGGGCCATGGCCTGCCGCATCGACATCCAGCACAAACGGTGCATGTCTGCGCCGACAACGGGGTCGAAATCAGACAGGATGATTTTGATTTTGACGCCCCTGTTTAGCACATGGGCCAAAAGATCGAACCAGTCTGAACCGATCTGACGGGCGTCTTTGCTGCGCAGTTTTGTGGTGAAATCAAAGACCCTAAAGCCGGCGACAATTTCAGTGTGCGCATGCAACACCGCGCGTTCAAACGCAGGGTACGCTTCTGCTGCAGTCATCAGGACCGTGCAGGGTGTTGCGCTTTCGATATGCGACATGGGCTAGTATTCAAGCGGTTCTTGTCTGAATTCTTCGATCTTAAACGACGCGATGACCCGATAAGTTTCATCAGTTTCCTGAATATCTGTCGTCGCATTCAGCTGAAGCCCAAAGGCACGAATAAGCTGCTGACCCAGCCCGCTTGAATTTTCATCCCGGGCACGTTCCTTTTGGGGCTTTGTGTTTTCGATTTCCAGACGGGCAATCCCCGGTTCCGAGATTTCAAGCGTAATGTGCACCCGCGGATCACGGCCACCGCCGTATTTCACAGCGTTCGTCAAACATTCCGCCACCAGCATGGACAATGGAACCGCCTGATCCGGAAACAACCGAATGCGTGCCAAATCGGTGGTGATCTGGGTTGGTTTTTGGGTCGAATTGCCCATCGCTTGGGTCTGGTCGACAATTTGTTTGATCAAGCGGCCTGCATCAACTTCGTTCAGGTTTTCAACCTGATAAAGTGTGCGGTGAACGCCAGACAACCCCATGATCCGATCTTGAACCTGACGCAGTGCTTGTTTCGTTTCGGCCATATGCGCCTTGCGAATTTGCATATTCATGATCGACGACACGATCTGAAGATTGTTTTTCACCCGGTGGTGAACTTCTTTCAGCAGCACAGATTTTTCATGAACCCGATTTTCCAATTCCGCCTCATCGCGCAAAACGGATTCGGCCAAAACCGAAAACCCTTCGTGCAGCTGGCGCAATTCAACCGGGGCCGTCACAGGGGGGCGAACCGTCGGCAGCTTTCGATTGTCAGCAAACCGCTGCATCATCGCATGCAGGCTACGAACCCCTGCTATGACAAAGCGATCTACGACAAACCAAACAACCGTCAGGCTTGCCAACCACATCAATATGGGCAGTCCAATGTTCAGATATTGCGGCGCGGCCTGTGCAACGATTTTGCTTCTGTTCCACGCGGCCAACGCATAGACGACACCGGGTGTGATGGGGACAACAGTATAGATCAACTCTTCGCCCAACTGGTTTTCGGAAACAAAGGTTTCCGCAGATTCCCGCACCAATTCAGACAGCAAAATGTCTTTGGGCAAATTTTCGTTGGCATCTTCGCGGGTTTGTTCTGATGACAGAAGATCCCCAACGGAATTGAACGTGATCAGCAATTCCGGTTCTGCGTTGCCAAGAAAGTCATCCTTGTTTCCAACATCCCCCACGGGCAGGGATATCGACACGAACCCAATCAATGTGTCGCCTTCAAAAAGCGGTTCAGTAACAATGAGGACGCTTTGCCGCGACCCCGGCGCATCCAAATTTACCGTCATCATGGGCCGGGGCGATTCAATGCTTGCCGCGAAATTGGGGAAGGATGAAAAATCAAGCGTTCGGTTGGCGGTGGAACACGCGCTTATTCCAGTGACATCTGTGAATCCAACAAACGCAAACGTCGGGTTCTTTGCCAAATATGCGTTTACCGCGTCACGGCAAAGATCGACGTCCATATTCCGAAAATCAATCAAGCCCCCGATGGCCTGTGCGGCGCCAAAGGTTTCAAGGATGACTTCCTTTTCGCCAGACACGGCCTGTTCAGTCATCGCCAAAAGGGACAATTCTGACCGCGTTTGCACCTGTTCCAGAAGTTGCTGATTTTGAACCACACCGATGATGCCCAACGGCAACAGCGCAAGCGTCAGAAAAAACACGACACGGGCTGTCAGTCCGTTGGGAAGCGACAGGATCTGCTTCACCCGACCGTCCCGTTGATGCGGTCCGCCACAACGGCCATTGTTGCGCTGTCCGTCAATTCGAAGACGTCGTTTTCATCAAGTTCCATCAGTTCAACCAGACGTTTTCTGCCGCGATTGACACGGCTTTTGATCGTGCCAACGGCCACACCGCACATTTCCGCTGCTTCTTCGTACGCAAAGCCCGATGCCCCAACCAGAATCAGTGCCTCCCGCTGTTCGTCGGGCAGCGTCACAAATGCAGTCCGAAAATCCGCCATGTGCAACCGACCATCATGGTCGGGCTTTTGGGATAGGCTTTGGGTGAACACGCCATCCACATCTGCAACTTCGCGCACCGCTTTGCGGCGGTTGGAATAATAGGTATTGCGCAGGATCGTGAACAACCACGCGCGCATGTTTGTTCCAGCCTGGAATTTTTCAATGTTGGTCCAGGCTTTGACGATTGTATCTTGAACCATGTCGTCCGCAGTCGCTGAATTGCGCGTCAGTGACATCGCGAATGCGCGCAGTGCCGGCAAATGATCCACCAATTCGTCCCGGGGGTCGGAAGCGGAACTCATTCAACTTCTCCCGCGCCGGTTCCGCTGCGTTGATTGTCCTGTGCGCGCAATTGGTTCAGAAGATCCTGAAAACGATCAGGCACCTGTTCTTCAATGATTTCCTGATACACACGTTTCAGGTTTTCATCGATCTGCTGATCGTAGTTTGAACCGTTCTTTTCATCTGCCATCAGTGGACTACTTTCTTCCTGAACCGGAAATTTTCTGCGGAATTGTGGAACTATACGCACAGATGCGACGTTTGGTTCCCGTAATTACGAAAAAAAGGGTGTCATTGATCATGAACACTATCAATTTTACCACAGCGATCAGCGATGCACTGCCGTTCCTGCGCCGTTACGCCCGCGCACTGACTGGCAGTCAGCGATCAGGCGATGCCTATGCCGCTGCAACGCTGGAAGCGGTCTTGCATGACCGGACCGCGATCCAACAGGCTTCAAATGTCCGCGTCGGGCTGTTCAAAACATTCCACAAACTGTGGAACAGTTCTGGTGCGCCCATTGATGCGGAAAAGGACGGGCTGCGCGCAAAGGTGCAAAAGCACCTAAGCCGATTGACCCCCCATTCCCGCGAAGCATTGCTGTTGAACACGATCGAAGACTTCAGCGTCGCCGCTGTTGCCGAAATCATGGAACAGTCTGAAGAAGAAACGCGGCAGTTGATCGACATGGCGCGGCAGGAAATGCAGGACGCCGTGTCTGGGTCTGTGATGATCATCGAAGACGAAGCGATCATTGCGATGGATCTGGAAATGTTTGTGGCCGATATGGGCCACCGGGTCACGGGCGTGGCACGAACCCATGACGATGCGACCAAACTGGCGCAGGCCGATGTGCCGGATTTGATCTTGGCCGACATTCAATTGGCCGACAATTCGTCTGGCATCGAAGCGGTCAGCGAAATTTTGGATACCCATGGTGATCGTCCGGTGATCTTTATCACGGCTTTCCCGGAACGTTTGCTGACCGGCGAACGGCCCGAACCTGCATTCCTGATTTCGAAACCCTATTCAGAAGAACAGGTGCGATCGGCGATCAGTCAGGCGATGTTCTTCAAATCGACCGAAACGCTTAAGGCATAAACGATGTCGGGCTGGCAATTTGCCAGCCCGTTTTGCCTTAACCCTTTGCAATTGCACGCAACATCCATGCCGCCTGTTCGTGGAACGCAGACCGTTCCGTCGCCAGATCTTCGGTGACAACATCGCGTCTGCCTTCGGTCAGTTCGACAAGCGCGTGCAACCTGTGTGCGATGCGTTCATGATCTGCCGCCAAATCTTCGCACATTTCGCCCGCTGATGGTTGGGCGTCTTTGTCTTTGATCACGGACTTCTGCATGATTTCGGCAAAGTTCATCGGGGCGAATTGGCCCAATGCACGAATGCGTTCTGCCAGTTCATCGGCTGCTGCGAACATATTTTCATAGTGTTCTTCGGTCAGATTGTGGATCGAATAAAACAGCGGCCCTTCAACGTTCCAGTGATAGGCATGTGTTTTGAATGTCAGCCGATATGTATCGGCCAAAACATCCGCCAACCCTTCTGCAATCGGCGCAACATCGGTAACACCTGTTTCGACTGAATCTGTTTTTGGGACGACCTTCAGTGCATCTGTCATAGCAATCTCCTGTCTGCTTTCTTCACAGACAAAACCCAATGCCTTGCACAATTGTTCCGAAATTGGCCGGAAAACGTCGGCTATGCCTTGTTGAACACTTCAGCCAACTTTTCTTTCAACGTCTCAGCCGTGAACGGCCTTGCAACTTTTGACATACCGCTTGGGGGTTCATCCCCGTTCGCGTTTGTCAGAATGAATTGCACACCTTTGTCCTGCATGGCGGACATTTGCGGAAATTCGGAAATCTCTTCCGGTTTGGCGTCCAAAAGAACCGCAACAGGTGTATCGATTTGCACGAAATCCGGCATGTCAGGGACAGATATCACCGGGACATCCTCCCAAAAATCTGCAACGGTTTCGGCCAGATCAAGCCGGATAAAGGGGTCTCGTTCCACGATCAGGATCATTGTGTTTCCTTTGTCTTCACCCCTCCCCTGATGGAACCTTTGCAGCCTTCGCGCATTAAACTGTGACATAGCAACGAAGGGATCATGAGGTGAAAATGGCCACACAGTGCGAAGCATGTCCGCTGCATCGAGCTGAACTGTTTACCCCAGTGTCGACCGAAGATCGAAAAGTGACACAGCGATTCAAATCCGGCGAATTGCAGATCGATCCAGGAACGCCCATCCTGATGGAAGGGTCCAATGCGCCACAGCTGTATACCGCATTGCGCGGCATGGGGCTGCGATACACGACCCTTCCAAATGGCCAACGGCAAGTCATCAATTTCATCTTCCCCGGTGATTTCATCGGCCTGCAGGCGGGGGTGATGAACGAAATGAAACATTCGGTCGAAGCGACGACCGCGATGACGCTTTGCGTGTTTGATCGCAATGAATTGTTCAACTTCTTCCAGAACCATCCCGACCGCGCCTTTGACATCACGTGGCTGGCGGCGGAAGAAGAACACTTTCTGGGCGCATCCCTTGCCACCGTGGGCCAGCGAACCGCCTACGAAGCGGTGGCATGGGCGTTGTCAAAGGTATATCAACGGGGCGCGGGCCTTGGCCTTGTGAACAAAAACCGAATGCCACTGCCCTACAAACAACAGGATTTCGCAGATGCACTTGGCCTGTCACTTGTGCACACCAACAAAACACTTGCGAAACTGCGCGAACGCCAACTTGCCACGTGGGTCGACGGTGTGCTGCATATTCCTGATTTGGAAAAACTGATCGTTGCGGCTGCGGATGTTCCGGAACCCCTGGCACCGCGGCCCTTTATCTAAGACAAAAAAGCCTGCGTCCGAATCTGGACGCAGGCTTTTGCGTGATGGCTTTAGGCCCGTGTCGCGGCGGACCGGGGGCCTGCAATCAGCCAGATGATGAACCCAAGAACCGGCAACACAATCACCAAAAGGCTCCACAGCACTTTGCGACCGGTTGATGCATTGGACCCGATGATGGAAACCAGCGCCCACAGATCCAGCGCCAAAATGATCAAACCGCTTAGTCCTGCAAGATCAAACATGAAAACTTCTCCTTCTTTTGGTCAACACGCATGTGTCGAACTCTTGGTGGTTAACGTCTGCGCACTTGAATGGTTCCGGCTGGCTTCGTGCCGCGGGTTGCGACGCGTCGGTTGAATTATGGACATGGGAACAAATATTAGGCGAAGTCGCGGTCTGGGCTGCACAAAACAGCATGGGCTTGCCGGTCGGCTGGCGGCGCGGGTCGCCCCGCTGGTCCTTCGACACCAGACATGGTTAAGGGGGCGCAGCTGGCCGTACCTTGCACAGGATCAGGATGCCGCAATGAAATTTTGCACGGATTTTCACTTTCGTTCGTCTTTGACCGCCCTGTCCCGTGTCGCACAGGCCGGCGCAGTCGCGGCGTTTTTCTGGGCCACCCCGGGGATGGTCGGTGCCGATGTCACGTTCACAACGCCCCTGCCCCCTGAACTGTCCGACGATGTGGCAGCCGCCCCCCGCGTTCTGGATTTGCCCGCCGATGCGGCGACTGCGGATGTGATCACCGCAGCCCGGGGCGATTACCGCCGAATTCTGGCAGAACTTTATGATGCGGGGTATTTTGGCGCGTCGGTTTCCATCACGCTGAACGGAAACGAAGCAGCAGCCATTTCGCCGTTTGACCGACCATCACGGGTCAGGCCCATCCTTATCCAAGTCACGCCCGGCACGCCGTTTCGGTTCGGCACAGCCCGCGTCACCCCCCTGCCCGACGGGGCAGTTTTGCCAGACAGCTTTGCCCCCAATGCCCCCGCATCCACAGGCGCAATTCGCGATGCCGCGCAGGCCGGTGTGGATGCATGGATCGCGGCATCCCATGCCAAGGCGCGCGTGTCCGGTCAGGCCATCACCGCACGCCACGCGGCCAACCGGTTGGATGCCCAGCTGACCATTGCCCCCGGCCCTGCCCTGTCGTTTGGATCGTTGATTTTGGAAACAGACAGCGCCGTCCGCCCGGCGGCGGTGCAGCGCATTGCATCGTTCCCGACCGGCCAGCCGTTTGACCCAGATACGGTTTCAACCGTGCGCGACAGATTGCTGGATACCGGGGCCTTCAATTCCGTGGTCCTGCGACAGGCCGATACCCCAAACGCAGATGGCACGCTGGATTATATCCTTGCCGTCGAAGATACCCTGCCCCGCCGCATCGGCGGGGGCGCGGAACTGTCGTCTTCGGATGGGCTTAGCCTTGAAGCGTTTTGGCTGCATCGCAATGCCTTTGGCGGCGCGGAACGGTTTCGCTTTGATTTCGCCATCGAAGGGCTGGCGCAATCCGACCGGCCCGATGTTTTGCTGGATATGTCGTTGGCGATCCCGGGGTTTCGGCGGCCCGATGATACGTTGACCTTCACATTCGAAGCGGCACGCCGGTTTGAACCAACATTCAACAGCCGTCTGGTGGCATTCGGCTTTTTGCGGGATCGCACGGTCAACGATCGGCTGACGGTTGGCGCCGGGGCAGATTTTCGGTTTTCAAGGGTGACCGATGCCTTTGGCACCCGGGATCTGGCGCATTTCGCCCCCAACCTGCAAGGGGTGTATGATGGCCGCGATGATCCGCTTGCGCCCACATCAGGCTTTTACGCTGACGTGTCTGTCAGGCCTTTTCTGGAACTCAGCGATGATGCGGATTCCGGGGTGCAAGCCACGGCTGATCTTCGGGCCTATACCGCGCTGAACGATGGTTTGGTGTTGGCCGGGCGGGCACAGATTGGGCAAATCTGGGCGGCCGGGCGCGCAGGCACCCCGGCGGAATGGCTGTTCACATCGGGCGGCGGCGGCACTGTTCGCGGCCTGCCCTATAAATCACTGGGCGTGACCGAACCGTCAGGCGCGATCACAGGCGGGCGCGGCTTTCTTGCACTGTCGTTCGAAGCACGCCAATCCATCACAGATACGCTGGGCATCGTCGGGTTTGCAGATGCGGGTTTCGTGTCTGAAACCCCTGATCTTTCCGGTGCCGATTGGCACGCAGGCGCAGGCATCGGCGCGCGGTACACAACGCCCCTTGGGCCGTTGCGGGTGGATTTGGCCGTGCCCGTGCGCGGTGGGGATGCGGGTGACTTTGCCCTGTATATCGGAATTGGGCAGGCATTTTGATGCGGTATGTTTTTGCACTTTGGATCCTTTTGATCCCAACCTTTGCCACCGCGCAGGATGGGCTGGTGGCCCGCACCATCGAATCCCAGCTTAGCACCGAAGATCGTATCGTACGCGTCACCGGATTGTCTGGGTCATTGTCGTCGCGTGCGACGGTGGAAACCATCACGGTCGCCGACCGGTCTGGCGTTTGGCTGACAATCACTGACGCCGTGCTGGATTGGGATCGCCGGGCGCTGTTGAACAGGCGGCTGTCCGTGGAAACCCTGTCCGCAGCCAGCCTGACCGTCGCCCGTGCGCCCCTGTCCGGCGACACCGCAGATCTGCCAGACGCAGAGGCCAGCGGCTTTTCCATTCCCCGCCTGCCCCTGGTGATCCAGATTGATGACGTTTCAATCGATCAGGTGTCGCTGGGCCCCACTGTGCTGGGCGAAGCCGCCGTTTTGTCGGTGCAGGCCGCCCTGTTGCTGGAAGATGGGCAATTGGATGCCACGCTGAACGCAGAACGGCTGGATCAAACCCGCGGATCAGCCGCCATCGTTTTGGGCTTCACGCCGGATGACGAAGTGCTGACCATCGACATCAGCGCCACCGAACCCGCAGGCGGGATTGCAGCCCGGGCCCTGTCGTTGCCCGGTCTTCCGTCTGTCGCGCTAACGGTTCAGGGCACCGGACCGTTGGATGATTTTGCGGCTGATGTCGCCTTGGCCACAGATGGCACAGACCGCCTGTCTGGCCAGCTTCGGCTGCTGGGACAGGACGACGGGCGCAGGTTCAACGCCTTCCTGTCTGGCGATTTGCGCCCTTTGTTGACGGCACAAGCCGCATCCGTCTTGGGCGCGGAAACCGTGCTGGATGTCCGCGGCACCGCACAGAACAGCGGCACGTTTGATCTGGATGCCTTTCGGTTGGAAACAGGCGATCTGGCGCTGGAAGGGCAGGCGGTTGTGCCCCCCGGTGGGTGGCCGTCTTTCTTGCAAGCCAGTGGCCGCTTTGCAGGCCCCCTGCCGGGCAGTGACGTCACCGTTGGCCCAACGGCCTTTGATTTGTCTTACGACAGCGCCACAGGGCCAGATTGGGCCTTTCAGGCGCAGATTACCGACTTTGCCCACCCACAGGCCCGCGCGGATGCCATTGCGGTAACAGGGGCAGGCCCCATTGACCCCACCGGCCCCCTGCCCTTTCAGGGGCAGATCACGCTGACGGGGCAAGGCAGCCGGATTGACGGGCAAGGCGTTCAACAGGCCATCGGCCCAAGCCCCCAGATTTCCACCCGCCTTAGCGTGTCGAACACCGGGGTGGCACGGCTGACCGATCTGATCGCAACGCTTGCAGCCGGGCGCGCAACCGGCGCGCTGACCGTCACACCCGTGGATGGGCAAATCGCCCTAGATGCCGACCTTGATGTGTCGGCGCCCGATTTGCGGGTTCTGGCAGGGCTTGCAGGGCGCCCCTTGGCCGGGCAAGCGACCGCATCCGTGACCGCCACGGCCAGCGTCCCTGCAGGCACAGCAGACATTTCATTGACCGCCCAAACAAATGGCCTGTCGGCCGGGTTGGGTGCCGCCGATGCGCTGATATCGCCCCCAACAACGCTGACCGTGCGCGCGCTGCGCACCGTGAACGGGATCACCCTGCGCGGGGCCGAGATTGCAAACAGCCAAGTGTCTGCCACGGCCAGTGGCACCATTGGCCCCCCGGACGGGACACTGTCATTGACCGCCAACCTGCGTGATCTGGCGACCCTTGTTCCAGCGGTCCCCGGCCGCGTGGAAGCGCAGGCAACGCTGATCGGATTGAACCGGATTGATGCGCGTGTGGCATCCGCCACCGGGTTGGGTGGGCGTGTGTCGGGCCAGCTTGCGGCCCCTGCCGGGCTTGATCTTGTCGTGCAAGGCACGGCGCCCTTGGCATTGGCCCAACCGTTTCTACCCGCACAGGCCATCACCGGGCAGGTGCAATATGATCTGTCGATCTTTGGCGATGCGGCCCTGTCCAGCGTAACAGGCCAGATCCAGACGGCGGATATGCGCATTGCAGACCCTGATCTGGGCTTTGCGCTGGATCGCATCCGCGCCACTGTCGGTTTGTCCGCCGGGACCGCACAGGTTCAAGCCACCGGTCAGGCGAACCCCGGGACGGTGACGGTCTCTGGCCCCATCACGCTATCGGCCCCCTACCCCACAGATCTGGCAATTGCGATTGATGGGCTGGATTACCGGTTCGAAGACTTTGCCCAAACGACGGTTGACGCACAGCTTCAACTGTCGGGCACGGCGGCACGGCGGCTGGCGGTATCAGGGTCCATCGGATTGTCAGACACCGATGTGCAGGTGCCCGATGCAAGCCTTAGCACGGCGGCCCCTATCCCCGATATCACCCATGTGGGTGCACCGACCCGTGTGTTGCGCACGCTCGACCGTGCGGGGCTGATGGCCGCAACATCTGAAAATGGTGCACCCGTTGCGCTGCCCTTGGATATTGCAATTACGGCCCGCACCCCGATTTTTGTGCGTGGCCGGGGACTGGATGCCGTGTTCGGCGGGGCGCTGCGGCTGGGTGGAACAGCCGCCAACCCCCAGCCCGTGGGGCAATTCACGTTCACACGGGGCCGATTGGAACTGTTGGGGCAACGACTGGATCTGACCGAAGGCATCATCACCCTGAACGGTGCGCTGGTGCCCGACCTGCGCGTGGCCGCGACCACCCGCACGGGCGATGTGGCCGCACAGATCGGACTGGAAGGCCCCGCGGATGATCTGGATCTGGTGCTGTCATCCATACCGACCCTGCCCGAAGATGAAATTCTGGCCCGTATCCTGTTCGGCAAAAGCGCATCCAATCTATCAGCCCTGCAGGTCGCGCGTCTGGTCAATGCCTTATCCGGCCTGACGGGGGAAACATCGCTGTTCAGCGCGTTGCGCGATGGATTGGGCGTTGACGATCTGGACCTGCAATCAACCGAAGACGGCAGCGCAGAACTAACGCTGGGGCGCCGCATCAGCGAAGACGTTTATTCCGAAGTTGACGTTACATCGGGTGGCGGTCTGGGGCTAAGCCTGAACCTTGATTTGACAGACAACACGACCTTGCGCGGGTCCGTCGATAACGAAGGGTCATCTGGCATCGGGCTGTTTTGGCAAAAGGATTACTAAGCCTTAGGTTGTTTTTAATCATCCTTCGGTTGTAATTCGCAGTGTCGTTTCCAGTGCCAATCGCGCCTGATTCCATCTGGTCTCTGCCCTCCAGATTTGTCAGTGTGAACAGCGAACTTGAAACGGGGGGATCGGCAGATGGTCGATCTGTGGGGCGGTCTGTCCCAGGCATTTTGGCTGATTGTGACGCTGGACGGCGACATGCTGGATATCGCCCTGCGGTCGCTGCGGGTGACCCTGACCGCGCTGGTCCTGGCCTGTGCCATTGCCCTGCCCCTGGCCGCGTTTCTGGCTGTGCGGCGGTTCAAGTATCGGCGCACAGTCATCGCCGGGCTGAATGCGCTGATGGGATTGCCACCCGTCGTGGTGGGATTGATCGTTTATATCCTGCTGTCGCGGTCGGGGCCTTTGGGGGTTCTGGGGTTGCTGTTCACCCCCACGGCGATGATCGTGGCCCAGATGATCATCATCGTGCCGCTTGTGGCATCGATTGCGCATCAATCGTTGCGGGATCTTTGGCAGGAATATCATGATCTTCTGATTTCAATGAATGTGACCCAAACACAGAAGATTCAGACACTTCTGTGGGACAGCCGCCGGGCGTTGCTGACCGCATCGCTTGCCGGATTTGGCCGCGGCATTGGCGAAGTGGGCGCAATCATGATTGTTGGGGGAAACATCGACAACGTGACCCGTGTGCTAACCACCGCCATCGCGCTGGAAACCGGCAAAGGGGATTTTGCACTGGCCCTCGCGCTTGGGTTTGTGTTGATCGCGCTGACGCTCGCCGTGAACCTGATCATCCACGCCCTGTCACGAACAGAACGCGAAGGGCGGTGGTGATGCAGATGTTTCCCTTGACCGTCACGAATGCCATCAGTCGCAGGCACGGCAAGACCTTGGTTGGTCCAGTGTCCTGCACGTTGATGGGCACAGGCACAACAATTGTGCTGGGCCCCAATGGATCGGGGAAAACGACCCTATTGCGGCTGTTTCACGGGTCTGCCCGGCTGCATAGCGGCACTGTGACTTGGGCCTGTGACGCGCAGATTGCGCGGCAGCAAACAGGGTTTGTATTCCAACGCCCTGTCATGTTGCGGCGGTCCGTGCTGGACAATCTGATCTATCCCCTGCGCCTGCGCGGCATCACGAAAAAGGACGCTCGGTTTCGCGGCGAAACCATTGCCCGGCGCGTGGGGCTTTCGGATTTGCTGGGGCACCCTGCCCCGGTACTTTCGGGTGGCGAACAGCAAAAGCTGGCCCTTGCACGGGCCTTGATCACCGATCCGAAAATCCTGTTTTTGGATGAACCCTGTGCAGCGTTGGATGGCAAATCGACCCGTGATATCGAAACCATTTTGCAAGACGCGGTCGCCAGCGGAACCCGGTTGATCATGGCAACCCACGATCTGGGTCAGGCGCGCCGATTGGCCGATGACGTCTTGTTTTTGTTGAACGGCCAAGTTGCAGAACACACCCCAGCACAGCGGTTTTTTGATTGTCCCACATCCGCCCCTGCCCAAGCTTTTTTGAACGGAGACATTGTCGAATGATGCATCGATTGTTGGCCCTGCTGATCTGCCTTGCCGGTCCCGCGATGGGCCAAGACACCGTGCGTTTGGCCGTTACCACATCGTTTCACAATTCAGGGTTGGCAGATGTTTTGTTGCCAGGCATCAAGCAGGATTTGGGGTTGGACGTCCATCTGTTGGTGGTTGGCACCGGTCAGGCGCTGCGGCTGGGGCGCGCGGGGGATGTGGATGCCATTCTGGTGCATTCCAAATCTGCGGAAATCGCCTTTGTCGCCGATGGGTCAGGGACCCACAGACGCCCCATCATGTACAATGATTTTGTGCTTATTGGACCGTCAGATGACCCCGCAGATATCGCGACGGCCAGCACGGCCGCTGATGCCTTTTCCCGGGTCGCTACTGCACAATCGCTGTTTGTTAGCCGCGGGGATGACAGTGGCACACACAAGAAAGAATTGGCGCTGTGGGCCAACGCCGGCCACAGCCCCCAACCGCCATGGCATCTGTCGGTGGGTGCAGGCATGGGCGCTGCGCTGAACACGGCGGCGGGGTTGGGGGCCTATATCCTGTCGGACCGGGCCAGTTGGTTGAACTTTCAAAACAAGGCCGAACAAACCCTATTGTTTTCCGGCGATCCAGATTTGTTTAACCAATATGCGTTCTTGCCCGTAAACCCTGACCGTCATCCCCACGTGAAAGCAGATGCTGTGATCCGGCTGGAAGACTGGCTGACATCAGAAAAGGCCAAGGGGCTGATCAACAGCTATTCCATCAACGGCGAGCCGCTGTTTACCTTTAACGCAACACCCTGACACCAACCACGCCACACGGCTTAGTCCGGGGTGTCCAGCATATACCGCACGTGGCTGATGACAGCCTCCATCATGTCGCGGTCAACTTTGCGCCCGGTCACGCGAATGAAATGACCCTGTTCATCGTGGCAATGTTGCAAACGAAATCCGTTTTCCAATTCCACTGGGGTGCTGTCGACCCAGTTGGGTGACTGGGCCTGTTTTTTCGGACGACCGCCCTTGTTCAGGACCGGCGTTTCCGCCAAGACAGACTCTGCCACAGACAACAGCACCGCGCGTTCATCATCGGACGTGTCAATCGACGCATGCGCCAATGCATCACGCATCGCGTTTTCCGCGCCCTGACGCAGGGCTGCAACGATGCGAAGGCCATCTTTTTCGCGCAGGTCTTTTGGGAACAAAAGCATATCACCAAGATCTTCAAACAAGGTGGCAAAAGACCGAATTTTAGACCGTTTGGCCTTGGACGCTGCGCTGAACATACGGTCAACGGCATCTTCGACATTCACGAACGCGCCTTGTTGAACGGCCAGAACAGCAATGCGCCCCCGTTCAAAATGCGTCAGGTCTGACCGTACTTCGTTTTCTTCGACCATCGCCGCAAAGGCATCAGCGGTGTTTTTTGCAGGCCGCACCAAAGCTTTGATCGTCGCGTATCCGTCTGGATAAATCCTTGCCAATTCCTGAAACGCGAACAGCCGACGATAGCCGGAAATCAACAGATACGAAGTATCGGAAATTGCCTGAACCTCGATCGGGAGGCGCAGACCGCTGGACGCGATCGACAGCTTCAATTCATCCATATCCGCTGCGTCCAAATCGACCCGGTCCCGGGTCAGTGTACTGGTTGTGATCTGGTCCAGCGGAATTTCAACAATCAGACGACCATCATCCTGGGCCGCGCGCAATGTTGCCGCGTCAGCGCTGTCTTGCAACTGTTGGGCGCGGGCATCTGGGTCCATAACCTGTTGGGCGGCAGCATCAGCCGCGACCTGCGCAATGGGGGCAACAGCTGCGCCCAGACCGGGTGTTTCGCGGCGAAACTCAGCCTCTAACGCGTCAAGGTGTTCGGTGCTGGGCGTTTCCAGTTTTCTGCGTCGTGCCATAGGTTAGGTCCCTTCCTGCGCTTGCATCTGATCCCGCCACCACGATCCGATGATCAGTTCTTTCACTTCCGCCCATGTCTGGTCGAATGTTTCGCGACCACGGACATAGGTGTCACGATTGAATTCCCGGTAATCCGCTTCGTAGATGCCATTCACCTGTTCACCGGCCTGACCAACCATCGCGGTATAGTCCTGCCGGAAGGTCGTCATGAAATCCCCAAAATAGGCCTGCACCACATTGGCAAGATCCATCTGTTGGGATTTATCAAACCGGGTGATCAGCGTGCGCACTGCGTCCCATTCAAACTTGATTTGGGGCAGGCCATCGCGACGGCGGACGGCGTTTTCGCCCTCTTCAATGCTGGCAAATGTGGAATAAAGCATATCAAAAAAACGGCCCGTTGAATCGAATTCAAGGAACGATGCCCCCAAAGGCACCAGCAAGATATCCGCCGCCGCCAAAGCATTGATCGTCAGATACCCAAGGGCCGGGGGCGTATCGAGGAAGATGATATCGTAATCATCAACCACACCATCCTGTTCCAGGGCATTGGTCAACGCTTCCCACAAGGCCCAAGACCGCAGCTGCATGCGCCATACGGGCACCTGAAATTCCGCCCAATACAAATTCAGCTGCGCCCCGATCAGATCGATGTTGGGCCAATGGGTCGGCTTAATCAGGTTTCGCGGCGAAACCGTCAACGCCTCTGTCAGGGTTTCGTCAAAGGGCAGGGGGGCGATGCCCTGTGCCTGCCGCAGCTTGTTTTCCGCCTGAACGGATCGGGCGAAATCACGGGCCAGCAAAGGAAAGGCGGTGTCCCATTCGTTTTCGGGCGATCCTCCCAAGATGGATGTCATTGACCCCTGACTATCCAGATCAATCATTAACACTTTGTAACCATCCAGTGCGGCGCTCATCGCCAAATGCGCACAGGTCGATGTCTTGCCCACACCACCTTTGAAGTTCGCGACCGCAACGACCTTTGCGGGCAATCCTTTGGGGCGCCACGGCTTGTAATCGCGATCTTGCGCCCCTTCTTTTTCAAAATGGTCGCGCAGGGTCAGCACGTCTTCCAAGGTAAACCAATTCGAATTGCCTTCCCCTTCGCCTTGCGGCAGATCCGGATTGGCCCGGATCACACGCCGGAAATGGGCGGGGGCAACCGGGATCATGTATTTGCAAACTTCCCAAGTGGAAAATCGGCGCAAACGTTTCTGGCCGTCTGGGGCATAGCCCCGCTTTGCCAGATCTTCACGACCACGCGCGGCAAAGCTGGCTGCTTTTGCGAATCGCAGGGTGTCGATATGATCAGACAGCTTTGCTGCCGCGGCTGCGGGATCCAAACCCATATAAGGGGGAAGGGGGGGTTTTGGTGTTTGTGCCATTTTCTGCGCCTGTGCTTTTCTTTGCAGTATATCGCAAAGACAAAAGGAAGTGCGATAAATTATCGAATATCAATTCAAAACCGCACATCACCCTGGGTTTGTTTAATTTATTTGGAATCTTTAGAGTCTTTGTGTCCAAATTATAAAACAATTACAGATGCTTAATGGGTTTTGGGCGCCAAGATACGGGATGAAAGGTGCCAATAAACAGGATTAAGCGCGCCGCCCTGCGGGTTAAAAGGTACCGATTCGCAGGAAATAGACCCAAATACGGGGCTTTTTGTCATTTCGGCGTGGGGTCTGTGCGCAGCCCCCTGCACTGATCCTGCAAATGGGTACCCAACGGCGGATGGTGGTGATGCGACAATCCTGCAAACGGGTACCTGATCCCCCCTATGTCTTGGGCACCTTCCCTGCTATAAGATCAAAAACAGGTCGAGCAGATGACACAGATTCCCCCAGACCGGCTGACCGGGGCGTTGCGCCGGGACAGCGTCAAGAAACACGTGGCGGCCATTCATGTGTCTGGCAAGCTTAGCCTGTTGCAGCGCAAGCTGTCGAATGTGTTGCTGCTGAATGCTTATGACAGTCTGACCCACGCCGACCGGTTCCGCATTGATGCCCGGACCCTGTGTTTGTTGGTGGGCTATAATTCGAATGATTTCGATACGCTGAAACAATCCTTGCGGGGGCTGGCTGAAACGGTGGCCGAATGGGACATGCTGGATGACAAGGGACGGCAGGAATGGGGGGTATCGTCGCTGCTGTCTTATGCCACGCTGAAAGACGGCGTGTGCGAATATGCCTATTCCCCCGCGTTGGCGGCGAAACTGCACGACCCAAAGATTTTTGCGCTGATCGATCTGAACATCCAGCGGCGGTTTTCATCGGGCCATGCACTGGCGCTATATGAAAACTGTTTTCGCTTCATCCGCGTTGGCACAACGGGTTGGTGGCCCCTGGATACATTTCGTAGACTGATGGGGGTGTCAGACAGCGATTATTATCAGGTGTTCAAACACCTGAATGCCAAGATCATCAAACCCGCCGTGGCAGAGGTGAACAAGACATCGAATATCATCGTCACGCCCGAATTTCGCAAACAGGGCCGGGCGGTGACCGACATTCGGTTCCAGATCGAAAAAAACCCTCAGCTGGCCATTTTGGATCTGGATGATGGGGCAGGCGCACGTAAATCGCCGGTCTATGATCAGATGGTTGCATTGGGTGTGTCAGACCGGCTGGCCAAACAATGGATATCCGAACACGGGGAAGATTACGTGGGCGAAAAGCTTGCGTATCTGGGGCGGCAAAGCGGGGTCGACAATCCGGCAAAATATCTGGCCGCGGCAATCACGCGGAACTTTCCGGTGGCCCAACCCAAAGCGCCCCTATCAGACCGTGCGCGGGATTTGGGGTTGATCCAACACGCCGTCAGCGCACGCACGCCCACGCAACGGGATGCGGATGTGGCGTTGTTTGCATCCACCATTGCAGATGGGGCGGCGCGGCTGGATTTTGAAAATCATGGCTGGATGTCATCGCTGAATGCGGCGGCAATTCTGGCGTTCTGGAAAGACCTGTCGCCAGAGGTGTTCGCCCCTAAAGCGTGATCGCGAAAAACGCATCCAGATCCATGTGGGTGTCCAGATGCGCGGCCAGATCATTCAAGACCTGATCGACCGTCTGGTCATAAGCTGCGGTTTGTGTCACCCCGAACTGGCCCAACCAATGGGCGCGGAACGCATCATCGCGAAACATCCCATGCAGGTAACTGCCGCTGATCCGCCCATCGGCACTGATCGCGCCATCCTGATGATTGCCGATCGTGGCAAATGGGCGCGCACAATCCGGGCCGTCGCTGCGGCCTTTGTGAATTTCATACCCGTGAAAGGGCAGGGCAGAGGGTGCATGGATCGCATCCACCTGCGTCAGGCGTTTGTCCCCTGTCATGGTGGTGTTGATATTCAACAGTCCCAGTCCGATGTCGCAGCCGGGCAGCCCTTCGATCCCATCGGGGTCATCAATGCGGTGACCCAAAATCTGATAGCCGCCGCAAATGCCCAGAACATGCCCGCCCCGCCGAACGTGGGCAGAAATGTCGGTATCCCACCCCTGTTCGCGCAGGAATGCCAGATCGCCACGGGTGGATTTGCTGCCCGGGATGATCACGACATCGGTATCGGCTGGCAGGGGCTGGCCCGCGCCCAGCATCGTCAGACGCACGCCGGGTTCTTGGGACAGGGGATCCATATCATCGAAATTCGCAATGCGGGACAGTTTCAGGCAGACGATGTGCACACCATCTTTCGATGGCGCAGACCGGATATCAAGCGCGTCTTCAGCCGGCAGTTTCCACGCATCCGCAAACCACGGCAGCACACCATACCCATCCCAACCCGTGTGGTCTTTGATCATCTGATAGCCATCGTCGAACAGGGTCGGATCGCCGCGAAACTTGTTGATAAAGAACCCGCGTACCAGCGCCGCATCGGCAGGGTCGATCACCGCCTGCGTGCCGACAATCTGTGCGATCACGCCGCCCCGATCAATGTCCCCACACAGGACCACCGGCACCCCGGCGGCCTGTGCAAACCCCATGTTGGCGATGTCACCTTTGCGCAGGTTCACCTCTGCCGGGCTGCCTGCGCCTTCGACCAGCACCAGATCGTGTTGCGCGTTCAACCGGTTGAAACTGTCCAGAACCGCCTGCATTAGGGTCGGTTTCAGCTTGGCATAGTCGCGTGCCTTGGCCGTGGTCAGACGTTTGCCGTTCACAACGACCTGCGACCCCACATCGGTTTCGGGTTTCAGCAACACCGGGTTCATATCCGTGTGCGGGTCCAACCCACAGGCCAGCGCCTGCAACGCCTGCGCCCGCCCGATTTCGCCATCATCGGCGGTGACGGCCGCATTGTTCGACATGTTCTGCGGCTTAAAGGGTGCCACCGATAGCCCCCGCAGCTTTGCCGCCCGGCACAGCCCCGCGACAATCATCGATTTGCCGACGTTGGACCCGGTGCCTTGGATCATGATCGCTGTCATGGGCGCACCACGTGCAGGGCAAGTCGGGGTTTGTGAGCTTTGGTCTGACCAAGGGTGTGATGGCGACAGATACGCCGCAACAGGTCTGTCACAGATGCCAGTGGGGCCACCTGTTCGATGGCACCATGCATCCCCTGATCCATCAATCCATTCATTGCGGGCGATTTTCCCAAACACATATTGCGTCGCCCCTTCATAGGCTGTGATGGCGTAAGCGTATATTGATTCAACGCCTTCAATCACAACTTTGGCGACCTGTGACAGGGTTCTGTTGCCGGTTTTCCGGACTTTTTGACCCGAAAAGTGGATGCTAAGTTCAAAACACAAAGAGTGTCGGAGGGATCAATGATGTCACAGAAATTTGCGTTTCGGTTCGCCCCATTGGCGGCCCTTGCCTTGGCAGGTTGCGTTGCCGGGAACACAACAGCCATGAAAGAAGGGTTGCCCACGGGCGTGGCGCTTGAAGAGTTTGCACCCAGTTTCCGGATTGGCTTTTCCGAATCTTCCACCACAGTCGCCGCAGCACCATCGGTTGTGCGCGAACGTTTGCGTGCCTTTGGCGAAACCTGTTTGAACGGCAGAACGGCTGTGGTTCAGCGCACGTCCGGGGGCTTGCCCATGGGTGGGCAAATGACCCAAACATATAAAACGGCGATCACAAACGAAGATGGCACCCAACGCTTTATCATAGCGCAACAATTGGGCGGTGCTGTGCTGACCAATGACGCAGGCCGTGCCATGAACGTTCAGGTGTCCACAAAAATTCAAGCAGGCGCAAACGGCGGTACGGTACTGAATACTGTGTCTAACCGGACGTTCGGCGCCTTGGTACAGGCATCGAATGACTGGGCCAACGGCACATCAAACACCTGCCCCGGTATTTTTGGGTAACATGGGGCTGTGGAAGGGGGTTAAAACTCCACCCCCTTCTGCGCCTTCACGCCATCCCGGAACGGGTGTTTGATCAGGGACATTTCGGTCACCAGATCCGCAGCCTCGATCAGTTCTTCCTTTGCGTTTCGCCCGGTCAGGCACACGTGTGTCATGTGCGGCTTTTCGTGCAGCAGGAAGTCCACGACCTCATCAATATCCAGATAATCATATCGCAGGGCGATGTTGATTTCGTCCAGCAGCACGAACTGAATATCAGGATCCAGGATTTGTTCTTTGGCCATGCGCCAGCCATTCTGTGCGGCGGCGACATCGCGGTCGCGGTCCTGGGTTTCCCAGGTGAAGCCTTCGCCGGATACAAAGAACCGCACTTCATCCGGGAACCGTTTGGTCAGGAATTCGCGTTCGCCCGTCATCCAGTTGCCTTTGATGAATTGCACGACGGCGGCGGGTTTGCCGTGGGCGATGCACCGCATGATCATCCCGAACCCGGATGATGATTTGCCTTTGCCTGCGCCGGTGTGAACCATGATCAGACCTTTTTCTTCGGTCTTGGTTTCCATCATCTTGTCACGGGCCGCTTTGATCTTTTTCATCTTTTCGTTGTGGCGGGCGGCGGTGTCGTCCATCTGGGGTTCCTCCTGTGGGTCACATCAGCAGTTACACTGACGTCGGCGATTGACAAGACGTCACAGGGCAGGGCAGGTGGACGATGATGGTCCCAGCCCCCGCTGGGTGAATAGGGAATCGGGTGAAAGACCCGAACTGCCCCCGCAACTGTAAACGGTTCGCCCCCTGCAACGGCCACTGGTGACACACCGGGAAGGCGCAGATGGGCATACGCCGTAAAGTCAGGAGACCTGCCATCAAGAACCGAAACACCAACCTGGGCGGGGTGGCCCATGGGAAGGATATAGTGATGACAACCGAATTGATGGTCTGCGTGAAATGCCGCGCGGGGCAGGATGTGCCAGACGGCGGCGAACGCCCGGGCCAGGCCCTGCATGATCAACTGGCCGGGATGACCCTGCCTGATGGCGTGGTTTTGAAACCCGTGGAATGCATGCAGAATTGCGATCATGGGTGCAGCGTGACCCTGCGCGGGGGGCCGGAAAAATGGACCTATGTCTATGGCAACTTTGACGCGTCGCTTTTGGACGTGATTGTTGAAGGCGCAGCAAAGTATCACGATGCATCCGATGGGCTGATCCCGTGGCGCGAACGCCCCGATCACCTGAAGAAAAACTGTATCGCCCGTATCCCACCGATGGAGGCCCCGAATGACTGATCTTGCCAAACTGCCCGTCACTGTGATCACGGGGTTCCTTGGGTCTGGAAAAACGACGCTGGTGTCGCACCTGATGCAAAATCCGGGCGGCAAACGTCTGGCGATTGTGGTTAATGAATTTGGCGACGTGGGCGTAGATGGCGACATCCTGAAAAGCTGTGCGATCCCCGATTGCCCCGCAGAAAATATCATGGAACTGGCGAATGGGTGCATCTGTTGCACAGTGGCCGATGATTTCATCCCGACGATCGAAGCGTTGATGGCCTTGGACCCGCGCCCGGAACATATCTTGATCGAAACATCTGGATTGGCCCTGCCAAAGCCGCTGCTGAAGGCGTTTGATTGGCCCGACATTCGGTCCAAAATCACGGTTGATGGTGTGATTGCCCTAGCGGATGCAGAGGCCGTGGCCGATGGCCGGTTCGCCAGTTCGGTAGAGGCTGTGGACGCACAGCGTTTGGCCGATGACAGCATCGACCACGAAACCCCGCTGCATGAAGTGTTCGAAGATCAGATTTCCTGTGCCGATATCATCCTGTTGACCAAACCGGATCTGGCCGGGGCGGATGGTGTGGAAAAGGCGAAAGCCTATATCGCCAAACATGCACCGCGTCCCCTGCCAGTGGTGGAAGTTGCCGAAGGCGTCGTGGACCCGCGCGTGATTTTGGGCCTGGAAGCCGCTGCCGAAGATGACATGGATGCACGCCCATCCCACCACGATGGGCACCATGATCATGAACATGATGATTTCGACAGTATCGTTGTCGACATCCCCGAACAGGCGGACCCGGCGGCATTGGTTGCGAAAATCGAAGCCTTGGCCAATGACCAGAACATTCTGCGGGTCAAAGGCTATGCGTCGGTCACCGGTAAACCGATGCGCCTTTTGGTTCAGGCCGTGGGTGCGCGGGTGCGGCATCAGTTCGACCGCCCGTGGGCCCCGGATGAAACCCGGCAAGGGCGTTTGGTTGTCATCGCCGAACATGACGACATCGACCGGTCTATCATTGAGAAAGCATTGGCGTAGGGTGGGTGAAACCCACCGTTCCTGCACCATGATCCCGCCATGCACGTCATTTTCCGCGAAAGCCAAGGGTTAGAAGAAACAGAAACCCCGACCGATCTGGGCCAAACCCCGGCGGATCTGGTGGTGCTGTCGCTGTCTGATTCTGATCTGGGTGCTTTTGCGGCGGGCTGGCACGCGATGAAGGCGGGCGGCGATGCGCCCACCTTGCGGCTTGCCAATATCGCGGCGCTGAAACATCCGCTGTCTGTCGATACCTATATCGAACAGACCCTGTCACAGGCCAAAGGCATCCTGATCCGCATGATCGGCGGGGTGCCTTACTGGCCCTACGGTTTGCAACACATCGAACATCTGTGCCGGTCCAAGGGGATCGCGCTTGCGGTTCTGCCTGCGGATGGGCGGTCCGATGATCGGCTGGATGAAATTTCGACCTTGCCGGTTTCGACCCTGCGCCGATTGCAGCATCTGTGCGATGCGGGGGGGGCCGTCGCGGCGCAGGCGGCGTTGGCACAATTGGCATTGGCCGCAGGTGTTTATGCCCGGCCTGTACGCGGGGCCAAAGCCCTGCCCATGGTCGGGTTTTGGACCCCGGATCAGGGCGTGTGCTGCCCGCATCCGGTGCCATCGGGCAGGCCGCTGGTGCTGGTCACATTTTATCGGTCCTATCTGGTGTCTGCAGATCTGGGCACGATCACTGCGCTGTGTGCAGAATTGTCAGATCAGGGGTTTCATGCGATCGGCATGTTTGCCCCGTCGTTGAAAGCCCCCGATGCGGCCGGATGGATGGCCCGGCAAGTGCGCCACCTGAACCCGGCCGCCATCGTCAATGCCACTGCATTTTCCGGACGCGGGGCAGGGGGAACGTCGCCACTGGATGCATCTGACGCGCCTGTGTTTCAGGCCGCATTGGCGACATCCACCGAAGACGCGTGGGCAGGGGCGGACCGGGGCCTGTCGCCCGCCGATCTTGCCATGCATGTTGTCCTGCCAGAAGTGGACGGGCGCATTTTTGCAGGTGTTGCGTCGTTCAAGGAACCGCAAGACCCAGACCCCGATTTGCAATTTTCGCGCTATGTTCATCGCCCACAGTTGGACCGGGTGCGGGCCATCGTGCGCCGGGTCACGGCGTGGCACCAGTTGGGGCAGGGGGCCGCGCGCAAGGCGCTGGTGCTTTCCACCTATCCCGGCAAAGACTGGAACATGGCCCACGCGGTTGGGTTGGACGCTGTCGCATCCGCAAATGCGATTTTGGAAGACTGCGGCGAAACGGGCTTTGCCGCGACGGATCTTTCAAACGCTGAAACGGTGATAGCGTGGGCCGATTATGATGCCGCGCTGGCACAGCTGCCCGGCCCTTTGCAGGATGATTTGGCCACGGCTTGGGGTGATCCCCGGGATGATATCCGTGCCACCGATGCGGGCCTGTCGTTGCCGATTTTGACGCGTGGGTCCACGGTCATTGCCCTGCAGCCCGAACGGGGCACGCCAACGCTGCGCGATGACGAATATCACGATCTGGCCCGCACCCCACGCCATTCTTATGTGGCGTTCTATCTGTGGCTGCAAAGCCAGGTCGATGCCCTGATCCACATTGGTGCGCATGGCACGTTGGAATGGTTGCCCGGCAAATCGGTTGCGCTGTCTGGTGCATGTTGGCCCGAAGTTCTGACGGGCGATTTGCCGGTGATTTATCCTTTCATCGTGAATGACCCGGGCGAAGCGGCACAGGCCAAGCGCCGCATCGGGGCCGTGACGCTGGGCCATGTGCCACCACCGATGGCCCCATCGGAAACACCGACGCGGTTGGTGCGGCTGGAAGCGCTGCTGGATGAATTTTCCAACGCTGATGGGCTGGACCCCCGGCGCCGCGACCGCCTGCAAGAAGACATCCGGGCAGAGGCTCAGGCCCTGGGCGTCGAAGACAATCTGGGGCTAGACCGCGCCTCCTGTTCGGCAGAGGCGATCACCCGCATCGACCGGTTTGTCTGCGATGTCAAAGAAAGCCAATATGGGGATGGGTTGCACATCTGGGGTCGTGTGCCGGATGCCGCGCCATCCTTTGATGTGGCAGACAGTATCGCCAACGAACGGAAATCTTTGACCGACGCGCTAAACGGCAAGCGGATCGAAAGCGGCCCGTCCGGGTCGCCCTATCGCGGCAGAACAGATGTGCTGCCCACGGGCCGCAACCTGTTCACCACAGACCCGCGATCTGTACCGACCCGTGCGGCCTATGCGCAGGGGGTCGCACTGGCGGATGAATTCGTGCGCCGCCATTTGCAGGATCATGGCGATTGGCCCCGGGCCTTGGTGGTGGATTTGTGGGGGTCGGCCACCATGCGCACTGCGGGCGAAGAATTCGCGATGGCGTTGGCCCTTCTGGGTGTGCGACCTGTCTGGGATCAGGGATCAGAACGTGTATCGGGCATCGAAGTGTTGCCCATCGCCGAACTGTCGCGCCCCCGGTTGGATGTGACCCTGCGCGTGTCTGGCCTGTTTCGCGATGTGTTTCCAACGTTGACCACGCTGTACAATCAAGCCGTGCGCCTGTTGGCCGGGCGGGATGAAGCGGATGACTGGAACCCGTTTGTGGGTGCCGCATCGGCCCGCGTTTATGCCCCTGCACCGGGTCAGTTTGGCGTCGCCATGGGCCACCATCTGGGGGATTATTCCGATGCGGCCAAACAGGCCGCCGGAGAAGCGTGGTTGAAAGCATCATCTTACGCCGTTGATGGGGACCACATCACCGAAGATGCCGCCGGGATCGCAGAACGGGTCAAACGCGCAACGGCATTCGTGCATCTGCAAGATCTGCCGGAAACCGATGTTTTGCTGGCCGAAGATTACGCAACACATGAGGCTGGATTTGCTGCCGCGCAGGCCATTACGGGTGGTGCCGCCAGCCTGTATCATCTGGATGCCACCAACCCGGATCACCCCCGCGCCCGCACGTTGACCGAAGAAATCGCAAAGGTCGTGCTGGCCCGTGCCACCCAACCGGGATGGTTGAAGGGCATGCAGCGCCATGGCTTTCGCGGGGCGGCAGAAATCGCGATGACGCTGGAAAACATGGGGGCCTTTGCACAGCTTGCCGACGTGGTGCCGGGGCATTTGTTTGATGCCTATTACGACGCCACGCTGGGTGATCCGCATATTGACCAATTCCTGCGCGACGCAAATCCGGATGCCCACCAGGCCATGGTCGACCGCTTTGCCGCGCTTCATGCGGCGGGCCTGTGGCAATCGCGGCGCAATTCGATCCTTGCGGCGATGGAAGCGGCGGAATGACCGCGCCAAAGATCACAAGCCCAATCGTGAAAGGGTATTGCCCCGGTGCGCTGCGCCCGATGATGTCGGGCGATGGGCTGATCGTGCGGGTCAAGCCCCTGATGGGCCGCTTGTCGCGGGATCAGGTGCTGGGCCTGTGCGATATTGCAGACCAGTTCGGCAATGGCACGATTGATGTCACCAGCCGTGCGAATTTGCAAATCCGTGGGGTGGCGCAGCACGGGCTGGTTGTGGCCGCACTGCGTGATTTGGGGGTGTTGGACAGCGACGCTGTGACGGAATCGCGACGCAATATTTTGATCGCGCCCTTGGCTGTATCGGATGCCTCCGGCGGGAGTATTTCGGGCAAAATGAAGACGCAGGCCGCGCTTCATGATCGGCTTGTGGCGCGGGTGCGGGATTGGCCGGATTTGCCAAACAAGATGGGGATCGCGATCGATCTGGGGGACGCGCGCATGCTGGCCGGCGCGTCTGCCGATTTTCGGTTTGAAGGATCTGATCACGGGATGATCCTGCGGGCTGATGGGGTGGAGACCGGCGTTGCCGTGACGTTGGATACGGCAGCCGACGTTCTTTTGGATTTGATGCAGTGGTTCGCAGACAGCGGTGGGCCCATGGCCGGGCGCATGGCGCGGCATCTGCAATCGACCGCGCTGCCGGATCGGTTTTGCGGGATCGCGCCAAAGGGTTCCGCGCCGGTGCCGCGCCCCGGTGTTTATGGATCCGATGTTTTGGTGGGGGTGGCATTTGGGCAGGCGACAACTGCTGATCTGCGGCGCGTTATGGACAACGCAGCAGGCATGCGGCCAACACCGTGGAAAATGCTGTTGATCGAAGACAGCCACGATCCCGGCCGGTTTGTGATGGATGCAGATGACCCGCTGTTGCGAATACATGCCTGCGTGGGTGCGCCCGGGTGCGCGCAAGCCGTCCAAGACACGCGCCACTTGGCGCAGCAATTGGCCCCCCATATGGCAGACCGCAGTGTGCATGTGGCGGGTTGCGCCAAGGGATGCGCCCACCCCCGTGCCACGGATGTCGCCATCGTTGGCACGAAAGACGGCTATGACCTTGTCAGAAATGGCAGGGCATGTGACATCCCCGCACAAAGGGGACTGACCCCCGAAGACATTATAGAAGACCTGACCGATGCCCTATGAGTACGAAAAAAACGGCGCTGCGATCTATTTGGAAAGCTTTGCGACCATCCGGGCCGAAGCCGAACTGGATCGGTTTGCCAAAGCTGACGAACAGGTGGTCGTGCGGATGATCCACGCGGCTGGAATGGTCGGGCTGGAACAGCACGTCAAGGTCACGGATGGCTTTACCGATGTGGCCCGCGCAGCGTTGGAGGCGGGCGCGCCCATCTTCTGCGACGCCTATATGGTGAGCGAAGGTGTCACGCGCAAACGTCTGCCTGCGGACAACGAAGTCATCTGCACCCTGCGCGATCCGCGCGTTCCCGGCATGGCTGCCGATATGGGAACCACGCGATCCGCTGCGGCGCTGGAGCTGTGGCGTGACAAACTGGAAGGATCGTTGGTCGCCATTGGCAACGCCCCCACTGCGCTGTTCCATCTGTTGGAAATGTTGGAAGATCCGGCCTGCCCCCGCCCGGCGGCGATTATCGGCTGCCCCGTGGGCTTTGTGGGCGCACGCGAAAGCAAAGACGCGCTGTGGGCCGCAAACCCGGTGCCCAACATCATCGTAGAAGGCCGCCTGGGCGGCAGTGCCATCACCGTGGCCGCCATCAACGCCATCGCGAGCCGCGCCGAATGACCGGGGTCATCCATGGCGTTGGTCTGGGCCCCGGCGATCAGGAATTGATGAGCGTCCGGGCCGACCGGCTGGTGCGCGGCGCAAGCCATATCGCATTTTTCCGCAAGGAAGGCCGGGCGGGGCGGGCCCGCACGATTGTGGAGGGTATGTTGGCGGACGGGGTCGTGGAAATTGCCATGGAATACCCGGTGACGACCGAAATTCCCCTGTCTGATCCGCGCTATAATGATGTGTTGGCCGCGTTCTATGCCGATTGCCGCGCACAGCTGCGGGCGCTGGCTGAACAGGGCACTGATGTGGTGGTTCTGTGTGAAGGGGACCCATTCTTTTATGGGTCATTCATGCATCTTTACACACGGTTGAAAGACGAAGTTGAAGTTAAAGTTGTGCCTGCGATCACTGGCATGTCGGCGGCATGGACGGCATCGGGCGTGCCGATCACGTGGGGCGATGATGTGCTGTCCACGATCATGGGAACCCTGCCGGAAGAGGCGCTGGTTGCCGCATTGTCCCAAGCGGACGCCGTCGTCTTGATGAAAGTTGGGCGCAATCTGCCAAAGGTGCGCCGCGCGCTACAGGCCGCCGGCAAAGCGGACCGGGCCGTTTTGGTACAATATGCTGCGATGGACGGTCAGACCGTTGGGCCTTTGTCTGACTATCCAAAAGAAACGCTGCCTTATTTTTCGATCATCCTTGTACACGGGCAGGGGCGCAGGCCGTGACGGGGTGGGTCAAAATCGTGGGTCTTGGACCCGGTGCCGACAGCCTGATTGCGCCCGAAGCGACCAGTGTGATCGCTCAGGCCACGGATGTGGTGGGGTACATCCCCTATGTGCGGCGGATCGCGCCCCGGGACGGGTTGACCCTGCATGAAAGCGACAACCGGGTTGAACTGGACCGCGCTGCCCATGCCTTGACCATGGCGCTGGATGGCAAGCGGGTCGCAGTGGTCAGCAGCGGTGATCCCGGCGTATTTGCCATGGCTAGCGCGGTTTTTGAAGCGGTGGATGATGGCCCATCCCAGTGGCGCGATGTGGACATTCAGGTGATCCCGGGGATTACGGCATGCCTTGCTGCATCTGCCGCGGCGGGCGCACCACTGGGGCACGATTTTTGCACCATCAATTTGTCGGATAATCTGAAACCCGCAGCGCTGATCGAAAAACGTATCCGGCTGGCCGCCGAAGGCGATTTTGCCATGGCGTTTTACAACCCCAGATCCAAAGCACGGCCCGAAGGGTTTGAACGCGCGTTGAATGTGTTGCGCGATACCTGTGAACCGGATCGATTGGTGATCTTTGCCCGGGCGGTGTCAACGCCAGAACAATCGTTAAAAATCGTACGCTTAGCGGATGTTATTGAAAGCATGGCGGACATGCGAACGGTCGTTTTGGTGGGGTCATCCATGACCCGCGTCATCGATAGGGACAAAGGGCCAATTGTTTACACGCCCCGGTCAGTGCCAGAATGATCCAGCCAATCCAATACGGCCTTTGGGGTGAACAGCGCATGCCGATCCGGCACGGCGGGCCGGTCGATCATGATAACGGGCACATTCAGCGCACGGGCAGCGGCAATCTTGGCATAGGCCCCGGTGCCCCCCGCATTCTTGGAAACGACCAAGTCAATCTTGTGGGCCCGCATCAGGGCCAGATCATTTTCGATGCTGAAAGGACCCCGGTCAACGATCACATGGGTGTCAGGCAGCGGCAACGCAGACTTTGGCGGGTCGACCAGCCGCAACAGGTAAAAATGCTGCGGATTGGGCGCAAACTCTGCCAGATGCATCCGGCCCACGGCCAACATCACCCGTTGCGCCGGGCGGTTCAGGGCCGCAACGGCGCCCGCGATATCCGGCACATGGGTCCAGCTGTCGCCGGGTTCTGCGATCCACGGCGCCCGCGTCAAAGCCACCAGCGGAACATTCGTCATCTTGCATGCCTTGATCGCGTTCATGGACATTTGAACGGCGAAAGGGTGCGTGGCGTCGATCACATGGGTGATGTGGTTGACGCGGATGTATTCGGCCAACCCCTGTGGCCCGCCAAACCCCCCAATGCGTTGGGGCAGGGGTTGGCGGATCGGGCGATCCACGCGCCCAGCGAAAGAAACCGTTCCCGTCAGGCCACGGTCATGGACCAAACGGCCAAGGGCGGTGGCTTCGGTCGTGCCAGCCAAAATCAACAGGTTATGTGCCATGTCTGACGGTCCTTGGATCACGATTGTCGGGCTGGGCGAAGATGGACTGGATGGCCTGCCCCCTGCAAGCCGTTCCGCGCTGGAGCGTGCCGAAATCGTCATGGGGCCGCAACGGCACTTAGACCTGATCGGCTCGGTGTCGGGGAAGGTGGTGGCCTGGCCCGTGCCCTTTTCCAGTGGGATTGATGTGTTGAAAGGCTTCAAGGGGCAGCGTGTTGCCGTGCTGGCGTCGGGCGATCCGTTTTGGTTCGGGGCAGGGGCCGTGATCGCGCGGCACTTTGAACCGGGGGACTGGACCTGCCTGCCGGGGCCGTCGGTGTTTTCGCTTGTGGCGTCCCGGTTGGGCTGGGCGTTGGACCGAACGATCTGTTTGGGGCTTCACGCCGCCCCGATGGAACGATTGCGCCCGCATCTGGCAGACGGGGCACGGTTGATTGTAACGTTGCGCGATGGGGCGGCGGTGACGGATTTGGCCCGTTATCTGTGTGATGTTGGGGCCAATGAATCCCGACTGACAGTGGCAGAGGCTGTGGGCGGACCGAACGAAAAGATAACACGCACTCACGCTGCAGACGCATTAGATGGCGTGTTCACCCACCCTGTCGCCGTGGCGATAGAACCGGCGGGATCGTCTGCCGCCCTGCCACGGTGTTCCGGTCTGCCAGACGACATATTTGAAACAGATGGGGTTATGACCAAACGCCCGGTTCGGGCGTTGACGCTGTCTGCCCTTGCCCCCCAGCCCGGTGAAATGCTGTGGGACATTGGCGGGGGGTCGGGATCCATAGCCATTGAATGGCTTCTTGCTGATCCGGACTGTCAGGCGATTGCAGTTGAATCCCGCGCAGACCGGGTCGGAATGATCCAATCGAATGCGCGGGCCTTGGGCGTGGATCGGTTGCAGGTTGTCCAAGGCAGCGCCCCCGACGCGCTTTCGGGTTTGGATCAGCCCGATGCGATATTTATCGGCGGGGGGCTATCACAAGACATGATCGATGCGTTGCCCCGGGGGGTTCGGATTGTTGCAAATGGCGTCACCTTGGAAGCCGAAGCGTTGTTGACGGCCGTTCATAAAGCGCATGGCGGCGATCTGATGCGGATCGAAATCGCGCGGGCCAAACCATTGGGGGCAAAACGCGGCTGGGACGCCGCATATCCCATTGTGCAATGGGTGGGCATGTTGTGATCGTTGCGGGGTTCGGATTTCGCAAAGCTGCGACGGTCGATAGTTTGGCCGATGCCTTGGCGCGCACAGGGGCGCACCCAACCCATATCGCCACCCTTCAAAGCAAGGCCCGAACTGGTGTATTCCGGGCCTTTGCCCGGGCGCGATCGTTGCCGGTGATCGAAGTGCCCGATGAACAGGCGCAGATGATCGATACCCCCACCAAGTCGGCGTCATCGTTGGCAGCAAAGGGCACGGGGTCCGTGGCCGAAGCGGCAGCCATCGCCGCCTGTTTTGGTGGAACTTTGATCGCCAAGCGCTTTATTTCAAATGATCAAATGGCGACCTGCGCCATCGCAAAGGGATCTGAAACATGACCGTTCATTTCATCGGTGCTGGCCCCGGTGCCGCAGATCTGATCACGTTGCGGGGGCGGGATCTGATTGCGGCCAGTCCTGTGTGCCTGTACGCCGGTTCATTGGTGCCAGAGGCGATATTGGATCATTGCCCCCCCGGGGCCAAAATCATCAATACGGCACCAATGGCACTGGATGACATCATCGCGGAATGTCAGGCGGCGAACGATGCCGGTCAGGATGTGGCGCGGCTGCATTCGGGGGATTTGTCGGTCTGGTCGGCCATGGGCGAACAGCTTCGGCGGCTGAAGGCGGCAGGGATCGACTTTACGGTCACGCCCGGCGTGCCATCGTTCGCTGCAGGGGCCGCAGCACTGGGGCAGGAATTGACCCTTCCGGGCCTGTCGCAATCGGTTGTGCTGACCCGCACCGAAGGCAAGGCATCAAAGATGCCAAACCAAGAAACCCTGTCCGCGTTTGGGGCGACGGGGGCAACATTGGCATTGCATTTGTCCATTGGGCAGGTCGGCAAAGTTGTGGGTGAATTGACCCCGCATTACGGCCCTGACTGCCCGGTTGCTGTTGTGTACCGGGCCACATGGCCCGATGAACGGGTGATCCGAACCACTTTGGCGGGTCTGGCAAACAGTCTGGATGCGAATATCGCCCGAACCGCATTGATTTTTGTCGGCCATTCCATTGGTGGCGAAGACTTTGACGAAAGCCGGCTTTATGCCGCTGATTATGACCGACGCTACCGCCCCCAATCGGCGGACAGCCCTTGGTCGGAATGGCAACATGGGGATGACTGATATGGTGCCGGGATTGATGATTTCCGCCCCATCGTCGGGCACAGGCAAAACGACCGTTATGCTGGGCCTGCTGCGGGCGCTGCGCGATTACGGGTTGAAAGTGCAACCGTTCAAATCTGGGCCTGATTACATCGATCCTGCGTTTCATCTGGCCGCATCGGGTCGACCATCGTTCAATCTGGATACCTGGGCGATGGATGATGCGCTGTTGAACGGGATTTCTGCGCAGATGGATGGGGCCGATATCTGTATCGCCGAAGGGTCCATGGGCCTGTATGATGGGGTCGCCACGCGCGGTCAGGCGGGGTTTGGATCGTCCGCTGAAACGGCCCTGCGCATGGGCTGGCCCGTTGTACTGGTTGTCGATGTGGGCGGTCAGGCCCAATCCGCCGCTGCCACGGCACTGGGATTTCAACACTATAATCCCGATTTGCCCTTCGCTGGCGTGATCTTGAACCGTTGTGCGTCGCCGCGCCACGAACGGCTGGCCCGTGTTGGGATGGATCACGCAGGGATCAAGGTTTTGGGCGTATTGCCCCGCCGTGGTGATCTGGCCCTGCCCGAACGCCATCTGGGCCTGATACAGGCCGTGGAACATCCCGATCTGGAGGCCGCAATTGCAGGATATGCGGAATTTTTGCGCGATAATGTGGATTTGGCGGCGATCCGAAACGCCGCGGCCCATGGCGTGACCGCCCCTGCCGGAACATTGCCCAACCCGCCGGCCCAGCGAATTGCTTTGGCCCGGGACGCTGCGTTTTCATTCACCTATCCGCATCTTTTGCAGGGCTGGCGGGATGCGGGGGCCGAAGTCCTGCCGTTTTCGCCCCTTGCCGACGAAGCACCAGCAGCAGATGCCGATCTGGTTTGGCTGCCCGGTGGATACCCGGAATTGCATGGTGGTACGCTTGCAGCGGCGGAAACCTACAAGGCCGGGATGCGCGTTCACGCCCAAACCAAACCGGTCCATGGGGAATGCGGGGGTTATATGGCGTTGGGCGCGGGATTGGTGGCCAAAGATGGCACGCGCCACGAAATGCTGGGGCTGTTGGGTGTGGAAACATCCTATGAAAAGCGGAAATTCCACTTGGGCTATCGCCGCGCCATCCTGAACGATCCCATGCCCGGTTTTGCTGCAGGTCAGGCGCTGCGCGGGCACGAATTTCATTATTCCACGATACTTGCTGAACCGGATGCACCGCTGGCACAAGTGATGGATGCCGATGGCAACCCTGTGCCTGAAACGGGATCGCGGCGCGGGCATGTGACGGGCACATTTTTTCATTTGATCACGGCGGAACGGGCATGACGGGTTTTGTTTCTTTTGTGGGATCCGGCCCCGGTGATCCGGAATTGCTGACGCTGAAGGCCGTGGACAGATTGAAACGCGCGGACGCCGTGCTGTTTGATGATTTGTCGTCCGGTCCGATCCTGCAATACGCCCGTGACGGGGCAGATCTGGTGGGCGTGGGCAAACGGGCAGGGCGCCCGTCCCCGAAACAGGATCATGTGTCACGCCTGTTGGTGGATTATGCCAAAGAAGGCGGGCGGATCGTCCGGCTGAAATCCGGGGACAGCGGTTTGTTTGGCCGGTTGGAAGAAGAATTGGTCGCCTGCCAGAACGCAGGGGTTGACTATGAAATCATCCCCGGTGTGCCATCTGCCATTGCGGCGGCGGCGGCGATTGGTATTCCCCTGACCCGGCGCATGACGGCACGGCGGGTCCAGTTTGTTACCGGCCATGATGCGCGCGGCGAACTGCCCCCGGATACGAACATCGCGGCGCTTGCGGACCCGGGCGCCTGCACGGTCGTGTTCATGGGCAAACGCACGTGGCCGAAACTGTGTGGCACATTGATGGACCACGGCCTGCCACCAGATACCCCCGCCATATTGGCTCAGGCCGTGGGCACCGCAGACCAGCATGTCACCCGCAGCACCGTTGCCGGGTTGGCTGATCAACTGGCCGCAGAAATCGGCACCAAACCAGCCTTGATCTTGTACGGGCCTTTGGCTGAAGTTTAGACGGTTGTTGATC
>JAHDBC010000019.1:39086-47862 GCA_020630595.1 Planktomarina sp.
TGATCGCCGGGCGTGACCTGTATCTGGGTGACCCGGATCGGACCGAAGCGATTGAACGGTGGTCCATGTCTGGGGCGACCAAAGCAATCCGACAAATTCGGGCGAATTGTTCCTGATCCCCTTCAACTTTCGTTGGGTTCACAAACTTCGGTCAATGTCTCTGGGATGTCGCGTTTATTCTTGTGCGACGTCCCGCCACGCCCTAAGCCTGATGCACGATTGGTGCCCATCTGGGCTGAAAAGGGAATCGGGTGAAATGCCCGGACTGCCCCCGCAACTGTAAGCGGAAAGTGTGCTGATACGACACCACTGACCCTGCCGGGTTGGGAAGGTTCAGCAACACAATGACCCGCAAGTCAGGAGACCTGCCAAACGTGGAACGAAACTGCCGTGTTTGCGCGGCCACTGTGCCCTCGGGGTTGGGGGCGGAATTGAAAGGAAGACCCTCATGCATATCGAACCCGGCGTGGTCGACGGCGCAAAAATGGTATTTGCCTATGGCACAGCAGCCGCTGCGGGTGGCTATGTTGCGAAGTTGGCATTCGAAGACATCAAACGGACCGACCCCGTTTCCTTTCTGACGAAAATTGGAATGGGTGCTGTTGGCACGTTTATCTTCTTTGAAGTTCTGCCGCATTTCCCCGTTGGGATTTCCGAAGTGCACTTTATCCTGGGCACAACCCTGTTCTTGCTGTTGGGCGCGGCACCGGCCGCCATGGGTCTGGCCTTGGGTCTGTTGCTGCAGGGCATGTTCTTTGCCCCATCCGATCTGCCGATGTTCTTTGTCAATGTGACCACGCTGCTGGTGCCGCTGTTGACGATTACCGCACTGGCAAACCGCCTGATCCCACGGGATACCGCTTATGTGGACCTGAAGTATGGTGATGTTCTGAAGCTGTCTGCCATGTATCAGGGCGGTGTGATTGCATGGGTCGCGTTCTGGGCCTTTTATGGCCAGGGCGTGGGCGCAGAAACATTTGCAGCCGTCGGCACGTTTGCCGCTGCATATGCAATGGTCATCCTGATCGAACCGATTGCCGATCTGGCAGTTTTGGCTGCGGCCAAAACCGTGCGCGGTGCAAAACTGGCTGGTGTGTTCACACAGCGCCTGTATTCCGCAGCTTAATCTGACGTGATAATCAAAGGCCCGGTGCGCGATACGGCGGACCGGGCCTTTTTCGTTTCAAGGACAGTGGCATGATTGACGATCTTTGGTTGGTGGGCATTGGTACCGGATCCCGTCAGCACATCACGCTGGAAGGTCAGCGCGCCTTGCGCGATGCCGCCGTGATCCTGATCCCGCGCAAAGGGCCGGGCAAAGACGATCTGGCCCATCTGCGCGATGCGATTGTCGCTGACGCGGGCGCAACCGCCAAGATTGTGTATTTTGACATGCCAGTGCGGGATGAAGATTTGCCCTATCAGGATCGTGTTGCCGCCTGGCATGATGCCATTGCGGACCGCTGGACGGCGGCCCTGAACGGGGCGCAGGGCCCTGTTGCCTTGTTGGTCTGGGGGGATCCGGGTCTGTATGACAGCACGCTGCGCATCGCTGACAGGCTGACCCCGAAACCAAAACTGCGGGTGGTGCCCGGCGTCACTGCCTTGCAAGCCCTGACCGCGGCGCACGCCATTCCTTTCAACACTGTGAACGGCCCCGTGACCGTCACCACCGGGCGGCGCATTCGGGATTATGGATGGCCGGATGGTGCTGAAACGGTTGTTGTGATGTTGGATGGGAAGTGCTGTTTTCAAACGCTGACAGGGCAGGGGCTGGATATTTGGTGGGGCGCCTATCTGGGCATGGAAAACCAGATTTTGCGTCACGGGCGTTTGGATGACGTATCGGACGACATCATCGCGGCCCGTGCCAAAGCCCGCGCGGCCCATGGGTGGATCATGGACACTTATTTGATGCGCAAGGGGGGTATGTGACCCCGCCACGGGCGGGATCACGCACCATGATCAAACCACCAAAAGCGCAGCTTCGTGTTGTTTCAGCGTGTGCCGCGCCGTTGGGCCATAGGCGGTTGACGGATGCACGGCCAATTCCGGGAACAGTTCGAACAGTTCCTGCCGTGTGTCATCTTCCAACAGTCCCAAACCGACCTGTGCCGGATGGAAACTTTCGGATGGGGAACCGTTGGCCCAGATCACTTCGTGTTGATCGAACAAGACATGCACATAGGTCACTTCGTCGACCTGTTCGCGCACGATGGACAGATCATTGACCAGATGCTTGGCGGGAACCAGAACCTCACTTTCGCCGGAAATCAGCTCTGCCTGCCAGCCGCTGACCAGCATGCGGTGCTGCGGCGAAACCAGCAAATCCTGTTGCGTGCCCAGTGTGCCTTGGACGATGCGCACGGGGGCCATTTTCCCAACACCCGGCACCGTTCGTTGGCCGATCCAGCGGACCGTTTGAAAACCGCTGTCTAATGTCAGCACACGATCGCCAACCTGCAGGTTTTCGACCGGGGTCTGTCCGTCGATCGTGGCGATCAGCGTGCCAGCCGTAAAGCAAGGGAAGGCCCGGAAATCCAATTCATTGGGGTTCGCGTCATCATTGGTGAACACCTGTGACAGGCCGGCCAGACCATCGCCGGTGACCGCGCCATCCTGATTGTCAAAGGTGACGCCAGCACCATCGTCAATGCCATTGGTCGATGTGCCCGTTAGGGTCAGGCCGCTTTCTTCGCTGTCGGAACGGGGATCATTGTCAGAATTGCGATCCAGATAATCTGCGCGTTCATCGCCATCCGTATCGGTTGGTGTGTTGAAGGCACCGCCAAATCCGCTGCCTGCATCTGCGCTATCGATGATGCCATCGCCATCGCTGTCGGTTTTGTCGTAGGCTTTGAAGTCCTTTGTTGTCTGCCCTTCGACGTAATCGGAAATGCCATCGTTATCGCTGTCCAGATCTTTGTAATCTGCAAAGCCATCCTTGTCTGAATCGACGGGGGCCGTGCCGGTGTCTGCGCCGTTGATCTTTTCCACGATGTCCGCAAGGCCATCCTGATCGCCATCGGATGCGATTTTGCCGTCGATCGTGCCGTTGCCATCCGCATCCAAAAGCGCCGCGTCTGCGCCACTTTCGACAAGGTCGGAAATGCCGTCGTTGTCGCTGTCCAGATCAAGACTGTTGATGATGCCGTCACCGTCGGTGTCGATATCACCTTTAAGGTTTTCATCGACGTCCAGAATGCCGTCATTGTCGTCGTCAATGTCACGAATATCGGCGATGCCATCGCCATCTGTGTCTTTTTCAACAGTGACAAAAACAGATGCGGAATCGCTGCCGCCGTTGCCGTCGCTGACCACATATTGAATGGTGACCTGACCGGCAAAACCCGGTGGTGGATCAAAGGTGACCGTTCCATCGCCGTTGTCGATGACATTGCCGACCGGATTGCCATTTTCATCAAGGGCCTGACCCAGTTTCACGATCTTCAGGGGATCGCCGTCGGGGTCCGTGTCGTTGCCCAGAACCTTGATCGTGACAGGCTGATCTTCCAGCGTTGTCGCCTTGTCGTCTTCTGCGATGGGGGCATCATTTTCGCCAACCACCAGAATGGACGATTCCGCTGTTTCGGTCGTATCGCCGAAACTGTTGGTGGCAGACACTTCAAAGATGCGGGTCAGCCCATCCACGCCTTCGGGCATTTCAGATGTGTTCTGGTATTGAACGCCCTGCAACAGTTTGGTCGCAACCGTGTCTTTGGTGACACTGCCTTCCGGATAGATTTCAAAGCTATCGCCGTTATAGGTGACTTTGAAATTGACCCCATCCACCGTCAGTTGCTGGGAGTCCTGAGCGATGCCCGTCAGTTCAAAAACCAGCTGCTGGCCGTTGTCACCATTAAAGATCAGCTGTTCATCGGCCCCGTCTTCAAACGTTTTTTCTGCCGGGTTGATGGACAGTTTGCTGACACCGGCGCCAAAAGTATCAAGCTTTGTTGTTTCGGGGTCCGCAATGCTGACGGGTTTGCCGCCTTCTGTGAACCGATTGGCAAAATCCAGATTTGTATCAACCGTTTCTGAATCAGTGAAAAAGTCGGATGTGAACGTGCCATCCAGCCCCACATTCCCGCCATCGTTCAGGCGTTCGTATTCGATCACGAATTCGGATGTGTTGCTGAACGTCAGCGCGACCGAATTGTCCGGCGCGGCACCGGGTGCGCCCGGATCACGGTCATTGGGTTGGAATGTCAGTGTTCCTGTCGTGGAATCTTCGCTGACGACGATGTTGGATTGTTGTGTTCCATCGCTGCCGGTGGTGTAGCTGTCCAACTGATCTTTGTTGACCGAAACCCGTTCATAGGTGGTCATGGATCCGTTGCCATCCAAATCGTTGATCAGAACGGCAAAATCACCGACGACAGGTGTATCGGTGCCCGCTTCGACGACCACCCATTTCATCGTGACCGTCGAATTGCCTTGGAACGTGACGTTTGCTGTTCCGTCGCCACCCGCGGCGTCTGGATTGGTGTTAGACAGTTTCGGATTGCTGTCCGCACCCGTGGGGTCGCCGTTGGCGTCCAACATCTGGGCGTCGATGACGATCCCGATCAGATCGACCGACTGGCCGTCCACCGTGGCAACATTGGAAAACCGGGCGGTCTCCCCCACGCCGTCGGCATTCACTGTTTTGCCATCGTTTTCAATGGTCGGTTGGGTGCTGCCAAAGGTCAGCGCGGTATAACCGGAACCTTCTTCTGTGCCGGGTGTGCTGTCCACATGATCCAAGTCCAGCATTGGCTTTTCTGGCGGCAAAACGGACACGGTCAGGGTGGACGGGTCTGTCGCGCCATTGCTGTCGATCACCTTGTAGGGGATGGTCACATCCCCGGCAAACCCGGCGTTCGGCGTGAAGATGATGTTTTCAGGATTGTTTGGATCGATCGTTGCCTTACCAACGACATTGCCGTCTTTGTCCACGGGCGTTCCGATGGAATCCGGGGCAACGGTGACTTTGTCGCCATCCACATCGGTGCTGTTTTGCACGACATCCACGGTGATGGGTTGACCAAATTCGGCTTTGACATGTTCGTCGGCGTCAACCGGCGCGTCATTGACCGCTTTCAGTTCAATGGTGACGGTTGCTGTATCGGTATCGCCGTCCGCATCCACCAACACATACGACAGTGAAACGGGCCCTGTTTCATTGGCGCCCGGATAATAGACCAGCTTGCCATCAATAAACGTCGCCTTGCCGTTGCCCTCAAGAACCGTGATGTCTTTGACGTCGGCGGGTCCATCGCCTTGATGGTCATTGGCCAGAATATCGACCACAACGGGTTCGTCTTCTGTTCCGGCGGCCTTGTCATCATTGGCAACGGGCACATCGTTTCCATCATAAATGGCCAGATAGCTGATTTCGCCATCAAAGGCTTTGCCAACACCCGTCACATCATCCGACCCAAGGGTGATCGTTCCGCTTACTTTGGGTTGAACAAGGGTCAGCGGATCAAAGATATTCTGTGTTTGCAGCTTCCCGGTCGAGATATTTTCGACAACAAATTGGCCCGTTTCGCCCGCGTCATCCCAAGCGTACGATACCCGGACATCTTCACCGGGTTTGAAGATATCGGCGATCTTGTATTCTTGGATTCCCGTCCCGGTGCCGTGATAGATTTTGACCGCACCGTTTTCCACGGCGATGCGCAAATCACCAACGCCTGTTCCATCTGCGGCGTTTGTCCGATCAAAAATCGTGTCTTGGCTGCTGCCGATCTGGCGATCCTGATTGAACACAAATTCGATGCGGCCTTCGGCCAGCTGGTGTTCCTGTTGGCCTGTCGTTTCAGAAAATGTGCCGGGGGTTTCGTTGCTTTCGTTGGTCAGGTGCAGTTCGCCTGACCCTTTGGTGCCCGTGTTGTCAATTTCGGCATCGTTGCCTTCTGCCAGAACACCCGTTGGGCGTTCGGCACCGGCTTCATCCGACAAAGATCCGCCGTCAAAGTCATACAGGGTGACCAACCCTTCTGTGACCTCTGGATCATAGTCGGGGTCGAAATCAACAGATCTGTAGTCAGGGGCAGAACTGTCTGCATCTTCGTTTTTCAGGTTCGATTCAGCAGTCGATTGGTCCGTCCCATCGGCGCTGCCGCCGGGATCGGCATAGGATGCCCCCACACCATCATCAATCCCATCATTGTTTGCATCTGTGCCCGTGGGTTTGACGGTCGTGTTCCACGCTTCGTCTTGGTCCTTGATCCCGTCATTGTCGGAATCCGCATCCAGGTAATCGGCTGTTTGGTCGCCATCCGTGTCTTGCGGGGCGGCAAATGTGCCCCCAAAACCGCTGTCACTGTCGAACAAATCAACGATGCCATCCCCATCGGTGTCATCGTTGCGCAGATCCCCATCGCCGGATTGATAAGTGGATGTGGGCTGTGCTTCGATAAAATCGCTGATCGTGTCGCCATCACTGTCCAGATCAAGATAATCTGCAATGCCATCTTGATCCGTGTCGATGGCCTGTGTGCCCTGACCTGCGGCGCCTGCCGCCTTTTCAATCTGGATCGCAATGCCGTTATCGTTGCTGTCGACAAAGGCATCCCCATCAATGGTGCCATTGCCATCCGCATCCAGTTCCGCAACATTTGCGCCACTTTCCTGAAGGTCGGAAATGCCATCGTTGTCGCTGTCCAGATCAAGGTGATCGGCCACGCCGTCGCCATCAGTGTCGCGAAACCCGTGGATGGCTTCCAGATCACCGAAGACAAAAACCTTGCCATCTGGCCCGTCGCCGCTGGCCCCGTTAAAGCTGATGCGCAGGCTGTGCACTTCGGACCCGACAGGAACAAAACTGTCCAGCGTGTGAACCGAAATTCCTGCGTTCTGACCCCCTTCGTAATGAACATCATGGCCGGTATCAAAATAGTCGCCGTTCTTGGCGCTGATCAGAACCTTACCCAATACATTGCCGTCGGCGTCCAGCGCTTCGACGACCTGATCATTGTTGGAATTTCGTTCGGTAACGGCAATGAACGCCTGACCCGATGAAATCAGTGGGGTGTCATAGGACAGTGTATAGAAATCACTGCTTTCCACGCCGCTATCAACCGACTGGTATTCGCCCAGATCGGTGGATTGGAACGCATTGCGCAGGATCTGGTCTTCCCAATCCTTGTCATCGTTTGTAATTGCGGTGCGCGTGCCGTTGTCCGCAAGAAACACCCCATCCGACACATCAAAACCGGAACTGTAGCTGTCGGGCAGCACAAAATCTTCGTACCGCTGGCCGCCAAATTCGATCGCCTTCAGAACGTGTTTGTCGGATTCATCACTTGCCAGGGCGCCATCGCCGTCCTGGTCAACAACTTCGATATCAAGTTTGAAGCCACCATCGGCAACCTTGTGCAGCGGGCCTGTCAGGCCGCTGGACACCAAGGTTGATCGATCCAGCAGTCCTTCGTCGGTATCAATGATGCCATCGTTGTCATCATCCAGATCATCGACATCCAGAACCCCGTCGCCATCCGTGTCCAAACCCGGGTCTGGCGTGGTTTCACCCTGAAACGCCTGGGTCGTAAAGTTGCCATTTCCAACCTCGGTCGTGCCCTTTTCAATGACACCATCACCGTCGGCATCAATGTTTTCCACCCGGGTCAGTTCGGGTTGCGATGCAATCTGTGTGGCCACACCGCTGTCTGGTGCAACAAACAACCTGCCAGAAAGATCAGGCGCCGTGGTTCCCGGGGCAGGGACAAACACATCGTTAAAGGAAATATAGCCGTCACCTGTGCCTGCACCGTCGGGTTGCACCGTTCCAGATTGCCCATCATTTTGCGGAACATACTGATACAACGCCTTGCCAGCGGCCAGGGCTTCGGCACTTTCGTAAACGACAATGCCCGTAATCGCGGATCCTTGGCCCAGTTCGCCATTGGCGTCTTCACCAATGGCTGTGAACTGAACAATATAGCTGTCCTTGAAAACCTGCTGACCACCGGTGATGCGCAGTGTCCCCTGTTCCGCGCCATTGGCTGTGCCAGTTGTTTGAAAGGACGTGCTGACATTGTTGATAAAGTCAGCGCCCGAAGAATAGAATGTGACAGCCATGGTTCAGTGTCCCCAGTGTGTGTGGCAAATGCGACCCGGCTAAGCAGACGTGTGGTACCGGGCGCAGCCGTAAGTTGCGCAATTGGGTCCAGTGATGACAGCGTGCAAAAGTATAGCTGCTGGCCAATAAGGCCAGACAGTCCACCCGAAAGCGTGGAATTTGCGGGAAATACACCCAGCGTTCAAAGCGCTTTGAACACTTAAGGCAACGTCCCTAATTTTGGCAGCACGCCCCCAACAGCGAAACCGAAAAGGTCGTTTGCCGCACCCCTGACACAGTCACCAGCGGTTCGGCGTTCGGACCACAATTAGGGATGAAAGGTGCAAAAATTGTGAAGTGACGTTAGCGTCATTCTCAGAAACTAAGGCGAGTGCTTCAAATTGTTGTGGATTTCTCAACCATTCATAAAGAATTGAGCAATTAACTGAAAATTCAGGATAATAATTGGTTAATTCCACAAGATGTGGCATGAGTTGGGCAAAATTCTGTGTAATTTATGGATTTATCCACACAGTGTTAACCAATTATGGCGCCCGAAGATTTTGGTTCTGACGACCCGGTGTCAGCCATCATTTTCTGGCTGGCCCGCAGTTTCCCCATGACAATTCCAAGCAGCACACCGTGCCTTGGAACCTGTTCCCGACAGTTCGATCTGATGGGAACTTCTATTAACATAATGTAAATTGTGCGAATGGCGATTGTAACCGG
>JAHDBC010000020.1 GCA_020630595.1 Planktomarina sp.
GGCGTATCTAGAGTTACTAAACAATCTCCGCAAGACATAAATCATCCTTTTTTGCATTTTTTGCCAAAAAAGAACAAATCATATGTTTTTCAATGATTTAGCCGACCCATCACGCCCAGACAGTTCGACAATTGAGCGTCTGGTCGCACAAATCAGTGGCCGAGGAAAAGTTACCCACAGACTCAGCGCCCATGCACCCTCTGACCGACCACTAAATCTTGTGGTTGGTACCCTGACGGCCCCCAAGCCCGTCACTGATCAGGCCCGTAAAAGAGACTTTCGCCATTGTGGAATGCGAGTCGCGACAAAGCTGATCACCACCGCAAGGTATATCAGCGGTTCCAGCTGGAACCCTTTGGACAGCATCACGAAGTGCACCGCCCCCAGAATGGCTACGACGTAGGTAAGTTTATGCAACGTCCGCCAAGATGGGCCCAGACGACGGACGGACCAGTCGTTCGACGTCGCCACCAAGGGGATCATCAGAAGAAACGCCACCATGCCGATCGTGATATAGGGTCGTTTCAGAATATCCGCCCAAATCTGGCTGACGATCTGAACATCCAGCAACAACCACACCAAAAGATGGGCAAAGACATAGACAAACGCCATGATCCCAAGGGCGCGGCGAAATTTGACCAGATTGATCTTTGCAAATCTGAACAAGGGCGTGATCGCCAGCCCTGCAATCAACAGGCGCAATGCGAATTCACCCAAATCCCGTTCCAGAACGTTGATGGGTTCTGGGCCTAACTGATTTGTCAGCCCCAGATAAAAGACCGCCAACCCCGGCATGGGCAACACAAGGTACAAAAGCCAAGCCGGCGTCTTGCGCGCGGCGGTGTTGATTGCGGATCGCATCGTTCCGTCCTTTAGAAAAACTTGGACAGGTCCATGCCATCGTACAGGCCTGCGACTTCGTCTTCGTATCCGTTGAACATCAATGTCGGTTCGCGGCGTGCAAACAACCCGCCGCCAATTTTACGTTCAGACGCCTGGCTCCACCTTGGGTGGTCAACGTTTGGGTTCACGTTGGAATAAAATCCGTATTCGCGTGAATTTGCGTTGTTCCAGCTGGTGAACGGTTCTTGATCCGTCAGCGTGATGCGCACGATCGATTTGATCGATTTAAACCCATACTTCCATGGCACCACCAATCGGATCGGCGCCCCATTCTGGTTTGGCATTGGCTTTCCATAGATGCCCGTCGCCATCAGTGTCAGCGGATGCATGGCTTCATCCAGCCGCAGACCTTCACGATAGGGCCAGTCCAATGTTGGGAACCGCACGCCCGGCATTTCATCGGGCCGCACCGCAGTTTCAAAGGCAACGTATTTCGCCCCCGACTGAACACCAACGCGGTCCAGAATATCTTTCAGTTCAACCCCGTTCCACGGAATCACCATGGACCACGCTTCAACGCAGCGGAATCGATAGATCCGGCTTTCTTCCGTCAAGCCAGCGATCAATTCACCAACGGAATACGTTCCGGGGTTGTCGACCAGCCCATCTACCGTGATTTCCCAACCTGTTGTGGTCAGACGGTGGGCTTCGCGGGCCGGATCATCCTTGCCCGTCCCGAATTCATAGAAATTGTTGTAGTTCGTGATGTCTTCAAAAGAGTTTGGCTCAAGCGTAGTATCTTGTGCGCCCGCAACAGATGGGCCAAGGATCGAACCTGCCGCCACACCGGCCATCACCTGACGCCGGTTCAACCACATCCCTTCGGGTGTTACATCTGCAGGGGTCAGGTCGTTTTTCCAGCGAAATGCCATGGCTTCAGTCTCCTTTGGTTACACAAGACCTAAGCAATTTATGTGTTTCAAACCACCGGGGGTGCCGTCAAACGTCTGGCACCTGTTGTAACAATCAAGCGGTCTGCGGGGGGTAAATGTCGTTCATGGGCAGACTTCGCCCGTTGTCTTGGACGATGCGCACATGGTGGCGACGAATTTGGCGCGGTTCTGAAACCCCAACAGAATGGGCGATGGTTTCAACCTCTTTGGTGATCTGTTTGGCGTAACGGGCCACCTTTTCGAATTTGTCTTCCGGGACCAGCCCCTTTTGAAATCGCTTGTCGTGGGTGGTGATCCCTGTGGGACAGGTGTTCTTGTTGCATTTCAACGCTTGGATGCAGCCCAGCGAAAACATGAAGCCCCGGGCCGAAGTGACAAAATCAGCACCGGCTGCAAGCGCCCAAGCAATATCACCGGGATTGACCAACTTGCCGGATGCCACCAGCCGAATGCGATCTTTCAGCCCTGCAGCGTCCCGCAGATCAGCGACCAATGGCAATGCTTCGCGAATGGGCATGCCGACCAAATCCATCAGCGGCATTGGCGCAGCGCCCGTGCCCCCTTCGCCGCCATCGATTGTGATGAAATCCGGTGCCGCGGCTGGACCACGCGCCACGATCAGATCGAACAGGGCGGTCAACGCATTTGGATCCCCCACAACAGTCTTGAACCCAACCGGCTTGCCCGTAATGTCGCGGATCCGGCCCACGAAATCCAGAAGATCTTCGAAAGTGTCGACCTCTTCGTGGCGGTTTGGGCTGATGGCATCTTTCCCAAGGGGCACGCCCCGGATGTCTGCAATTTCCTGATTGATCTTTGCGGCGGGCAGTATCCCACCCTTCCCCGGCTTCGCGCCTTGGGCCAGCTTTATTTCGAACATGCGCACTTGGTCATGGGCCGCAATGTCACGCAGTTTGTCTTCGGACAGATTGCCATCATCATCGCGCACGCCGAATTTCCCGGTGCCAATCTGAAAAACCAAATCGCATCCCCCAGCCAGATGGTAGGGCGACAGGCCCCCTTCGCCGGTGTTCATCCAAATGCCTGCCTTGGCCGCACCGCGGGACAGGGATTCAACGGCTGGGCGGGAAATCGCACCGTAAGACATGCCAGAAATATTCAGGATCGATTGTGCCGCGTACGGTGTGCGCGCATCAGGCCCGATGACAAGCGCTGCGGTTTTTGCGAATTGCCGTTCAAGCGGTGGAAAGGCAGCGTTCACGAAGATCGGCGTTCCCGGGACATTCAGATTTCGGGTGGAACCAAAGGCGACGGTGTTTGAATGCCCTGCTGCGGCTTCTTTCACCCAGTCGCGTTGGGCACGGTTAAAGGGCAGTTCTTCGCGGTCCATGGCAAAGAAATACTGGCGGAAAAATTCACCCAGTTCCGTAAACAGGTAGCGAAATCGGCCCAACACGGGATAGTTTCGGCGGATCGCATCTTCGGTCTGGGTCCGGTCGATGATGAACATGACCAGCGCAACGGCCAGCGCGACCCCGACCACAAAGATGAAAGTGACGGCAAGCGTTTCAACAGCCCAACTTGCCCAGCCCATCATTTGCCCCGTGAATTCCATTCGATCCGTCCTTTAGTGATGTCGTTACAGACTATGCGTCGAACCCGCACATCACCAGACCAATGACTGAATGGTGATTGCCGTTCCCCTGATATTGCGGATGTGCTTTGTTCTGACTCATCACAAGGGGAAATGGATCATGGGGAAGACTGCACTTGTCACCGGGGCGGCGCGGGGCATTGGACTGGCCACCACAAAAACGTTTCTGCAACAGGGATGGCGCGTCGCCATGGTGGATTGGGACGGTGCAGAACTGGCGGCTGCAACTGACGGGTTGCAGGGTGTTGTTGGCATAGAACGCGATGTATCCAACCCAACGGACGCCACCGCCATTTTACAAGACACGATCGATGCGTTCGGGCAGGTCGACGCATTGGTCAACAACGCCGGCGTCGCTGATTTTGGCCCAATTGAACAAACTGATTTCGAACGGTGGCGCAGGGTGATGTCTGTCAATCTGGATGGTGTTTTCCTGATGGCGCAGGCCGCAATTCCAGCGTTGAAAGAAACGAAAGGGTGCATCGTCAACATCGCTTCGATTTCCGGGCTGCGGGCATCCACATTGCGGGTGGCCTATGGCACATCCAAAGCAGCCGTTATTCATCTGACAGAACAACAGGCCGCAGAACTGGGCGAATACGGAATCCGCGCAAACGCCGTTGCCCCCGGCCCCGTGCGCACCAAACTTGCCATGGCCGTGCACACCCAAGACATCATCGATGCCTACCACGACGCGATCCCGCTGAACCGGTATGGGTCCGAACAGGAAATCGCGAATGTGATCTGTTTTTTGTGTTCGGATGACGCAAGCTATGTAACCGGGCAGCTGATCAGTGTGGATGGCGGATTCGAAAGCACGGGGATTGGTTTGCCATCTTTGCGAAAACCTTAGGCCGGTGCGATCCCCAACAGGCCGGGCAATTCAGCCATGTCATCAAACAAAACATCGGCCACGTCAGACAATTGGTCTGGCGCCGTATCCCGCACAAAGCCAAAGCAGCGCATGCCCGCAGCCTGCGCCGCCAAGGCACCGGAACGGCTGTCTTCGATCACCACGGTGTGCGCCGGCGACACGCGCAAGGCACGCGCCGCATGCAGATACACATCGGGTGCAGGTTTCGGCGCATCCATGGCCTGACCGGAAAACAACCGACCGTCGAACCGGTGCAAAAGCCCCGTTCGGCCTAGCGTGGTTTCCATTTTGCGCACTTCGCCGTTTGATCCCATTGCAAACGGAACACCTGCACCATCAAGCGCATCAAGGACCCCGATAATGCCCGGGATCAGTTCCACCTTTTGGGCAAGCGCATCATATATTTTCGGATAGATTTCCGCCAACCAATCATCGGGCATATCTGCGCCCATCGTGGCGGCTTTTTCGCCCACGCCTTTCATTGTTCCCCCGACAAACGCAGCCATGCATTCGTCCAGCGTCAAATCCAAACCCCGTTGGGCAAGGTCATCACGAATGACGCTGTTGGTCAGGCGTTCGCTGTCCACAACAACGCCATCACAGTCGAACAACACGGCTTTGGGTGCGGTCATGGCCTGTCCTTTGATGTAAAAGGGGGCCGTTTTGGCCCCCTCTTTTGTTCAGTGTACTACGGCATCTTCGGGTGGCTGTCGATTGGACGCCGCCACCCGGTCGCCCACGATCAACCCATCTGCGCCCGCGCTTACGGTGACGACGGCCCCGTCTGCGATATCACCCGCCAAAAGCATTTCGGCCAGTTGATCCTGCAAGGCACGCTGGATCACCCGTTTCAGAGGGCGCGCCCCAAACACGGGATCATAGCCTTCGTCGGCAAGCCATTTCTTGGCGGCATCATCCAGGTCAAGCATGATGTTGCGACCAGCAAGACGCTTTTGCAAACGGCGCAGTTGGATATCAACGATCCCGCCCATGTCTTCGCGTCCCAGACGATCAAAAATGATGGTTTCATCCAGACGGTTCAGAAATTCTGGGCGGAAATGCGCACGAACCGCATCCATCACATCGCGGCGCGCTTGGGATGCGTCACCGCCATCTGGCAGTTGGCTTAGCGCCTGCGCGCCAAGGTTCGAGGTCAGAATGATCAACGTCTGTTTGAAATCGACTGTGCGCCCCTGACCATCCGTCAGGACCCCGTCATCCAAAACCTGCAACAGCACGTTAAAGACATCCGGGTGGGCCTTTTCAACCTCATCAAACAAGACAACCTGATAGGGGCGACGCCGAACTGCTTCGGTCAAAACACCACCTTCGTCATAACCCACATAGCCCGGAGGGGCACCAATCAGGCGCGACACCGCGTGTTTTTCCATGAATTCAGACATATCGATGCGCACCATCGCGTTGTCATCATCAAACAGGAATTCCGCCACAGCTTTGGTCAATTCGGTTTTACCGACACCCGTTGGGCCCAAGAACAGAAATGACCCCAATGGGCGGTTTTCGTCATTCAGACCAGCGCGCGCACGACGCACAGCATTGGACACCGCACGGACCGCAGAATGCTGACCGATCACCCGACCATGCAGTTCGTCTTCCATCCGCAACAGTTTGTCCCGTTCGCCTTCCAGCATTTTGGATGTCGGGATCCCGGTCCAGCGTTCGACCACTTGGGCGATCTGATCCGGGCGCACAGCTTCTTCGACCATCTGGCCTTCTGCAGTTTCGGCTTCGGCCAGTTGTTTTTCCAAACTGGGGATCACGCCATAAGACAGCTCCCCCGCCTTGCCCAAATCACCGTTGCGTTTGGCGATATCCAATTCGGCCCGCGCGCGGTCCAGCTGTTCCTTGATATCCCGGGCGGACGCCAGTTTTTCGCGTTCAGCCTGCCATTGCGCTGTCAGATTTGCAGACTTGTCTTGCAAATCAGCAAGCGATTTTTCCAGCTTTTCCAACCGGGTCTTGGACGCATCGTCATCTTCCATTTTCAGCGCTTCAACCTCGATCTGCTTTTGCAGGATTTCGCGGTCCAGGGCATCCAGTTCTTCTGGTTTGGAATCCACTTCCATCCGCAGGCGGGATGCGGCTTCGTCCACCAGATCAATGGCTTTGTCAGGCAAAAAGCGGTCGGTAATATAGCGGTGCGACAGGGTCGCCGCGGCCACCAGTGCGGCATCGGCAATCCGTACACCGTGGTGCAATTCATACTTTTCCTTGATCCCGCGCAGAATGGAAACTGTATCCGTTACGGTGGGTTCTTCGACCTGAACAGGTTGGAACCGGCGCGCCAGTGCCGCGTCTTTTTCAACGTATTTGCGATATTCATCCAATGTCGTTGCACCGATACAGTGCAATTCCCCCCGGGCAAGTGCAGGTTTGATCAGATTGGCGGCATCCATTGCGCCATCGGTTTTGCCTGCCCCGACAAGCGTGTGCATTTCGTCAATGAACAGGATGATCTCACCCGCCGCAGCGGTGACTTCGTTCAAAACGGCCTTCAACCGTTCTTCGAATTCACCACGATATTTGGCCCCTGCAATCAAGGCCCCCATATCCAGCGCCAAAAGTTTCTTGTTGCGCAAAGATTCCGGTACATCGCCGTTCACAATGCGCAGCGCCATGCCTTCGGCGATGGCTGTTTTACCAACGCCCGGTTCGCCAATCAAAACCGGATTGTTTTTCGTGCGGCGTGACAAAACCTGCATCGCGCGGCGAATTTCTTCGTCGCGTCCAATGATCGGGTCAATTTTCCCTTCGCGGGCGCGGTCCGTCAGATCCTGCGCGTATTTCTTGAGCGCTTCGTAATTGTCCTCTGCGCCCGCGCTGTCTGCGGTGCGACCCTGACGCAAATCGTTGACAGCACTGTTCAACGATTGCGCAGATATATTTCCTGCATCTAGTGCATCCTTGGCCTTGGATTTGACCATCGCAAGGGCCATCAGAATGCGTTCCACGGGAACAAAGCTGTCGCCAGCTTTGTCGGCCAATTTTTCCGCTTCCGCCAAAACCTTGGTCGTGGCCCCATCCAGAAAGACCTGTGCGTCGCCTGTGACTTTGGGCTGTTTGCCCAGCGCCAAGTCTACGCTTTCCATGACCCGGTTCAGTTGACCGCCGGACGCCGAAATCAGGTTTGCCGCCAATCCTTCGGGATCATCCAGCAACGCTTTCAACAGATGTTCAGGGGACAGGCGTTGATGATCTTCGCGCGTGGCGATGGTTTGGGCCGCTTGAATAAAACCGCGCGACCGATCGGTGAATTTATCCAAATTCATCGTATTCTCCTTTTCAAGCGCTGATGTGATCCTGCCCAATCGGCACAGGGTCGGTCAGCCTTGTCCCCAATATGGGTTTCCAATGCCCATCCAACAAGACCATATTCTGCCATCGCATTTACCGCTTATCAAACAACGGGCGCTATCAGGATCGCACGTAACTGTTGGGGGCAGAATGCATATTCTTGATATATCAATCACATCGATGCGGCGCAGTCTGGATGGCAAGCGGGTTTTGGGGGACGTCTTGTTTCGGATCGGGGCACACGAACACCGACCGGAACGTGATCTTCGCGTGTCCTGCGACACGCTTTTTTCGAACAGGATCAGGCCGGATGCCATTCTGGTGGGGGATGCCATCCGCCAAATCAGGCGTTTGCCCCAGGTGCGCAACGGTGAAAACCGGCTGACATTCGCAAGTGGCTTGCGCCCGTTGGCAAAACAGAACGGCACAATAGACAGGCACCGCGCAACAGGCTAAGCCCCCGCGAACACAACGGACGGGGCATGACATGGCTGATGACAAACTGATTGTGGCTTTGGACGTTCCGAATGCCCTTGCTGGATTGGAATTGGCAAAAACCCTTGGGGACGCCGTCAGTTTTTACAAAATTGGACTGGGCATGCTGACATCTGGCGGTCTTGCCCTGGCCAACGAACTGAAATCAGAACACGGCAAGCGCATTTTTCTGGACATGAAACTGTTCGACATCGGCGCGACCGTTGAAAATGCCGTGCGTGGGTTGGCCCAATTTGATCTTGATTTTCTAACGGTTCACGGCGACCCACATGTGGTGCGCGCCGCCAAGGAAGGCGCAGCAGGATCAAACATGAAAATTCTGGCTGTGACGGTGCTGACGTCGCTGGATCGCGCTGATCTGGATGATTGTCTGATTGCAGATGGTGCGGTGCCTGATTTGGTCGTTGATCGTGCAGGCCGTGCTTTTGACGCTGGCGCTGACGGTATCATTTGCAGCCCGCAGGAAGCCGCCGCCGTACGCGCGCTTGCCAATTCAGATGGGCGCCTGATCGTCACCCCAGGTGTAAGGCCGGCAGGTGCCGCCTTGGGGGATCAAAAAAGGATCGCAACACCGGCCAACGCGATTGCGTCGGGCGCAGATCATATCGTGGTGGGACGTCCAATCTGGCAGGACCCTGATCCAAAATCGGCAGCGGAATCGGTCTTGGCTGAACTTGCTGGGCCGACCATTCACTGAACCGGTTTTTGCCGGGGACCCGCAAACAGCCAGACGATAAATCCGATCACAGGCAAGACAAGAACGATCAACGCCCAAACCAGCTTTGCACCAGCCGTCGCATCAGATGACAAGATCGCGACAAACGCCCATGTGTTCATCGCCAGTATCGCAAGGCTGCCGATCGTATAAATATCCATCATCATGTCCCTTCAGGCCCAACCAACCACATTTGGGGCAATTGGCCTGACTGGCAATCCCAATACACGTCCAAAGCAGACGCTGGTAGATGCGCCAGATACAGCAATCGCCCCAAACAGGGGCGATTGCCGATCCACAATTAACCGATAATGGCGTTCAGTGTTGCAGACGGGCGCATAACGGCCGCAACCTTTTCGCTGTCAGCGTGATAATATCCGCCCAAATCGACAGGCTTGCCGCGGACCGCAGCAAGTTCGGCAACAATCTCAGCCTCACCATCCGCCAGCTGTTTCGCAATTGGTGCAAAATGCGCGGCAAGCTCTGCGTCTTCGGTTTGCGTTGCCAATGCGTCTGCCCAGTAGCGTGCGAACCAATAGTGGCTGTCGCGATTGTCTGGCTGTCCGACTTTGCGGCCCGGGCTGCGCCCGTGGTCCAAAACACCTTGGGTCGCGGTTTCAACCGCATCCCCCAAAACGCGGGCTTTTGGGTTGCCCGTTGCATCCGCAAGGAACGTGAAACTTTCGCCCAATGCGCAGAATTCACCCAATGAATCCCAACGCAGGTGATTTTCTTCCATCAATTGCTGCACGTGCTTGGGCGCAGACCCCCCGGCACCTGTTTCGAACAGACCCCCACCCTGCATCAGCTTTACGATCGACAACATCTTTGCAGACGTCGCCAGTTCCAGAATGGGGAACAGATCCGTCAGATAATCCCGCAGCACGTTGCCCGTGATCGCAATGGTATTTTCACCCTGAGTGATCGTTTCCAACGATGCGCGCGTTGCATCCCGTGGCGACATTATTTCGAATTTGTCCGCAACCCCTGCGGCTGCCAGCAAAGGTTCGACATATGCGATCAGTTCCGCATCATGTGCCCGATCCGCATCCAACCAGAAGATCGAACGATATCCCGTCGCCGCTTGTCGATCGATGGCAAGTTGCACCCAGTCTTCGATGGGCGCTTTGCGCACGGAAGCCGAACGCCAAATATCCCCTGCCTGCACATCATGCTGATGCAAGACGGTGCCATCATCCAAGATCATTTTGACAACGCCCGGCGCAGTCATTTCGAAGGTTGTGGGGTGCGACCCGTATTCTTCGGCCTTTTGCGCCATCAGGCCCAGGTTCTGTACCGTCCCGGCGGTCGCCGGGTCCAGTTTGCCGTTGGCTTTGAAGAATTTCACCGTTTCATCGTAGACGGGCGCATAGCTGTTGTCTGGGATCACGCAATTGGTATCCGATTCAGCACCATCGGGCCCCCACCCCTTGCCGCCGCCACGGATCAGCGCAGGCATTGATGCATCAATGATCACGTCCGATGGAACATGCAGGTTTGTGATGCCCTTGTCGGAATCCACCATGTACATTGGCGGACGGTCCGCGGTGACCGCATCAATGGCCGCCATGATGTCTGCATCGTCTTTCACGCGGTTCAGCAGATCACCCATGCCGGAATTCGGGTTCACGCCCAACGCTGCCAATTTATCGCCATGGGCGTCAAACACTGGCGCAAGCCACGCTTTGACTGCGTGACCGAAAATGATGGGATCGGACACTTTCATCATCGTTGCCTTCATGTGCAACGAAAACAGCGTCCCTTCCGCCTTTGTCTTTTCAATTTCATCAGCCAAGAAAGCATCAAGTGCCGCAGCTGACATGAACGTCGCGTCCACAACTGTGCCCGCTGGATACGACAGGCCATCTTTCAAAACGGTTTGTGTGCCGTCTGATGCCACATGCACGATCTTTGCACCGGTCGCTGAATCTAGTGTTGCCGAAACTTCGTTTGATCGGAAATCGCCCCCTGTCATGGACGACACACGCGTCTTGCTGTCGGCTGTCCAATCCCCCATCCGGTGCGGGTTGGCCTGTGCAAATGCCTTCACAGCCTTGGCCGCCCGGCGGTCCGAATTGCCTTCGCGCAAGACAGGGTTGACGGCTGACCCTTTGATTGCATCGTACCGCGCACGGACATCCTGTTCAGTGTCAGTTTCAGGGGCTTCGGGGTAGTCGGGGATGGCATAGCCCTGCCCCTGCAATTCCGAGATGGCCGCGACCAACTGTGGGACAGACGCAGAAATATTCGGCAGCTTTACCACATTCGCTTGGGGTGTTTTCACCAAATCCCCCAAAAGTGCCAAATCATCGTTTTGTTTCTGCGCATCGGTCAGATGATCCGCGAACGCCGCAAGGATGCGCCCGGCCAACGAAATGTCTTTGCGCCCGACTGTCACGCCCGCAGCATTGGCGAAAGACTGGATGATCGGCAGCAACGAAGCAGAGGCCAGTTCAGGCGCTTCATCAACTGTGGTGTAAACAATGTCGGGAATGGTCTGGTCAGTCATTGGGTCCGTCCATGAGTCAGAATTTTGGTGTGCAATAGTATACCGTTTGCGCAAGGTCTACCTGATTCCGGTAACTGAGGCAAAATGCCAAACCGGCACGTTCACCCCTGCCTTGGGGCCCCGCAGGACCCGCGCACGACCAATTCCGGGGCACAATGTAAGCTGGTCGCACCAGCTGACCCACTGTCCAAAATCTGCCGCACCAGCGTGTCGCCGGCCTGTTGCCCGATTTCCTTGGCAGGCAAACGTACGGTCGTCAGGGCGGGTTCGATTTCAGAAGACCCTTTGAAATCGCCAACCCCCACGATCGACAGATCCTGCGGCACACGCAAACCCAACGCAGCGGCCCCATACAGGGCGCCAGTTGCCAGAATATCGTTGCCACAAATCAGTGCTGTTGGACGATCAGACGACGACAAAAGGTCCATCGTATCCCGTTTGGAGGCTGAAATGCTGTACACCGTTGTCAGCAGCCATGCGTCCCGCAATTCTATGCCCGATGCCGTGATTGCATCCAGCACCGCATCGCGCCGGTCATTTGCCCGGTCATTGCCTGCGGTCGGTGGAAACATGCAGGCAATTTTTGAATGGCCGAGTTCCAGCACATGCTGTGCGATCAGTGTCCCCGCCAGCGCGTTGTCAGCCCCCACCGTGGAATAACGCGCATTGCCGGCGTAGTTCCAAACCTGAACACATGGGATATCCTGACTGTCGATCAGCTGAAACACGGCGTCGTCATGATCAAGCCCGGTCAGAACAACGCCGTCCACCCGATGTTCCAGAAGTTTGCGCAAAATGGCGTATTCCTGTTCCAGATCATACCCGTGCGATGCCAGCAGAATATTGAACCCTTCTGCGGCAACCGTGTCTGAAAAGGCCTGCACGACTTCTGCAAAGATGGCGTGGTCCAGCGTCGGAACCACAAACCCGATTGTGCCGGATCGTTTCCCATGGATGGTTTGCGCGGCCCGGTTGCGAATATAGCCTGTCCGTTTGACTGCCCGTTCAATCTTTTTGCGTGTGGCCGTTTTCAGCAATGTGGGATGGTTGAAATAACGCGACACCGTAGATGGCGACACCCGCGCAGCTTGTGCCACGCTGATGATATCCACCTTTTTACCATCCATATCAGCACCTTAAACCGGAAAATTTCGGAATTTATGAAAACATTTGCAATGCTATTTTCATCGCTTAACGTGGCAGGTCAAGTCTGGCGTGCGGGGGATGCTGCGAATGCAATTTTTGTATTATTTGGATGATGTCTTCACCATCACCAATTTCGCGCTTTTGCTGTTGGGCACGGTTGGCGGGCTGATCCTTGGCGCGACGCCCGGGTTGTCGCCGACCATGGCTGTCGCACTTTTGATCCCGTTCACGTTCAAATTGGAACCTCAGCAGGGCCTGATTTTGTTGGGGGCGGCATATACCTCGACCGTGGCAGGTGGGGCCGTCAGTGCAATCTTGCTGAAAATTCCGGGTGCGCCTGCGAATATCGCGACGACGCTGGATGGGCACACGATGGCCCAAAAGGGCGAAGGGGCGCGGGCCCTGCAACTGTCGTTCCTTGCATCAGCAGTCGGTGGTATTTTCGGGGTCTTCTTATTGATCTTTCTGACCCCTGTTCTGGCAAAGTGGGCATTGGCGTTCGGGCCGTCGCATCTGTTCTGGATGGCGATTTTGGGCGTGACCGTCATCGGAACGCTGGATTCAAGTTCGGTGGTCAAGGGGCTGTTGGCAGGGTGTATCGGCCTGTGGCTGTCGACCATCGGCTTTGATGATATCATGGGCGCACAGCGGTTTATCTTTCACGACGCGGTCGCGGGCGGCATCAACGTGATCCCGGCGCTGATCGGTTTGTTTGCGATACCACAGGTCATCATGATGCTGACCAAGGGGCGAACAGACCAAAGCGCAGAGGTGATAACCGTCAAGAAACACCCCATCGGACAGGCGTTCAGGGAAATCATCGCAAAACGCACCGCCGTCATCATTGGAACAATCACCGGGTCCATCATCGGCCTGATCCCCGGGGTTGGCGGGCAAATTGCGGGGTTGGTCGCTTATGACCAGTCAAAGAAGTTCAGCAAGGAAAGCGAAAAATTCGGCACCGGCCACAGCGAAGGCGTTATTGCCGCCGAAAGCGCAAACAACGCAATGGTCGGCCCGTCACTGGTCCCGCTTTTGACCCTGTCCATTCCGGGATCACCGACAGCGGCCGTGTTGCTGGGTGGGTTGTTGATCCACGGTATTTTCCCCGGGCCAGATTTGTTCATCAACTATCCTGCCGTGGCGTGGACCTTCATTGATTCCATGCTGATCGGCCAAATTCTGATGTGCATATTCGGGCTGTATATTGCCGGTCTTGCCGCCAGCGTGGCCCGCGTGCCGCATTCAGTGATGGCAGGGTTGGTTCTGGGGTTGGCCGTGTTCGGCAGCTATTCGGTGCAAAACTCTATGGGCGATGTTTACGTCATGGCTGCCCTTGGGATTGGGATGTATTTTCTGGAACGGTTCGGGTTTTCGGCGGCACCCTTGGTGCTGGGCCTGATCCTTGGCCCCATTGCAGAAGCAAACTTTATCCAAGGGTCCATGATCGCAAATGCAACCGTTGGGATGGGCACGTATTTCTTCAGCGGCTGGTTGAATTGGCTGTTGATCCTGATCGTTCTGGCGTCCGTCAGCTATTCGATCTGGATGGAAATTGCCCAGCGCCGCTACACCGCGAAAGAGGATATCGTGTGATGAACAGCCTGCCCCGCACACAACACATCATCGCGTCTGGCCTGATCGCCGCGGTTGGTGTGACCGTCGCCTATATCAGTTTTACGCAGGAACCCGCAGCCGCCTATGTCTTTCCACGGCTGATTTCATCCGTATTTGCGATCTTGGCGATCTGGACGTTTGTGAAAGCGGTGTTGGGCCGCACGAAAGTGGGCAAGGGCCTCAGTGGTGGCGCAATTAAAAACATGCTTCCCGGCCTTGTGATTTTGATCGCCTACGCCTTTTGGGCGGCCAAGGCTTTGGGGTTCTACACGGCCACGACCATCGCGTTTTTTATGGTTCTGACGCTGTATGACCCTGCACCGCACAACGATCCAAAAACATGGGTCAAGCGCCTGCTGATCACCGCCGGTTTTATCGCCGTGATGTACGGTTTGTTTGCGATGCTTCTGAATGTTTTCACACCACGTGAAATTCTGTTTCGTTGAATGTCTGCACTATTTTTCTAGGGAGGAATGAAAAATGAAAAAGTGGATCGCAGGGGCCGCACTGGCCCTGACAGCCTTGGCCGGAACGGCCAACGCAGAAAGCCATGGGTCGTATCCAGAACGCCCAATCATGCTGATGGTCAGCTATGGCGCAGGGGGGGCCACCGACTTTCAGGCGCGCATCGTAACGATGACGGCAGGAAATGATGATGCCTTGGGCATGCCGATTGCCATCATCAACAAATCGGGTGCTGGTGGGCGCGTTGGTTGGAACTGGTTTGCCACCCAAGCCGAAGCCGATGGATACACCATGGGCGCATACAACATCCCGCATTTCATTGCCCAATCCATCGAAGGTGGCGTGTCTTATTCCGCCGATAGTTTCGAACCCATCGCCAACTGGGGTGCGGATCCGGCTGTGTTCGTGGTTGCCGCTGACAGTGAATTCAATTCGATGTCTGATGTGGTCGAATTTGCATCGGCAAACCCCGGCGGCCTGACATTTTCGGGCGCGGGTCTGTTCGTGGGCCACCACATCGCAGCATTGCAGCTGGAAAAAGCCGCTGGCGTGAAACTGGCCTATATTCCGAACAATGCCGGTGGGGCTGGTGCCATGCGCGCTGTGATTTCCGGTGAAGTCATGGGCGGCGTGAACAACCTGTCTGATGCATTCCGCGCGCAAGAAGCCGGAACCGTCAAAATTCTGGGTGTGTTCGATCTGGAACGCAACGAATTCCTGCCAGATGTGCCCACCATGATGGAACAGGGTTATGACATCGACAATTCATCCGTGAACTTTCGGGGTGTCATGGTGCCCAAGGGCACGCCCCAGCCGATCATCGACCATTTGGCTGCGACGGTGCCGGGGATGTTCGAAAATGCACGGGTCCAACGCCGTATGACGGCCGGTGGTTCGCCGATGCACATCATGACCCGTGACGAAGTTCTGGAAATGTGGGCCGCACGGCAGGTCACACTGGAAGAATTGCTGGCCGGCCTTTAATCCGACCGAACCGGGGGCGCGTGAATTGCGCCCCCGGGATCCATTCACAAAAGAGCGTTCAAATGACATCAGATGATCCCATCGCAGAGGTCGAAGCCATCGTTGCCCGCGCACGCGCAGCCCAGCGCGACTTTGAACACCATGGTTCGCAAACGCTTTATGATCGTGCCGCGCAGGCCGCCGCATGGGCCATCATGGAACCCGAACGGAATCGGAATCTGGCGGAATGCGCCGTTCGCACGACGGGTCTGGGCAATGTCGCGGACAAGATCATCAAAAATCATCGTAAAACACTTGGCCTGATGCGCGACATCAAACACGCGCAGACATTTGGCATTATTGGTGATGATGCCACGACCGGCATCACGGAAATCGCCCGGCCTATGGGTGTGATTGGCGCGGTCGTTCCGTCCACAAACCCCGGCGCCACACCTGCAAACAACATTATCAACGCCGTGAAATGCGGCAATGCGATCGTCGTGTCCCCGTCGCCCAAAGGTGTGCCAACCTGTGAAATGCTGATCGAAAACATCCACACAGAATTCGACAAGATTGGCGTGAACCGTGATCTGGTGCAAATGATCCCCGGTCGCGGGTCCAAGGAAAAGACCCAGCGGCTGTTGGAAATCGCAGACCTGATCGTGGTCACAGGCAGCCAAAACAACGTCAGACGCGCCTATACCAGCGGGACACCCGCCTTGGCGGTGGGCGCAGGGAATGTTGTAACGATCGTGGATGAAACCGCCGACCTGTTCGCGGCAGCAGAAAAGATCAAAGCATCAAAAACCTTTGACAACGCCACATCCTGTTCGTCTGAAAATGCGGTGGTCGTTGTGGATGAAATCTATGACGCCTTTGTGGATGCCATGGCGCAAACCGGTGGCGCGTTGATCACGGATGATCGCGCAATCATTGATGCGCTTTGGATCAAAGGCACGTTGAACCCACGTGCGATTGCCAAGGACCCAGCAGAAATGATCGATGCGCTTGGCTTGACCGGACAGGTTCCGGAAGGGACCGAATATCTTGCCGTTGAAACCAATGGCATCGGCCCCGATCATCCCCTGTCTGGGGAAAAGCTAAGCCGTGTTCTATCTGTTTACCGGGCCAAGGATTTCGCCCACGCCGTTGCATTGACCGGGGAAATTCAATCTGTTCTGGGTGCGGGCCATTCCGCTGGCATTCACACAACCGATACCGACAGGCCCGTCACGCTTGCCCGTGCGATCCCAACCAGCCGTGTGATCGTAAATCAGGCGCATACATTTGCGACCGGCGGGTCGTTTACCAACGGCATGCCCTTTTCGCTATCTATGGGATGCGGCAGCTGGGGTGGCAATTCAATCGACACCAACCTGCATTGGCGGCACTTCATGCAAACCACCAAAGTTGTTCGCGAAATTCCGGCCAATGAACCGACGTTGGACGACATCTTTGCAGAATACTGGGCGCAGGTGGGACAGTGACGCAGATATCACGCACTCCTCCGCAGGGAACGGTACGCGATTGGCTGGATGCGCGTGCAGACGGCGGTGGCGTCGCGTTTGTCTTTCCAGAAACCGGTGACGAACTGTCATGGGACCGCCTGCGGGACAGCGCGGCAAATCTTGCAGCCCGGCTGACGGGGGCGGGAATCGCCAAGGGCGAAAGCGTGGCAATTGTTCATCCCAATGGAATGGATGGAATTCTGGCGCTTTATGCCTGCCTTTATGGCGGGTTCCGTGCAACGATGATCAATCTTGCTGCGGGTCAGGATGCAATCCGTTTCGCGTTGGATCACAGTCAGGCGCGATTTGCGTTTGTGCACCCAGACCAGATGGAATTGGCCCAAAGCGCCGCCCCAGATCGCCTGACATTGCTGTCACTGACATTTGACGCACCAGATCTGCCCCTGCACGATATTGGCCCAAACGACCATGCGCTGTTGATGTATACATCTGGAACCACCGGTCGCCCCAAAGGGGTCGTTCACAACCATGCCAGTTTGCTGGCAGGTGGATGGACCACGGCAACCGCCCATGCGTTGACCGATGCAGATCGTGGATTTTGCGTTTTGCCGATTTACCACATCAATGGGCTGTGCGTGACGGTTATGGGGGCGTTGGTATCCGGCGGATCGCTGGCGTTGGTTTCCCGGTTTTCGGCACGCCGGTTCTGGGCAGATGCTGCGGATGCAGACGTAACTTGGTTTTCCGTTGTCCCAACGATCATCAGCCATTTGCTGCATGGGGCGGCCAACCCCACAGACGCATTGAAATCCCGCCTTCGGTTTGGCCGGTCCGCATCATCAGCACTGGCGGTTGAAACGCAAACTGCATTTGAAGACCGGTTTGGCGTCCCAATTATCGAAACAATGGGGCTGACAGAAACCGCAGCACAAATCCTGTCGAACCCCTTGCCCCCTGCGGTTCGCAAAATCGGGTCACCCGGCATCGCATTTGGCAACGAGGTCGCGATACTGTCACCCGAACTGTCACCCCTGCCTGCCAACACCCAAGGGGAAATTGCCGTGCGCGGCCCAAACGTGATGCAGGAATATCTGGCCAACCCCACCGCGACCGAAGACACATTTCATGGCGATTGGTTGCGCACCGGTGATCTGGGGTTCATGGACCCGGATGGCTTTGTTTTTGTAACGGGCCGACTGAAAGAATTGATCATCAAGGGCGGGGAAAATATTGCGCCCCGGGAAATCGACGAAGTGCTGTATTCGACCCCCGATGTCGTCGAAGCCGCCGCGTTCGCCCGTCCATGCGCGACCTATGGCGAACGGGTCGAAGCCGCCGTTGCCGTGCGCCCGGGTTCCACGCTATCAGAAGCGGAATTGGTTGCGCTGTGTCAGGATCGGCTTGGCCGGTTCAAATCCCCCGAACGTGTACACTTTCTGACCGAACTGCCCAAAGGGCCATCCGGCAAAATCCAACGCCTTAAACTGGCAGACCTTCTTCCTGATGTGACCCAGCAAAGCGCATAGTGCCTTATTTTTGAGGGTGCTTTGGTCTGTTCGCTTGGACGGCGATACTGTATGCATCGGCATGCAGACGCCATAGGGGACCGCAGCACAAATGACCGCGCATTACATCCAAAAGAACACCCTTTCCGTTTCATCAGACCTTGCTGATTTTGTTGAGGCAGAGGTGATTTCTGGGCTGGACATCAGTGCGGATGTTGTTTGGGCCGGGCTTGCAGACATCGTTGCAACGCACACGGCATCCAACCGGGCCCTTTTGGAAAAACGCGAAACCCTGCAACGCCAGATTGATGACTGGCACCTGTCACGCAAAGACCAACCCCACGACGGTGCTGCCTACAAGGCATTTCTGGAACAGATCGGCTATCTTATCCCCGAAGGCGGGGATTTCGAAATCGAAACCGCCAATGTCGATCCAGAAATTGCCACTATTGCCGGGCCGCAACTGGTGGTGCCTGCAACGAATGCGCGGTTTGTTTTGAATGCAGCAAATGCGCGCTGGGGCAGCCTGTATGACGCGCTTTACGGAACCGACGCCATGGGCACCCCCCCGCCCGCCGGTGGGTTCAACGACGGCCGTGGCGCGCGGGTTGTGGCACGCGCAGCCGTGTTCTTGGATGAATCCTTTCCGGCTGTGGCGGTCAGTCACGGGGCCGCATCACGGTATCACGTGGAAAATGGCATGTTGCACATCGACGGTGCCGGATTGATCGACCCCGACCGTTTTGTGGGCCACACCGGGCCAGCGGATAATCCAACATCGGTGTTCCTGCGTCACAACAATTTGCATGTCGAACTGGTGTTCGATCCCGGCCACCCGATTGGGAAAACCGCCGCATCTGGGCTGGCAGACGTGCGGGTGGAATCTGCGATTTCGGCGATTGTCGATCATGAAGATTCCGTTGCCTGCGTTGATGGTGCAGACAAGGTCACGGCCTATCGCAATTGGCTGGGCCTGATGAAAGGCGACCTGCAAGATACATTCGAAAAAAATGGCGCACCGATGACGCGCAGGTTGCGGGGTGATCGCACCTTTACCGGGCCTGACGGTTCAGAACGATCCTTGAAAGGTCGCGCCCTATTGCTGGTTCGCAACGTGGGGCATTTGATGACGACCCCCGCGGTTTTGGCGCCCGATGGAACCGAAGTCTTTGAAGGGTTTCTGGACGCGTTGGTGACCACGATGATCGCGATGCATGACCTGAAAAAGACGGGCGGCCCCCGCAATTCAACGGCCGGTTCCGTCTATGTCGTGAAACCCAAAATGCACGGCCCGGAAGAGGTCGCGTTCGCGGATACGCTGTTTGGCGATGTGGAACGTGTTTTGGGTCTGCCGCAATACACCGTGAAACTAGGCATAATGGATGAAGAACGGCGCACTTCCGTCAATCTGAAAGAATGCATCCGGGCCGCCAAGCATCGCGTTGTTTTCATCAACACTGGTTTTCTGGATCGAACAGGTGATGAAATTCACACGTCCATGGAAGCAGGCCCGTTCAGCCGCAAAGACTTTATCAAGCGCAAAGGCTGGATCACAGCCTATGAAAATCAGAACGTCGATATTGGCTTGGAATGCGGGCTGTCGGGCAAGGCCCAGATCGGCAAGGGCATGTGGGCGATGCCCGACCAGATGGGCGCCATGCTGGACGCCAAGATCGAACACCCCAAAGCCGGCGCAAACTGCGCGTGGGTGCCCAGCCCCACAGCCGCGACGTTGCACGCCCTGCATTATCACAAAGTGAATGTGTTCGATGTGCAGGCAAAATTGGCACAGGGTGGGCGACGCGCATACGTCGAAGCGCTGCTGGATATTCCAATTGCCAGCTACCGCCGCTGGACCAAAGATCAAATCCGCAAAGAGGTTGAAAACAACGCACAAGGCATTCTGGGCTATGTTGTGCGCTGGATTGATCAGGGTATTGGCTGTTCAAAAGTGCCAGACATCAACAATGTCGGGCTGATGGAAGACCGCGCCACGTGCCGCATTTCTGCCCAGCACATAGCCAACTGGCTGCATCACGACATCATCACTGATGCGGATGTTCGGGAAATCTTTGAACGCATGGCCCAAGTCGTGGATACGCAAAACGCGGGCGACCCCGAATACCGGCCCATGGCGCCATCATTCGATGGTCTGGCGTTCCGTGCAGCCCTTGATCTGGTTTTGAAAGGCGCGGATCAGCCATCAGGGTATACCGAACCCCTGTTGCACGCTTACCGGTTGGAGCTAAAGGCACGTGGGGCCTGATTGCAGTTCACGATTATCAAATTTGTTGATCAGGACCTGTTCCGGGTTCATGCCTAGCGCGCGCAACTTGCGTTTGGCACATTGCACACGCTGATCTGGGAAAAGTTATCATGGCAAATCGCTATTTCACACCCGACGGGGGCCACCCCCCGCAAACACAGGTGATGACAGACAGGGCCGTTTTCACCGATGCATATGCGGTGATCCCCAAAGGCACCATGCGCGATATCGTGACCAGCTTTCTGCCCTTTTGGGACAACACGCGGCTTTGGGTGTTGTCCCGCCCATTATCAGGATTTGCGGAAACATTTTCGCAATACATCATGGAAGTTGCGCCAGGCGGCGGATCCGAAACGCCCGAAACGGACCCTGCAGCACAGGGTGTGTTGTTTGTTGTCAGTGGCAACGGGCAAATTGTGATCGAAGGCATCAAGCATGACCTTGAACCGGGCAGCTATGTTTATCTGCCCCCTGCCGCGAAATGGTCGATGCGAAACTGGGGCAAGGATAATTTTGTATTCCACTGGATCCGCAAAAGATACGACGCCGTCCTGGGACTGGACGCGCCAGATGCCTTCGTTGTGAATGAACGGGATGTTGCGCCGACAGACATGCCCGGCACGGATGGGAAATGGGCCACAACCCGGTTCGTGGACCCATCTGACATGCGCCATGACATGCACGTCACAATCGTGACCTTTGAACCGGGTGCCGTGATCCCATTTGCAGAAACCCATGTGATGGAACACGGGCTTTATGTTTTGGAAGGCAAAGCGGTTTATCGTCTGAATGCAGATTGGGTCGAAGTGGAAGCGGGTGATTACATGTGGTTGCGCGCATTCTGCCCGCAAGCCTGCTATGCGGGGGGGCCGGGCAAATTCAGATATTTGCTGTATAAAGACGTGAACCGTCACATGAAACTTGGGGCATTTGGTTCATAAAACGATTGATTTTCCGCGTGCGCAACGCAATGTGTTTTCGGGGCCGACGATGGCGTCGTCGGACAATCGTCCACCCAGCAACCTTCCTGAACGCCGGGACTTTTCTGTGCCGTTGATCGGTTTGGAAGGTTCCTCTTTCCCGACCGTGACAGCGGCCATACGTGAGAGGAACCAAATATGGACCGTCCAGAATATCACCGATTTCATCAGGGTGAAAAAACACTCCCCTTTTCAGATGCAGAATACGAAGCCCGTCTGTCAGGCCTGCGCACGACCATGCGCGACCAAGGCATTGATGCATGTGTTCTGACGTCGATGCATTGTGTCGCCTATTATTGCGGCTTTTTGTACTGCGCTTTTGGCCGCCCCTATGCATTGGTTGTGACCGCCACCGATACCGTTTCATTCAGCGCCGGTATTGATGCCGCCCAACCGTGGCGGCGGGGCTATGGGGACAACATCACCTATACGGACTGGCAGCGAAACAACTATTGGCGCGCCATACAATCCGTCACCGGAACGGGTCGTGTGATCGGATACGAAGCGGATCATATGACCCTTGCCCAACATGGCCTTATGATGGAATTTCTGAAACCCAGTGCCGTACTTGACGTTGCTGCCGCATCCATGCGCCAGCGCATGCACAAATCTGACGCGGAAATTGATCTGATCCGGGCCGGGGCCGCTGTGGCTGACGTGGGTGGATACGCGATCCGCGATGCGATCAAGATGGGGACCCGTGAAATTGATGTCGCCATGGCCGGACGCGACGCGATGGAAATTGAAATCGCAAAACGCTTTCCCGACGCTGAATTTCGGGACACGTGGGTTTGGTTTCAATCTGGGATCAACACCGATGGCGCCCACAACCCCGTCACGGCCCGCAAACTGGAACCGGGCGATATTCTAAGCCTGAACAGTTTCCCGATGATCAATGGGTACTACACAGCCTTGGAACGCACGTTGTTTGTCGAAACGGTGGATGATGCCAGTCTGGCAATTTGGAACACGAATGTCGCGGCCCATGAATATGGAATGTCATTGCTAAAACCCGGCGTCACCTGCGCCGAGGTTACGGCAAAGATCAACACATTCTTCGAAGACCGCGATGTCCTGCAATATCGTACCTTTGGGTACGGGCATTCGTTTGGCGTGTTGTCCCATTATTATGGGCGCGAAGCGGGGTTGGAACTGCGCGAAGACATCGACACTGTTCTGGAACCCGGCATGGTCATTTCCATGGAACCCATGTTGACGATCCCCGATGGCCAACCGGGTGCGGGTGGATACCGGGAACATGACATTTTGATCATCACCGAAGATGGCAATGAAAATATCACGGGCTATCCCTACGGGCCGGGCTTCAACGTGGTGGGGTGATCATTCAGCGGTGCAGCCCATCAGGGTTGCACCACTGACCATACAGGATCAGGCGCACCACCAATGGCACGCGTCAGATCGGCCGCTGCGCGGGTCACGGCGGCGCTGAAATGGGCCAAATCCGTCGCAGACACCCGGCTTGTTGGGCCTGAAACGGAAATGCCTGCAACAGCAAACTGTGACATATCGAAAACCGGCGCAGCCACGCATTGCATTCCCAGATTTCGTTCCTGGGCATCAATCGCAAATCCCCGTTTGCGGGTCAGCGCCAGATCATCCCTAAGCGTGTCGATGTGCGTCAGGGAATGCGGGGTGAATGCCGTGAACTTTGCTTGATCGGCCCATCGTTCAAACTGACTGTCCGGCATATGCGCCAACAGCGCCTTGCCGATGCCGGATGAATGCATTTCCGCCAACGTACCCGGTGGGAAAAAGGCACGAATGATTTCATTGGTTTCAACCTGCCCCAAAAACAGAACCATGCCGCCTTTTTCGATCCCCAAATTCGCGGTTTCACCCGTTTCTTCCATCAAACGCCGCAATATTGGGCGTGCCCGATCCACCAAACTGGTGCGGCGCAAAAACTTTGCACCGATGATGAAGGCATTCGCACCGATTGACCAAAGCTGGGTGGCGGGGTCAAATTCAACCAGACCGCGCCGTTCCAGCGTCACCAAAACGCGGTAAACGGTGGCGGGCGATTGGTTCAGTTCGTCCGCCAAAACCGACAAGGGCTTTCCCTGATCATCGCTTAGGTGTTCAAAAATCTGCATCGCACGATCCAGCGACTTGATCGTGTTCTGTTCGGTCTTGTCGTGCCAGCCCCGCGGACGGCCCCGGCTGCGACGGGATTCTAGCGAATTATCAGCCATGGTTTCCCACCCATCAGAATATGTGAAATCTTATTTCATAATATGAAAAATATAACCATCTGAAAAATATAGGGGAATCGGAACACCCTGAACCAAAGCACTGGATTCGAAAAAATTTCCTATCAGAAACTTTGCTCATACCCTGCCATCACACCACGGAGGATGTCATGAGCTTTCAAAATCCTGTCTTCATACCGGGCCCGACCAACATACCAGACCGGCTTCGCAAGGCGTGCGACATGCCGACGATCGATCACAGATCGTCCCTGTTCGCGGATCTTTTGCACCCCGCGCGTGAAGGCGTACGTGAAATCCTGAAATCCAAAACGGCAGAGGTTTTCATTTTCCCTTCCACAGGGACGGGTGGATGGGAAACAGCCCTCACCAACACGCTGTCTGCCGGCGACACGGTGCTTGCGGCCCGCAATGGCATGTTTTCCCATCGCTGGATTGATATGTGCACCCGCCACGGTCTGAAGGTGGACATTGTGGAAACGCCGTGGGGCCACGGGATATCTGCACAACGTTACAAAGAAATTCTCGCGCGCGACACCGACTACAAAATCAAGGCAGTCTTGGCGACACACAATGAAACCGCCACGGGCGTCGTTTCAAACATATCCGCCATCCGCAACGCATTGGATGAAACCGGCCATCCCGCCCTGTTGTTTGTCGACGGTGTGTCGTCGATCGGGTCAATGGATTTCCGGTTCGATGACTGGGGCGTGGATGTTGCGGTCACCGGATCGCAAAAGGGTTTCATGCTGCCTGCCGGGCTTGCAATCGTTGGTTTCAGTGGCAAAGCACTGGCCGCGACCGAAACTGCGGGCTTGCCGCGCACGTTTTTCGACATTCGCGATATGGCCGCGGGCTACGCGAACAATGGGTACCCCTATACCCCGGCTGTTGGTTTGCTGAACGGGTTGAACGAATCCTGTCAGATGCTGCTGGACGAAGGGTTGGACAATGTCTTTGCCCGCCATCACCGCATCGCCGAAGGCGTGCGCCGTGCCGTTCATGCGTGGGGGTTTGATCTGTGCGCTGCATCAGTGGATCTGTATTCCGACACCGTCAGTGCGATCAGAACCCCCGATGGGTTCAACGCCACGCAAATCGTGACCCATGCCGCAGATGTTTATGGCACCGCCTTTGGCGTCGGTTTGGGCGATGTTGCGGGCAAGGTGTTCCGCATCGGCCATCTTGGCAGCATGACCGACGTGATGGCCCTATCCGGGATCGCAACAGCCGAAATGTGCATGGCTGATCTTGGGCTTGATATCGAACTTGGTGCGGGCGTCGCCGCGGCACAGGCGTTCTATCGGCAGGGGCAAACCGCAACGCACAAAAAGGCAGCATGATGAAAGATCTGATCGACCTGACCCTTCCGACCTATGACGACATGCTGGCCGCCCATGATCGGATCAAACCGCATATCCGGCGCACCCCGATCCGGACATCGGATTACCTGAACGACCTGACCGGCGCACAGCTGTTTTTCAAATGCGAGAATTTTCAGGAACCGGGCGCGTTCAAGGTGCGCGGGGCCACCAACGCCGTCTTTGGTTTGGATGATGCACAGGCCGCAAAGGGCGTGGCCACGCATTCGTCCGGCAACCATGCATCCTGTTTGTCGTACGCGGCCATGTTGCGCGGCATTCCATGCAACGTCGTCATGCCCCGAACCGCCCCGCAGGCCAAGAAAGACACGGTACGCCGATATGGTGGGGTGATCACGGAATGCGACCCTTCCACCACGTCGCGCGAAGCGACGTTTGCGCAGGTTCAGGCCCAGACCGGTGGTGATTTTGTCCACCCTTACAACGACCCACGGGTTATCGCAGGGCAAGGCACCTGTGCGCTGGAAATGATGGAACAAACCGATGGGGTCGATATTGCCATGGCGCCGATTGGCGGCGGTGGCATGGTGTCGGGCACCTGTCTGACACTTTCAACACTTGCGCCTGAAACACAGATTATCGCGGCCGAACCCGAACAGGCCGATGATGCAATGCGCAGTTTCAAGGCAGGCTACATCATCGCTGATGATGCACCCAAAACCATTGCCGATGGTCTGTTGGTTCCACTGAAAGAACGCACGTGGCATTTCGTGTCGAACCACGTGACTGACATTCTGACCGCATCGGAACAAGATATCGTCGATGCCATGAAGTTGACGTGGAAACATCTGCGCATCGTCATGGAACCGTCCAGCGCGGTGCCATTGGCCACCATCCTGAAACACAAAGACCGGTTCGCAGGCAAGCGCGTCGGCATCATCATCACCGGCGGCAATGTCGATCTCGACAAGCTGCCATGGACCCTTTGATCGGAGTGACCCCCATGAATGCACACACAAAATTCGAAGGTATGGAAGTTGGCTTTGACGTCCCCGCCCTGCCCGGCATGGATGCGGCGGATGTTCAAACCCCGGCGTTGATCCTTGATCTGGACGCGTTGGAACGGAATATCAAAAAGATGGGCGATTATGCCAAGGCACACGGGATGCGGCACCGGGTGCATGGCAAAATGCACAAATCCGTTGATGTCGCCAAACTGCAGGTCGAATTGGGCGGTGCCTGCGGCGTATGCTGCCAAAAAGTGTCAGAGGCTGAGGTGTTCGCCCGCGGCGGCATCAAGGACGTGCTGGTTTCAAACCAAGTGCGCGATCCGCAAAAAATCGATCGCTTGGCCCGCCTGCCGAAATTGGGCGCACGGGCGATTTGCTGTGTCGACGACCCTGCCAACGTCGCCGATCTTTCCGCCGCTGCGGTCCGCCATGGGACCCAGATCGAATGCCTTGTGGAAATCGACTGTGGGGCCGGACGCTGCGGCGTCACAACGACTGAAGCGGTTGTTCAAATCGCAAGTTTGATTGATGCCGCCGACGGCCTGAAATTCGCAGGCATCCAAGCGTATCAAGGTGCCATGCAACACATGGACAGCTATGCCGACCGCGAAGCAAAGCTGGCGGTGGCCATCGGCATGGTGTCTGACGCAGTCGCCGGTTTGAAATCCGTCGGTTTGGACTGCGACATCGTTGGCGGTGGCGGCACCGGGTCCTATTATTTCGAAAGCAATTCTGGCGTTTACAACGAATTGCAGTGTGGTTCCTATGCGTTCATGGACGCAGACTATGGCCGTATCCTGGACAAAGACGGCAACAGGATCGATCAGGGTGAATGGGAAAATGCGTTCTTCATTCTGACCCAAGTCATGAGCCATGCCAAAACAGACAAGGCGATTGTCGACGCAGGTTTGAAGGCACAATCGATCGACAGCGGCTTGCCCGTCATCTTTGGCCGGACCGATGTGGAATACGTCAAATGTTCCGACGAACACGGTGTTGTGGCCGACCCCGACGGGGTGCTGTCTGTTGGCGACAAACTGCATCTTGTGCCCGGGCACTGCGATCCAACTGCGAACGTGCATGATTGGTACGTCGGCGTGCGCGGCGGCAAAGTCGAAACGCTTTGGCCCATTTCGGCACGCGGCAAGGCATTCTGATCCACGCCACGGCAGCGGGTTGCGCCCCCAAAGGCGCAGCCCACATCACCCCGGCTTTCCAGACAAGGTTACTGACAAAAATGCTGATAGTTCCAGAACGTGAAATCGCCAATCTGATGACCCGCACCGCTGCATTTGATGCGGTTGAACAGGTCTTTGCCGCCATGGCCGCCGGGGATGCCTACAATTTCCCTGTGGTGAGAGAGGCGATTGGCCACGAAGATGCGCTGTATGGTTTCAAGGGTGGGTTTGATCAGGCCGGGCTGACCCTTGGCCTGAAAGCAGGTGGCTATTGGCCTAACAATCTGGAAAAACGCGGGTTGATCAATCACCAGTCTACGGTTTTTCTGTTTGACCCTGATACCGGCAAACCAACGGCCATGGTCGGTGGAAACCTGTTGACGGCCCTGCGCACGGCTGCAGCATCATCTGTTTCCATCAAACATCTGGCCCGACCAGATGCAAAGGTGATCGGCATGATCGGTGCGGGTCACCAATCCACCTTTCAGTTGCGCGCAGCACTCGAACAACGGAACTTTGAAAAGGTCATCGGCTGGAATTATCATCCAGACATGCTGCCGAACCTTGAAAAAGTCGCGGCAGAGGCTGGGCTGCCGTTTGAGGCGGTCGCATTGGATCAAATGGGCCACGACGCCGATGTCATCATTTCCATCACATCCGCTTTCGCGCCATCCTTGATGGATGCGCATGTCTCATCAGGCACGCACATTGCTTGCATGGGCACAGACACAAAGGGCAAACAGGAACTGGACCCGGCCCTTTTGGCGCGCGCCAAAGTTTTCACGGATGAAGTCGCGCAATCCATATCCATCGGTGAAGCCCAACATGCCATTGCCGCAGGGCTGATTGCCCAATCAGACGTGCGCCAACTGGGCGCCGTTATCAATGGCACCGATCCGGGCCGCACGACCGCAGACGACATCACGATCTTTGATGGAACCGGCGTCGGCCTTCAGGATCTGGCGGTGGCGGCGTCCGTCGTGGAATTGGCGGTCGCACAGGGCGTTGCGATAGACGTTGATTTCTAAACTGAATCGCCATTGCGCGCCACGGGGTCTATAGAACCCCAAAACCGCAAAACTTCAGGATCCCATGGCAGACGATACCGCCCCGCAAACACCCGAACGCCAGGCCGCGTTAAACTATCACGAATTCCCGCGCCCCGGAAAACTTGAAATCCGGGCCACCAAACCGATGGATACGGGCCGTGATCTGGCACGCGCCTATTCCCCCGGCGTCGCAGAAGCCTGCATTGAAATCGCAGCAAACCCGATGGACGCCGTGCGCTACACGGCCAAGGGCAATCTGGTGGCGGTGATTTCCAACGGCACCGCTGTCTTGGGATTGGGCAACATTGGTGCGCAGGCATCAAAGCCTGTGATGGAAGGCAAAGCAGTCCTGTTCAAGAAATTCGCCGGACTTGATAGTTTTGACATCGAAGTCAACGAAACCGATCCCGAAGCGCTGGCAGATTTGGTTTGCAAACTGGAACCCACCTTTGGTGCGGTGAATTTGGAAGACATCAAAGCGCCTGACTGTTTCATCGTTGAACGCATCTGCAAGGAACGCATGAACATTCCGGTGTTCCACGACGATCAGCATGGCACCGCGATTGTCGTTGCCGCCGCGGCGTCCAACGCATTTCGGCTGACTGGCCGCAAAGCCGAAGATATCAAGGTCGTGGGGTTGGGCGCGGGGGCGGCCGGCATCGCCTGTCACACAATGCTGCGCAAAATGGGTGTGAAACCTGAAAACATTCATATCTTTGACAAAGATGGCGTGTTGCACGCCGGGCGCACGGATTTGGCCCCCGAACAGATGGCCTTTGCCCATGGTTCTGCGGACCGGACCTTGGCCGAAACCATTCAGGGGGCAGACATGTTTCTGGGCCTTTCAGGCCCGGGCCTGCTGAAACCGGAACTGGTGGCAACCATGGCGGATGCGCCGATCATCTTTGCGCTGGCAAACCCCACACCGGAAATCATGCCGGACACTGCACGGGCGGTTTCGCCGGGCGCGTTGATCGCAACGGGCCGATCCGATTTTCCAAATCAGGTCAACAACGTCCTGTGTTTCCCCTTCATCTTTCGCGGTGCGCTGGATGTCGCGGCGACAGATATCAATGACGCGATGAAACTGGCCTGTGTCGAAGCCATCGCAAGCCTTGCCCGCGAAACCACTTCGGTCGAAGTTGGGCAGGCCTACCGCGGCGAAACGTTGACGTTTGGGCAAGATTATCTGATCCCCAAACCCTTTGATCCGCGTTTGTTGCCCACCATCGCGACAGCCGTGGCGCAGGCAGCGATGGACAGTGGTGTGGCCCAAAAGCCCGTCGACCTGAATGCGTATCATGCGCATCTTAACGGGCAGGTCACGCGGTCTGCACTGTTGATGCGCAGCGTTTATGCCGCAGCAAAACAGGCCAAACGGCGGATCGTCTTTGCCGAAGGCGAAGATGACAGGGTGATCCGGGCAGCACAGGCGATCCTGGAAGAAGGCGTCGATACGCCAATCCTGATCGGTCGCCCCCGTGTGATCGAAACCCGGGTGAAACGTGCGGGTCTGTCACTTGAACTTGGGCGCGACGTGGAAGTCGTGAACCCCGAAAACGATGACCGCTACCGCGATTATTGGCAGACCTATCATCAGGCCATGCAGCGCAATGGTGTGACGCCGGAACTGGCACGCGCCATCATCAGAACCAACACCACCGCGATTGCATCGGTGATGGTCGCCCGTGGTGATGCCCACAGCATGATCTGCGGAACATTCGGGCAGTATCATTGGCACCTGAACTACGTGCAGCAAATGCTTGCCAAAGATGGGCTGCATGCGGTTGGGGCCTTGTCGTTGATGATCTTGGACGACAATCCCCTGTTCATCGCGGATACGCACGTCAATACCGAAGGCACCGCAGAAACACTGGCAGAAACGGTCAAGGCGACGGCGCGGCATGTCCGCCGCTTTGGTCTGGATCCCAAGATCGCCCTGTGTTCAGGGTCACAGTTTGGCAACCGCGACTGCGCGTCGGGGCGTGCCATGCGCGGCGCATTGGAAATTTTGGACAAAGACCACTGCGATTTCGAATACGAAGGCGAAATGCACACAGATGCCGCCCTTGATCCGGACATCCGGGAACGGGAACTGCCCGGGAACCGACTGACAGGGCGCGCCAACGTGCTGATCTATGGCAACACAGATGCCGCGGGTGCGGCCCGCAACCTGTTGAAAACAGCCGCAGGCGGGGTCGAAGTTGGCCCAATCCTGATGGGCATGGGCAACAAGGCACATATCGTGACACCCGGTGTCACGGCGCGTGGGCTGTTGAACATCGCCGCCCTTGCGGGGTCTGACGTTCAATCCTACGGCTGACCCGTTAGCACGCCAGTTTGTCTTCCAATCGCAATTCGGCGATCCGTTCCACCTGTTTGCAGGCTTCTGCAAATTCGGTGGCGCGGTCATTGTCGATGCGGCGCACGAATGCGGCCTTTATGGTTTCTTTGGTGTTGTCTTTGACCGCAATGATGAATGGAAAACCGAACTTTTGGGTGTAACGCGCGTTGAAATCGGTGAACATTGCGCGTTCTTCGTCCGTCAGCATATCCAGACCCGCCCCTGCCTGTTCGGCCGTGCTTTCTGCAGTCAAGCGACCGGCCGCCGCCAGTTTGCCAGCAAGATCCGGGTGGGCGTTCAGCACGCCAAGGCGTTCCTGTTCAGTCGCTGACCGAAACACGCGGGCCAGAACGCTGTGAACACCGCAGGCATCATCGTGCATGGGACCCAGTTCCAGATCATGGGCCCGTTCCGCAATCCAGGGGCTGTGTTCAAAGATGCCCCCAAACGCATCAACAAACGCTGCCTTGGACATGCTGGATGGGCGGTCAAACCGCATTGGTGGATGCTGTTTTGCCCAGTGGTCCGCGATTTGAAGCCGGGTCGCAAACCAAACGTTTTCGTGGCCTGCGATATGGTCCAACGCGCGTTTGAACGCGGCAAATCGGCTGGGGCGACCAATCAACCGGCAATGCAATCCGATGGACATCATTTTGGGCCGGCCCGCCTGCCCTTCGGCATACAACACATCAAATGCATCTTTGAGCGCCGCTTCAAACTGGTCGCCATTCGTATACCCGGCCTGAATTGCAAACCGCATGTCATTGCAATCCATCGTGTAAGGCACAACCAGTTGATCGCGATCCCGGTACCGCGTCCAATAGGGCAAATCATCGGCATAGCTGTCTGCGACATAGGCGAATTGCCCGGTTTCCGCGACCAGCCGTTCCGTGTTCATGGAACAGCGCCCGGTGTACCATCCACGCGGCGGTGTGCCCACGATCTGGGTGTGCAGCCGGATGGCCTGTTCAATCTGATCGCGTTCTTCGGCGTCAGACATATCCTTGTGTTCAACCCATTTCAGGCCGTGGCTGGCGATTTCCCAGCCTGCGTCTTTCATTGCCTTGACCTGCTGCGGGGCGCGGGCCAACGCATCGGCCACACCATAGACGGTGATCGGGGTGTCTTTCAGCAGATCATGAATGCGCCAAAATCCTGCGCGACTGCCGTATTCGTAGATTGATTCCATGTTCCAGTGGCGCTGGCCTGCCCAGGGTTGCGCCCCCGTGATTTCAGACAGGAACGCCTCTGACGCGGGATCACCATGCAGGATATTGTTTTCGCCGCCTTCTTCGTAGTTCAGAACAATCTGCACTGCGATCTTTGCCCCACCCGGCCACTGGGGGTCGGGGGTGTTCGGGCCATAGCCTGTCATATTGCGCGGATATCTGTGCACGGGACACTCCTGTTCTTTGCGTCTGGCATATTGCAAAACCCCGTGGGGCTTTTTCAGTTAATTTTTGAAACTGTGTTTGATACGCCTGACTTTGCGGCAGTCTACGGAACTGCGAAAACACAAACAACACAATCGACAAGGAACATCACCATGCCCGGCTTTCTGACCACCCATGTTCTGGACACGGCACAGGGCACCCCCGCCCAGGGCATGACCATCGATTTGTTTCGCATCACTGGCACACAGCGGACCCATCTGCGGTCTTTGGTAACAAATGACGACGGGCGCACTGACAGCCAGATCCTGCCCGAAGACGAATTCGAAACGGGCACCTATGAACTGGTTTTTCATGCCGGCGATTATTTGCGGGCGCAGGGTACGGCAGCCGATGATCCCTTGTTTCTGGATGTGGTGCCATTGCGGTTCGGCATGGCAGAACACACGCATTACCATGTTCCGCTTTTGCTGTCCCCGTTTGGGTATTCAACCTACCGCGGCAGTTGATGGCATCAATACAGGAAGCATGCGCGCAATCATGAATTCCATGAACAGGCGTGTCTTGGGGTCCTGCCCCCGGCGGTGGGTATATAGGCACGCCATCTGAACGGGGAATGGCGGGGTGTTTTGGGCCACTGGGGTCAAGCGGCCGTCCGCAAGATGTGCGGCCACTTCGAAACGGGGTTTCAAGGCAATGCCCAACCCCGCGACGGCCCATTCCGTCAACACATCGCCATCGTCACATTCAAACCGCCCGGAAACCTGAAACCGCCGGGGCCCATCCGGCGTTTCAAGCCGCCATTGAAATTCTTTGGCCCCCGGATATCGCAGGTTCAGGCATTCGTGGTTTTGATCAATCAAGTCCTGACCAGTGGATGGCATGGGCCGACCTGCCAGATAAGACGGGGCCGCACATAAAACGCGATCCACATCCGCGATTTTGCGAATGCGCAATGTGCTGTCTTCGGGGTCCCCCAGAAAGAACGCCAGATCCAGACCTTCGGCGGTCAAATCAACGCGGCGGTCGGTCAGGCGCAGGCGGACGCTGATATCGGGATAGGCCTGAATGAAATCGGCCACATGGGGCGCGATCAATCTGCGCCCAACGCCCAGTGGGGCTGCAACGGTCAGCGCGCCTTTGGGGTTGTCGGTGATGTTGGCGACCTGTGCTTCGGCCTTTGAGACTGAATCCAGCACATCCCGCGCCCCATCATAAAAGGCACGCCCCTGTTCAGTCGGGCTGAGCGCGCGTGTCGTTCGCTGAAACAACCGGACCCCCAAATGATCTTCCAATTGGGAAATCCGGGCCGAAGTCACGGCGGGCGAAATGCGCAAGTCACGCCCCGCGGCAGACATGCTGCCCAATTCATACACCCTGACAAATGTCCTGATATTGTCGAGGTATGACATTATTCGGCTTTCTTTGATACTGTTTGGCCTTTACCAACAATAGCTGAACAATCGGCGACGTCCTAGACTTTCCCTGAACAAAGGAGACACGCATGTATGATTTCGCTGTCATGTGGGACTGGGTTGGTTTTGCGGTGCGATGGTTGCACGTGATCACGGCCATGGCGTGGATCGGGGCGAGTTTTTATTTCATAGCGCTTGACCTGATGCTGAAACCTGCGCCTGACATGCCAAAGGGTGCCTATGGCGAAGAATGGGAAGTCCATGGCGGCGGCTTTTATCACACCACGAAATACCTTGTGGCCCCTGCCCGCCTGCCCGAACATCTGACGTGGCACAAATGGCAAAGCTATACCACTTGGCTTTCCGGCGCGGCCCTTTTGATGATCATCTATTGGGTCGGTGGCGAAATCTATCTGTTGGACCCCAACAAGGCTGATCTTGCATTGTGGCAAGGCATCGCCCTGTCTGCCGGGTCGTTGGCGATCGGCTGGGTCCTTTATGATGCGGCCTGCAAATCGAAACTAAGCGAACACCCAACGCTATTGATGCTGTTGTTGTTCGTGATGCTGGTCGTCATGTCGTGGGGGTACAATCAGATTTTCACCGGGCGTGCCGCACTTTTGCATCTGGGCGCCTTTACCGCGACGATCATGACCGGGAACGTGTTTTTCCAGATCATGCCCAATCAACGCATCGTTGTGAAAGACCTGAAAGAAGGGCGCACTCCCGACGCGAAATATGGCAAGATCGCAAAAGTCAGATCGACCCATAACAATTACCTGACCCTGCCTGTCGTTTTTCTGATGCTGTCGAACCATTATCCGTTGGCCTTTGCGACGGAACACGCGTGGATCATTGCCAGCCTTATCTTCCTGACCGGCGTCACCATCCGTCATTACTTCAACACAATGCATAAAACGGGCAAAGGCCCCCATTGGACATGGTTGGTCACGGCCCTTTTGATGCTTTTGATCGCATGGCTGTCTGCAAAACCGATGCAGGGCTCAATCGATGCCGCACAGACGCGCCCCTTGACCCAGCACGAACAGGTGTTTGCCGATGCGGCGGGTTTCGATGATGTTCATAAGATCGTGCGCGGAAACTGTTCCATGTGCCACGCACGCGAACCATTTTACGACGGCATTCGATGGGCCCCAAAGCACGTCTTTCTGGAAACCCAAGCGGATGTCGCGCGCCACGCGCAGGCGATATTCCTGCAATCTGGGGCCAGCCACGCAATGCCGCCCCCGAACGCCATCCGCACGATGACCGACGCCAATCGTGCAGCCATCGTCGCGTGGTATCGCGACGCAACGCGGTGACGGGCTTCAAGCCAGCGGCAGGGTCATCCGAACCCGGAACGCCAGATCTGATCTTTCAAGTGATATGGCACCACCATGGTTGTGCATGACGGCAGCGGCAATGGGCAGACCCAGCCCTGACCCGGCGCTTGGGCTGACCTGACTGAAACGGCCCAGCGCCTTTTCGAAATCGGTTGGTTCGATGCCTTTGCCATCATCTTCGACCAGCACATGAAGGTTATCCCCCGTGCACGTCGCGCGAAGCTGCAAACGGGTCAGCCCCGCCCCCCCATGAACGACCGCATTGTTCAAGACGTTCAACACCGCCTGTTCGACCATCACCGGGTCGCCATTGACCATGCAGGGGGAATCGGGAAATTCGGCATCGAACTGCAAGCGGCCAGTTGAGGTTTGGGACTGCACCGTGCGCGCGGCGGATCGCAACACCTGTGTTGCGTCAAACAAAGTTGCAGCCGCATCTGAAGGCCCGGCTTTCAACCGTTCAAGTGTCAACAGACTGTTGGTCAATCGGCCAACGTCATGAACAGCGGCGCGCAGATCTTTGACACGGTGCTGGGCCGTTTTCAGATCCTTTGCGTTGGCCACGGAATCCGTCAATGCGATGACCCCTGCAATCGGATTGCGCAGCTGATGCGACGCATCGGAAATGAATGCATCTTTTGCTTTGATCGATGACGACAATTCCCCAAGCAGATTGTTGAAACGATCCACGATGCCCGAAACCTCTTGCGGGATCGCACGGCGGATGGGCGAAAGATCGTCGACCGATCTCCGTGCGATTGCGCCTTCAAGGCTCATCAACGGGGCAAGCCCACGGCGCACGCCAAACCACACGATGATCACAAGCGCACCGATCAAAGTCGCGATGATCGCAAAGACCGGTGTGGTGCGCGTTCTTACAAACCCATCGCGCACACCCGTCGATTGCCAGACCGTAAACGTGAACAGTCCTGATAGCCCGTCCACCGATGCCTGTTGTGCCAGACGCAGCGCACGCACATCGCCCGAAAGGTATTCGGCGTCATAATATTGGGCAGACGTCCCATCTTGCGCATTGGGCGGCACGGGCGGCGTTGCATAGCCTGTTACAAACACGCCATCGGGCGCATAAACATGATAAAAGACCGACCCGCCCGATGTATCGCGCAACAGATCGCGGGTGTCTTCGCTAAGTGCGTCGCCGCCATTAACGGCAATATCGCGCGAAATCGCCAAAGCCGTGGACAAAAGCGATCGGTCAAACCGGTCCGCTGCATTCTGTTGCGCATCACGGTAAGCCCATGCGCCAACAATGATGGCAACCAAAATCAGCGGGATCAAAATCACCGCCGTCAGACGGGCGCGCAGCGACAGACTGGCGTTCATGGAATGGCCTGCATCGAATACCCCAACCCCCGCTTGACGGTGATTGTGATCCCAAACGTATGCAGCCGCTTGCGCAGTCGGGACACATAGACTTCGACCACCGGTTCATCCACGTCGGACCCTGTGCCATACAGGCTGTCCAACAGAACCTGTTTCGATACAATCCGCCCGTCCGCAAGAAGAAGCCGTTCAAACAGCGCGATTTCGCGGCGGGGGACATCCAACACCCCGTTTGGGCCGGACACGGTTCGGGCAGACCGGTCAAAGGATAATGCGCCAATGCGCAAATCCTGACCGGAACTTTCCGCGACCCGGCGGGACAACGCCCGAATGCGGGCCCCGAATTCATCCATTTCGAACGGCTTGCTCAGATAATCGTCTGCGCCCGCATCCAGACCCTGCACCTTGTCTTGCAATTCAGACCGTGCTGTCAGCATCAAAACCGGCCGCGCATCTTGGCGTTGCCGCATCTTTCGCAAAAGGGTTAGCCCGTCCATATTGGGCAGGTTGATGTCCAGCACGACAATATCCGCGCCGTCATCGCGCAAGAACAATTCAGCCTCTGCGCCGTCATGCAAGACGTCGACGGCGTGACCTGCATCTTCCAAATGATAGCGAAGCCCTTTCGCGACAGCGATGTTGTCTTCAACCAAAACAATGCGCACGGCGGCCTGACTTTCCCAAAATTCAACAGATGCAAGGTTCATGCAAGGATGGCATTGCACGCTTCGATCATCAAGAAGGCTCGCAATGCCTTCTGATTCTTGGGCCGGGTCATAACGATCCGACCATTTGGGAGGAAAATATGCTTAAGAAAACACTCGGTGCTTTGGCACTGACATCTGCCTTGGTTGCGACACAGTCCTTTGCAGAAGGCCATCAGATCGATCTGTCTGGCAAAACCGTTGAATGGATCATCCCATTCTCTGAAACCGGTGGATCGGCGAAATGGGCCAATTTCTATGCGCCGCTTTTGTCCGAAGCATTGCCCGGCAATCCAACCGTGGTTGTGACATTCAACCCCGGCGCAGGATCGACCAAAGGCGCGAATGCATTCCAGGAAATGTCTTATGAAGATGGCACCACGATTTTTGGGTCATCCGGGTCCACACAGTTCCCATATTTGCTGAACGACCCCCGCGTGCGTTACGAATACGGTGACTGGAATGTTGTTCTGGCGTCCGGCACAGGCGGCGTGGCGTATTTGCCAACTGACCTGCATGCGCAACTGGGTGACGGTGGGGATGCATCCGGCATTGCTGGCGAAGACTTCATCTACGGTTCACAGGGTGCGACGCGCCTTGACCTTGTTCCGCTTCTGGCGTGGGAAATGCTGGGGCTGCAGGTTGAACCTGTTTTCGGGATCGAGGGTCGTGGTGATGGCCGTCTGATGTTTGAACGCGGTGAAGCAAACATTGACTATCAGACATCTTCGTCTTTCCTAAGTGGCGTCACGCCGCTGGTCGAAGCGGGCACAGCCGCCCCGTGGTTCTCATTCGGGGCGCTGGACGCGGAAGGCAACATTGTTCGGGACCCCACATTCCCTGACATGCCAACCTTCAAAGAAATCTGCGAAGCCACACCAGCTTGTGCAACCGAAGGTGAACAGTGGGATGCATGGAAGGCGTTTTTCATCGCCGGTTTCCCTGCGCAGAAAATGGTCTTCCTGCCTGCTGGTGCGCCAGACAACGCAATTGCGACCTTTACCGAAGCCTTCGCTGCCATTCAGGAACGCCCTGACTTTGCTGAAATCAGCAAAAAACGGTTGGGGGTTTACCCACAGCTGACAGGTGCGGCCGCACAGACTGCGCTTGAAAGCGCGACTGACGTGCCACAGGCCGCGAAAGACTTCGTGATCAATTGGCTTAGCGACCGTTACGGCGTCGTTCTTCAATAACAAAACAAAAACCCCATCCGTGAATGACCACGGGTGGGGTTTCTTCTTTATTTTCTGAACAGATTGGGGGCCCGGTGATGGAGCTCTTTGCGACCGCAATGCCTGCGTTGAATGACGCATTTGCAATGATCCTGCAGCCACACGTGATCGGATTTTTGATCCTTGGCGTCGTGATGGGGCTGTGTATCGGGGTGTTCCCGGGATTGGGTGGCATCGCCGGTCTGTCCCTGTTGTTGCCATTCATGTTCGGCATGGAACCTGTAACCGGGCTGGCCCTTATGATCGGGATGGTCGCCGTTGTTCCAACATCTGATACGTTCGCGTCGGTTCTCATGGGGATACCGGGATCGTCAGCATCACAGGCAACCGTTCTGGATGGTTTCCCAATGGCGAAAAAGGGGCTGGCGGCACGCGCGCTGTCGGCGGCTTTCGCGTCTTCCTTATTCGGGGGGCTGGTCGGGGCGGCATTCCTGACGGTCTTCATCTTGGCAGCAAGGCCCATCGTATTGCTGTTTCAGACACCCGAACTGTTGATGATCACCATCTTTGGCCTGTCCATGGTGGGCATTCTGGCAGGCCGTATCGCGCTGAAGGGATTGGTTGCTGCCTGTCTTGGAATTTTGGTTGGCACAATCGGCGAAGGCGCAAGTTCCGGTGCGTTGCGCATGTCGACCTATGACATGCCGTATCTGGTTGATGGATTGAAACTGGTTATCGTCGGACTTGGCATTTTTGCCATCCCGGAAATCGTTGCACTGTTGCGCCGTGACAAAGCCATTTCAGACCGCGCACCCTTGGGTGGCGGGTGGCTGACCGGGGTAAAAGATTGGTGGGCCAACAAATGGCTGTCTGTGCGGTGTTCGCTGATCGGCGTGGTTGTGGGCGTCATTCCCGGGCTGGGCGGGTCTGTCGTGGACTGGATCGCCTATGGGCACACGGTTCAAACCGCAAAGGACAAATCGAAATTCGGATCCGGCGATGTGCGCGGTGTGATTGGGCCGGAAAGTTCCAACAACGCCAAAGAGGGCGGCGGACTTGTTCCCACTTTGCTGTTCGGCATCCCTGGATCCGGATCCATGGCGATCTTTATTTCGGCGGTCGCGCTTTTGGGCACGGGGTCGATCGAAGTTGGCCCGTCGATGCTGAAAAACAATCTTGATTTTACCTATGCCATCGTCTGGCTTTTGGCCCTTGCGAATGTGGTTGGGACCATCATCTGCATCGCCGCATCGGGCGGCATCGCAAAGCTGACCGAAATCCGGTTCGCGTTGTTGGCCCCGTTCCTGTTTATGATCATCGCATTTGCTGCGTTCCAATCGCGGCAGGAAATCTGGGATCTGGTGGCCCTGTTTGGCATTGGATTGCTGGGCATTATGATGCGCCGGTTTGATTGGTCGCGCCCCGCCTTCCTGATCGGGTTTGTGTTGTCGGCACCGGCAGAACGCTACACCAATCAGGCGTATCAGATCGCAGCGTCCCGGTTCCGCCGCGGGTTTGAAGAAGGCATCGACTATATCTTCAGCCCCATCGTGATCGTGCTGATCATCATCACGCTGTTGTCGGTGGTGATCGGCCTGCGTCAGGCCAAAAACATTCAGGCCGAAGGCGATGTGGCCGCTGGCAGCAAACGCGCACCGCTGATCTTCCTGCTTGCGGTTTCAGGCTACATTGCCTTCACCTATTGGAACGCGGCGATTATCCCGGACTTTGCCCGAATGGACCGCGTGTTTCCGGTTTTTGTTGCCACGCTGGGTTTGATCGGTTGCGCGCTCTTGTTGGTTCAGATGATCCGTGCAAACGAAACCAATGCAATTTTTGCAGACCGCGAAAGCGTCAGCGAAGATGAAAATGTTCACGGATTGTGGGCGACGCTTGCGTGGTTTGCCGGGTTGTTGATCCTGTCGGCGCTGGTTGGGTTCATTCTGGCGCTTGCCGTATTTCTGTTGCTGTTCATCCGAATCCGGGCTGGCAAGGGATGGGGATTTGCAGCCCTTTATACAGCCGCGGGCATCGCATTTATCTGCGCGATGGCGTGGACATTGAACCGCGACTTCCCACCAGGGTTGTTGCAGTCTGTTGTTGAACTGCCGTGGCCGTTGACATGACGCAGACAGCCATTCCATTCCTGTTCATGCGGGGCGGCACATCGCGCGGGCCCTATCTGAAACGATCAGATTTGCCCGAAGATCGCGATGAATTGGCCCGCGTTCTTGTTGCCATGGTTGGTTCCGGTCATCCATTGAACATCGACGGCATCGGCGGCGGCAACGCTGTTACAACCAAAGTTGCGATGCTGTCGCAGTCGGCCGATGAATGGGGGGATGTCGATTATTTCTTTGCACAGGTCAGTGTCGAAGATGGGCAGGTGGATTTCAAACCAACCTGCGGCAATATCCTGACCGGGGTTGGCCCTGCGGCGATCGAAATGGGATTGGTTGCCCCCCAGAACGGGGAAACAAGGGTCAACATTCGCGCCGTGAACACCGGCGCGCGCGTGACCGCAACCGTTCAAACCCCCAACGGGGCCGTGGCCTATGCGGGGGATGCATCCATCGACGGTGTCCCCGGCACAGCGGCGCCGATTTCCTTGCAATTCATGGATACAATCGGCGGGGCCACCGGGGCATTTTTACCGACCGGGAATCTTGTCGACACGTTCAACGGGATCAGCGTCACCTGTATGGATGTGGCGATGCCAATGGTCATCGCCCGTGCGGACAGTTTCGGTCTTTCGGGCTATGAAACGGTCGAAGACCTGAACGACAATGCAGATTTTTTCGCAACCATGGAAGCCGTTCGCATTTCTGCAGGCGAAGCGATGGGCATCAAGGATGTTGCAAAGTCCGTGACGCCAAAATTCGGCTTGCTTGCCCCTGCACGGGACGGGGGTACCATTGCAGCGCGCTATTTTATGCCTTGGAAAGCGCATCCTACGATGGCTGTGACAGGGGCGCAGTGCCTTGCGTCTTGTGTGCTAACCCCCGGTACGGTGGCAGATGGTCTGGCTGCCCGGTCCAACAATCGGCCGGCAACCGTGACCTTGGAACACGCAAGTGGCCAGATTGATGTGTTGGTGGATTATGAACTGACACCAGATGGCATTGATCTTCGGTCAGCCGGGTTGGTGCGCACCGCGCGACTTTTGGCCCGGGGTGAAGTCATGGTGCCGAAAACGGTCTGGTCCCGATGAAGGTTCACATTCTGGATGATTGGTTTGACACGCTGCATCGTCTGCCGTGTTTTGACAAATTGTCAGACCACGATGTGACGGTCTGGACCGACCATGAACCCGATCCCGCAAAGCTGGCCGAACGGTTGCACCCTGCGGACGCGATCGTTCTGTTTCGCGAACGCACCGCGATCACCGCAGAGCTGTTGAACCGTCTGCCAAATTTGAAACTGATCAGCCAACGCAGCGTGTACCCACACGTCGATGTTGACGCCTGTACGGCGAACGGCGTGCTTTTGTGTTCAAACATGCACAGCGATACACCGTCCTACGCTGCCGCCGAACTGACACTGGCCCTGATGCTGGCAAGTTTTCGGCAAATCCCGCAACAGGCCCACAGTCTGCGCTGCGGGCGTTGGCAAATGGGTGTGGGTCGCACGCTTCGGGGGCGCATGCTGGGGCTGTATGGTTATGGTAGAATTGCGCGCGCGGTCGCACATTCAGCGCGCGCGCTGGGAATGAACATTCAGTGGTGGGGGTCAGACGACGGACGGGCCCGTGCCATGCGGGATGGGGAAACAGTTGCGCCGGATCGTCACGCGTTTTTCGCCAGTTCTGATATCGTCAGCCTGCATGTCAGGCTAAAGCCCAGCACCCGAGGCATCATAAACGCCGCTGATCTGGCGGCGATGGCCCCGCGCAGCCTGTTGGTCAATACATCACGGTCCGGTCTGATAGACCCCGGCGCGCTGGAAACGGAAATCGCCAAAAACCGCATTTACGCTGCCGTTGACGTGTTCGACACAGAACCCTTGCGGGATCAGGATCATCCCCTGCTCACCCATCCCAACGTGCTGGCGACCCCCCATATCGGATATGTCACCGAAGATGAATTTGATCTGCAATTCAGTGACATCTTTGATCAGATCAACGCCTTCGCACAGGGTGCGCCAATCCATATGATCAATCCGGTGGCGTTCGGTTGAACACTTGCGCGGCAATCGGCGCGCCAACAATCACAGTGACGATGCGCAACACATGGTGCGCGATCACAAAGGCCACATCGGCCCCGGCAATCAGCGCAAGAACCGTCATTTCAGCCTGCCCGCCCGGGGCAAACGCCAGAAGGGCCTCCATCGGTGGGGCCAAGGAAAACAGGTGAATGGCTTCAACAAACAGCGCAGACAAAATCAGAAGGATCACGCAAAACCCCAATGCCGCAGCTACATCGCGCCTTACTTCATGGCCAGTTACCCCGGAATATTTTGTGCCGACGGTCATGCCGATGAAGAATTGCGCGGCCCATATCGCCTCTGCCGGGGGGCGATGTTGCAAAATTCCGGTCAGTGACAGGATGCCGGCAAGGATCATCGGGCCAAGGATGGACGCGCCAAACAGCCCCACACGTTTTGCGATTTGCCACCCCGCCAGCCCTGCAAACACCATCAGCCCCAGTTGCGAAAGCGGCAATGTCGCCGCAGGAACGCCCGGCGGATTGTCCAGATTCACATCCCAATAGCCCTTCAGAATGAACGGCAGCGCGACCACGATAACCATGACCCGCGTCGCGTGGATCAGGGACAACGCGCGGACATCACCGCCCGCTTCTTCCCCGAAAATCAGCATGTCCTGCAGCCCGCCGGGCATCGCGGAATAATAGCTTGTGGTGAAATCAAACCCCCAAAGCCGCTGAAAATAGGGCACGCCAATTAACCCGATCAAAACGACCATGACCGGAACCAGCAACAAAGTGGTCCACATGCCCGCCATGCTGATCACAAGCGCAGTCGTGAATGTTGCACCAACCGCCACCCCCAAGATTGATCGCATGGCGTTGTTCACCAGCGACACGCCCCGCATGCTGACCCCGCAAAGGGCTGCAATTAGACAGGCTGTGATCGGACCCAACAACCAAGGCAACGGCAGAGCCAACATGTGAAAGACCGCAACGCCACACGCAGCGATCACGTGTGTCACCAGAATACGCATCATGACCGCATTACCTGCAAACGGTAGCGCAGGGATGTTTGCAGGTGCGCTTCGGCGGCGGCACCGGCGGCTTCCACATCGCCAGTTTCAATCGCATCGACAATCGCATGATGCTGCCGAACAACGGTCGCGATGCGATCCGCATCCACAAGCGTCGTTGGCCCTAGCAGCAATAGCGCGTTGTTCATGGCCCGCGCGGCGTCCATCAAGAACCGATTGCGCGCCGCCAGATAGATCGTCCTGTGAAACGTCTGGTTTATCGCTGCAGCCTTTGGTCCACCGTCAGACTGATGTGCCATGTTATCATTCAGTGCCGCCATTTCATCCACTTCGGCTGCACTGGCGTGTTTGGCCGCCATTTCGGCGGCGGTGCGTTCCAACACAAGACGCATTTCATACAATTCGACAACTTCGGTTTGTCCCAAAGTGCGAATGACGGCCCCCACACGGGGACGATGTTCGATAATGTTTTCTGCTTCCAACCGCCGCAACGCTTCGCGGACTGGCGTGCGGGACAGGTCTAACCGGTCGGCGATTTCAACTTCGCGCAGACGATCGCCCGGGCGGTAGATCCCATTTCGGATGGCCTGCATGACCGTTTCGAAAGCACGACCACCCGACGACAAGTCATTCGTATCTTTCGGCAATCAGGCACCCTTTCAAAATTGTATCCGTTTGGATACAATGTGCATAACAAGGAGAATCGTGAATGTCAAAACAGGTTGTCATCGTCGGGTCGGGGAATGCTGCGTTGTGTGCAGGTCTTGCTGCGTTGGAAAACGGCGCAGAGGTATTGATGCTGGAAAAGGCGGATCAAGCGCTAGCGGGGGGCAACACGAAATATACCGCCGGCGCCATGCGCTTTGCCTACGACAACGCAGACGATCTTTTGCCATTGCTGAAAGATCCGCATGATCCAAGGTTGGAAAAGACTGACTTCGGCGGCTACACGCAGACCAAATTTGCCGAAGATCTGTTGATGTTCAACGGCGGGCGGCCCCTTTCCGCTGAACAGGAAAAACTGATCCAGCAGTCGCTGCCCGCGATGCAATGGCTGGGGGGACATGGTGTCAAATTTGAACCGATCTACAGCCGCCAAAGTTTTGAAAAAGAGGGGCGTCACGTGTTCTGGGGTGGGCTAACCCTTGCAGCCGAAAACGAAGGCGTGGGCCTGTTCGATATGGAATGCGCCGCATTCGAACGGATGGGCGGAACGCTGCGGTTCAATGCTGGCGTGACGGGGCTGATTGCAGACGAAAACGGTGTGGTCGGCGTGCGCGTCGGGGACGAAGAAATTTTCGCCGATGCCGTGATCTTGGCCTGCGGCGGCTTTGAGGCCAGCGAAGATTTGCGCCGTGAATGGATGGGCGAAAACTGGGCAAGCGCCAAGGTGCGCGGCACGCCGATGAACACTGGTGATGGTTTCACGATGGCACAGGCATTGGGGGCGCAAACCTATGGACTGATGGATGGGTGCCACGCAACGCCCATGGATCTACACATGGCAGATTTCGGTGGGCTGCATTTGCCCGCCTCAGAACGCAAGAATTATCGCAAGATCTGCTATTTCTTGGGTGTGATGATCAATGCAAACGGGGACCGGTTCGTCGATGAAGGAAAGAATTTCCGGAATTATACATACGCGCAGTTTGGCAAAGCGGTTCTTGATCAACCCGGTCACTTTGCCTGGCAAATCTTCGATGCAAAAGTTGATGATCTTTTGTATGCAGAATACCGATTTCATGACGCCCATTTCGTGGAAGCGGCCACATTGGACGAATTGATCACAAAATTGGATGGCGTTGATCCCCATGGGGCGCAGCGCACGTTGTCTGAATTCAACACTGCCGTTGATACAGATACGCCCTTTGACCCCACCACACTGGATGGAAAATCAACCAGCGGGTTGCCCTTGCCAAAGTCAAACTGGGCCCAACGATTGGACACCCCACCGTTCAAGGCATACCCAGTCACAGGTGGGATCACATTCACCTATGCCGGGCTAAAGATTGATGACCGTGGTCGTGTGCTGACGGCCGAACACCAGCCGATCAAGGGCCTGTATGCCGCTGGCGAAATGGTGGGGGGTGTCTTTTTTGAAGGCTATCCCGGGGGGTCCGGCCTGACGTCTGGCGCCGTGTTCGGGCGCACCGCGGGAAGCAACGCTGCAGCGTGAAACGCCAATCATCTTCCGCCGCATCCGAATTCCATTGCCATGGGTCAGATCCCGTGCATGATCGGGAAAACTGATCCTGTGGCCGGAAATGATAAAAAGTCAGGTAACGCTTAAGCAACTTGAAGCCTTTGCCTTTGTCGTGGACACGGGCACGTTCCGGGCTGCCGCGACAGCGTTGGGCACTACACAGCCCAACATATCGTCGCGGATTGCGGCTTTGGAAACCGCATTGGACGTTGCGCTTTTGTATCGCGATGCAGGCTCTGTGCGCCTAACCAAACGGGGGCGCGAACTTCTTGGGTTGACCCGGGACATTCTGCGCGCTGGCGAAGCCTTGTTAGAGGCCGCAGGACGGCAAGACATGATCGAAGAACGCCTGCGGCTGGGCGTCACGGAATTGGTCGCGTGCACGTGGCTGCAAACCTTCCTGCGGCAGGTGCGCCGCGAATATCCCAGCCTGCGCGTCGAACTTGAGGTCGATTTGTCCGGCCAGATCGAAGAACGCCTGCGCGAAGGCCAGATCGATTTGGCCCTGCAGAACGGGCCGTTTTCGTATCAGGCCACGGGCCAACAGACCTTGACGGAAGAAGCGTATCTGTGGGTCGCCAATGCTGATCTTGCACGTGATCTTACAAAAGGAACATCGGTCGCGCGCTTTTTTGACAAGGCGGTGTTGACCCATGCCCGCCACACCGGCGCAGGGCGCGCACTGCACGCATTGGCGGCAAAGCGCGGCTTTGATACTGGCAAAATCATCCATTCAAGCGCCCTGTCTGCGTGCCTTCCCATGGTCAGCGAAGGTTTGGGGGTCGCTCTCCTGCCTCGGTCGCTGGTGTTGGATGACGTCCAATCAGGCCAATTGAAAGAACTAAGATCAGATTGGACCGCGCCGCCACTGGCGTTTTTCGCCCGCTACAACGCGGATCGTGCGCCACGCTTTGTGGCCAAAGCATGCGATATCGCCGCATCCATACGGCCTGCTGCGGCGTAGGATGAATTCAGTTCATAAGGTCAAGAAAATCACTTGATTTGAATTCTGATCCCAGCGGTTCCTTTTTCGCCAAAATTCGGATCCACAGTCGGGATCACGATTAAGGCTGCGTCCGTTCGTCTTGGCGTCGATATTGTTGGCACGACTGCCAAGATCGGATTCCCGACCGGCTTTGGTCGCGGCGATATCCAGCCGCGACACGTGTCCCGGCTGGATCACCCATCCCCTGACCTAGCCGCCTGACTTTTTGAACGCCTGGTGCTGATCTTCAACCAAGCCAATCTTCCA
>JAHDBC010000056.1 GCA_020630595.1 Planktomarina sp.
GGTGCTGCGCCATCCAATACGAACGACTTGAACGATGTTCAAGGTAAGGATTTCCGGATTTGGAAAAACACCAAACCGCGTGTAGCGTGACAAAAAAGTTCAGGGAATTTGTGCTGTGTCATTTGTTCGTAAATTGAAATCGCAACTGGAAACGCCGCGTGAAGAACGCCCCTTTGGCAGTGGTTGGCTGTCGGGCACGCTGGCCTTGCTTGCCGGTGTGACCGGGTTTTTGATGGTGATCCTGCGATGGTACCCTGAAACGTTTTCCTATCCCGAAATTGCGTTTGTTCAGGAAAGTGGGTTGGCGACCGTGGTTTTGCGGTTCGTGTTGTTGGCGGGGTACGCGCTGGCGCTTTTGTCATTGATCCTGTCCCGGCGAAAAACGCTGGGTTGGACGGCGCTTTTGGTGTCCGTTGTTGCGTCCTTGATGGCCACGACCCAGCCCCCCGTGGGGCAGGCCCCGCAAAGCCTGTATTTCGGGTTGGATTATTTCATCATCAATGTGCTGATTGTGGGGTTCCTGTTTGTGCCCTTGGAACGGTTTTTCCCGGCACGGTCCGAACAAACTGTGTTCCGGCAGGAATGGCAGGAAGATATGTTCTATTACCTGATCAGTTCAATGCTGGTTCAGGTGCTGGGATTTTTGACGCTGGCGCCTGCGAATTTCGTGAATGCGACGGCTGATTTGGATGCGGTTCGGGCGTTTATCGTGGGCATGCCATTCTGGTTGCAGGTGATCGTGATCATGCTGGCTACGGATTTTGTGCAGTATTGGGTGCACCGTGCGTTCCACACATTTCCGATTTTGTGGCGGTTCCATGCGATCCACCATTCAACCAAGAAAATGGATTGGCTGGCTGGCGCGCGGATGCATTTTGTGGAAATTGCGGTTCTGCGTGGGCTGACCGCCGTTCCGATGTTCACGCTGGGCTTTCAGCCAGAGGCCATCCAGGCCTATCTTTTGATCGTCTATTTCTATTCCAGCTTCATCCACGCCAATATCGGTTGGCGGTTTGGGTTCGTGGAACGTTTTCTGGTCACACCGCGCTTTCACCATTGGCACCATGGCAGTGATCGTGACGCGATTGATATCAATTATGCCAGCCATTTCCCGATCTATGACTGGCTGTTTGGGACGCACCATTTGCCGGACAAAGAATGGCCAGAAAACTACGGCGTTGTCGGCGATACCGTCCCGCGCGGCTATTGGCGGCAGTTTCTGTATCCGTTCCGCAGTGACAGACAAGGCTGATTTTCCAAGGTTATGGTCTAATCGTTTGCCCTGCCAATGCGTATCCTGCATGGCTGTGCGATCAAAAAGGGGGACTTTACAATGACCAATCACCGAATGATTTTGGGCTGTGTTGCCGCTGTTGCGCTGGCAGGGTGCGTTGCGGGGCCATCTGGCCAAAGTGAGCCTGTTGCCGCCCAAGCCGACGCAAGCGGGCGAATTGCGGCAGAATGTGCCCTGTACGAAGCGGCGATGAAACGTGACGCGGCCAAAACCGGCACGTCAAACACACAGATTGTTCTGGGCTGCCCGGGGTACGAAGATGTCAAAGATACCTCCAACCGGTTCACGGGTGCTGGCGCATTTATCGGGGCGATGCGGGCGCAACCGCCGCAGGCCGCGCTGGCGATGGGCCCAGCTGGCAAGAACCTGTATCAAAAGATGATCGCACGCGGTGTGCCCACAGATGTTGCAAATGCAATCGTGTCAGACCCCGTATTCGCGCGGGCTGTCGCCGCCTATTCCTAACGGGGCCGGAACATGCCCACGCCGCCGCTGGTCGCGTTATCGGGATCAGCGGCACTTTGGGCGGCGGTCTATTCCAGATCCGGGGCCACCCGCACACAATTTCGGCCATCGGCTTTGGCCTGGTACAACGCATCATCGGCCTGACGGATCAAATCCTGTGGCACCATTCCACATCCGGGGAATGTCGCAACACCCGAAGACACTGTGACAGGGGGCAGGGCCTTTCCGCCGTATCGGATCGTGACGCTTTCAATGGCGGTGCGCAAACGTTCGGCGGCGACGGTTGCGGCGGCCTTGTCCGTATCGGGGACGATGACGGCAAATTCTTCGCCGCCGTACCGGCACGGGATTTCGCCCTTGTCAAAGATTTCTGTCAGCTTGGTCCCGATGGCGCGCAGAACCATATCCCCTGCGTCGTGGCCGTGGTTGTCGTTGAAGGATTTGAACTTGTCCGCATCAAAGGCGATCAGCGAAAACTGACTGTTCTTGCGTTCACACAGTGCAATTTGGGCGCGCATGGTTTCCAGAAAATACCGGCGGTTATACAGGCCCGTCAGCGGATCGCGGGTGGATTGATCACGCAATTCATCGCGCAGCTTCACGTTGGCGACCGCAAGGCTGACGTGTTCGCCGCATTTCAGCGTGAACGCATGGGCGTCCAATACATTGGTGTCCAGATAGCATTTGTCTTTCAGCCGCACATGCAGCAGGCCAACCGTATCGCCGTGGGCAATGATCGGCACACAGATGAAATCATCGGGCGCGGGATCGTGGTGTTGCGCGTTCACATGTTCACAATGGAAAGAAACCGTTTCCGTGCTGTAGGTATAGGCGCGCCCCCGGCGCAACGACCAGCAACTGTCGGGGACAATGTGGTCGTGCAATTTTTCGTGGCCCCATCCGCAGGCCCCATCCAGCACATCCCGCGAATTTGAATAGATGTACAATTCGCCTTCGGATCCGGGCAGGGTTTTTTCCATAAAAGTGCGCACGATCAGGAACAATTCGTCCAGCGATTTGCAGGTTTGAAGCCATTCATCCAGTTCGGCCAAAATCCGGGCGGTTCCTTGTTGGACCTGTTGTTCAACAAGCGCGACTTGGGCGGTCAAATGCGCCTCTTCCGCGGCGGCCTTTGCCTTGGTCAGTTCGGCTTCGTTGCGCCGTGCGATGGTTACATCGGTCAGGGTGACCACAGATCCGCCGCCGCGCACGGGCCGGATGTTGGTTGTGACCACACGGCCCGATGGCAATTGCCGGTCAAAATGGAATGGGCGCTGTGCGGAAAACCGTTGTTGTGCATCATGCATCTGCGATTTGGTGATTTCGCCCCGGTTGACCGCAGCGCCCAGAAAATCTTCGCGTTTGGTGCCGACGGTCAGATCACTGGGGCGCAGTTCCAGCACATCGTAAACACGATCATTGTGCATCAGGCAGACGCCACTGTCTGACCAGACAATGATGCCTTGTTCCATGCATCGCACCACTTCTTCGTTCCAGTCAAAGCCATCAGTTGTCTGGGATTGAACCGCGTCGCCATTGGCGGCTGTCAAAGGGGGGGCAGGTTTGTTCAAGGGGCATGCCGATCATCTGGGAAACTGTTCTTTCACTATCCCCCAAAATAATTGACAGACCGATAAGGCGCGCAGGGATCGGCGGTGTTTTCGGCAGTCTGAAAAGCCGGAATTGGCCCTTGCCACGGGAACGCGAAGCCCCTATACGCCGCACATCCAACAGGGCATCCATTGCGGGTGCCCGATTCCGTTGGACCATACGCGCGAAGAGGGTTGGGGGTGGTCCCCAATCGTCCAATCCGTAGAGACCCCCAAGATAAGGGGTATGTTCCATGGCAGCGAGCCAGAACATTCGTATTCGCCTGAAGGCGTTCGATTACCGGGTGCTGGATGCGTCCACACAGGAAATCGTAAACACAGCAAAGCGGACAGGTGCGCAAGTGCGCGGCCCGATCCCACTGCCCAACAAGATCGAAAAATTCACTGTTCTGCGGGGTCCACACGTGGACAAGAAATCCCGTGATCAGTTCGAAATCCGCACGCACAAGCGTTTGCTGGATATCGTAGACCCAACACCACAAACCGTGGACGCGCTGATGAAGCTCGACCTGGCGGCGGGTGTTGACGTGCAAATTTCCGTTTAAGGGGGCAACGACATGCGCTCTGGATTGATTGCAAAGAAAATGGGCATGACCCGTTTGTTCATGGAAGACGGCAAACAGATTCCTGTGACCGTTCTGCACCTGGACAACCTGCAGGTTGTGGCCCAACGCACAGAAGAAACAGATGGTTATACAGCGGTGCAATTGGGCGCCGGTGAAGCCAAAGCAAAACGCACATCGCAAGCGATGCGTGGCCACTTTGCAAAAGCAAGTGTTGCCCCAAAACGCAAAGTTGCGGAATTCCGTGTTTCCGAAGACTGCCTGATCGAAGTGGGCGCAGAACTGTCTGCAGAACACTTCCTTGAAGGTCAGAAAGTTGACGTTTCCGGCACATCCATCGGTAAAGGTTTTGCCGGTGCGATGAAACGCTGGAACTTTGGCGGTTTGCGCGCCACGCACGGTGTATCGATTTCGCACCGTTCGCACGGTTCCACGGGCCAGTGTCAGGATCCGGGCCGCGTTTTCAAAGGTAAGAAAATGGCGGGTCACATGGGTGCGGCGAAAGTCACAACCCAAAACCTGGAAGTTGTGAAAACAGATGCCGACCGTGGCTTGATCATGGTCAAAGGTGCTGTGCCAGGGTCCAAAGGTGGCTGGGTCACAATCAAAGACGCTGTGAAGAAAGCAGCCCCTGAAGGGCTTCCGATGCCTGCCGCGATCAAATCCGCAGCAGTCGCCGAAGCACCGGCAGAGGCACCCGCTGAAGGGGGTGAAGAATAATGAAACTTGACGTTATCACTCTGGATGGTGGCAAAGCCGGGTCTGTTGATCTGGACGATGCGCTGTTCGGCCTGGAACCCCGCGCCGACATCCTGCAACGTGTGGTCCGCTGGCAGCGCAACAACGCGCAACAGGGCACGCACAAGGTGAAAACCCGCCGGGAAACCAGCTATTCCACCAAAAAGATCTATCGCCAAAAAGGCACCGGCGGCGCACGTCACGGTGACCGTAATGCGCCGATCTTCCGTGGTGGTGGGATCTACAAAGGTCCGACACCCCGGTCGCATGGTCATGATCTGCCCAAAAAGGTCCGCAAGTTGGGCCTGATGCACGCACTGTCTGCAAAGGCAGCCGCGGGTGAACTGGTCATCATTGATGCGGCAGCTGCCGAAGGCAAAACAGCCGCGCTGGCCAAACAGGTGTCCAACCTGGGTTGGAAACGTGCGCTGGTCATCGATGGTGCCGAAGTGAACGAAGGCTTTGCACAAGCCGCCCGCAACATCGCGGGTCTGGATGTGCTGCCGACGATGGGCGCAAACGTCTATGACATCCTGAAGCGTGACACTTTGGTGATCACAAAAGCAGGGGTCGAAGCATTGGAGGCACGTTTGAAATGAGCGCTGCAGCAAAGCATTACGATGTGATCCGCAAGCCGATCATCACAGAGAAAACAACCATGGCATCCGAAAACGGTGCGGTTGTGTTCGAAGTGGCCATCGACGCCAACAAACCATCCATCAAAGAAGCCGTAGAGGCGCTGTTTGGTGTGAAGGTCAAAGCGGTCAACACGACGATCACCAAGGGTAAAGCCAAACGGTTCCGTGGGATGATGGGCAAACGCAAAGACGTTAAGAAAGCCTATGTCACGCTGGAAGAAGGCAACACCATTGACGTAAGCACCGGTCTGTAAAGACCCGGTCTATCAAAGAATAGAAAAGCCCCGACGGGAAACGGTCGGGGCTTTTTCATGTTTCAGGTCACGTGCCTAGCCGCGCCATTTCAGCATCAACCACACATACATCCGAAACAGGGCCTTCCCCCATGGGGCTTGGATAAACCATGTGGTGTTGAACCGGCCCTTGTGCAGCACCGATTTCGCCTTGCTGAAGGTCAAGAACCCTTCGTGCCCGTGATAGTGCCCCATCCCAGATGCGCCGATGCCGCCGAAGGGCATATCGTCCGCAGCCACTTGTGTGACCACATCGTTGATTGCCGCACCGCCCGAATGGGTGGACTGGATCACATGCTGCGTCCGGTCTTTGTCCCAATCGAAATAGTACAGGGCAAGCGGGCGGTCACGGTCATTCACATAGGCCAGCGCATCTTCCAGATCGTCATAGGCAACGATGGGCAGCACCGGACCAAAGATTTCATCGTTCATCAGGTCCATGGTGGGATCGACCTGAATGGCCACCGACATGGGCAGTTTCTGCGTGCCGTCAAAGTCTTCCGCAGGCGGGGCCAAAGATGTGATGATCGCGCCTTTGGCCTGCGCGTCTTCGATCAACCCTTCGATCCGCGACTTGTGGTCCGGGGAAATGATCGACGTGTAATCGGGGTTGTCCGCTTGGGTCGGGTAAAGTTTCTGCACCGCCTTGGTATAGGCGGCAATGAAATCGTCAACTTTCGTACGCTGAACCAGCACATAATCCGGTGCCACGCAAATCTGCCCCGCGTTCAACCCTTTGCCAAATGCGATGCGCGATGCGGCTGTTTTCAGCGGAAAATCAGGGTGAACAATCGCAGGGCTTTTGCCGCCCAGTTCCAGTGTTACAGGGGTCAGGTTTTGTGCCGCGGCCTGCATGACTTTGCGCCCCACCGACGTGGAACCGGTGAACAGCAAATGATCAAAGGGCAGGGCGGAAAATTCGGCGGCCACGTCTGGCCCCCCGGTGATCACCGCAACCTCTGCCTTGTCAAATTCCGCAGCGATCATCTGTTCCACCGCCTTGGCCGTGGCGGGGGCGAGTTCTGACATTTTGATCATGACGCGATTGCCCGCAGCCAATGCGCCAGCCAATGGCGATAGGCTTAGAAACAGCGGGAAATTCCAGGGCACCATAATGCCCACCACGCCCTTTGGTTGGTAATGAACGGCAGCACGCGCCCCCCAAAGCCCCAGTGGCACGGATCGACGCGATGATCGCATCCATTTGCGCAGATGCGTGCGGGTGTGCGCGATGGATTCCAGAACCGGGATAATTTCCAGAAGGTCGGTTTCAGCGCCGGGGCGCGTGGTGAAATCGGATTGCACAGCGCGGATCAGCGCCTGCCGATGGTCAACCAATGCCGTGCGCAACCGATCCAGCCGATCCAGCCGGGCGGCCAGATCCGGGTGCGGGTCGTCGCGATATGCGGCACGGACAAGCGCCAGACAGTCTGGCAATATCTGTTCATCTGCGACGGGGTCCGCTGGGGCGATCGTGTCATGTTTCATTCTGGGCCATCCTTTGCCAGTGCAAACGTCTTAACCAAGCGGCGGGTTCCAAACCACAGGGCCATTGCGTCACGATATGTCGTTTTGTGATCCGGGGCTGACGATCATAATCTTTCCAATCATGTTCAATTTAAGTAACACCCTTTCAAACGGAAAGGTCGCGCGCTTTGGACGCCATAACACTCACTTTCGAAATGCAGGCCGTTCTGGCCCTGTTGGCGTTTACTGTGGCTTTGTTCGTGTCAGAAATCGTGCGCATTGATTTGGCTGCGATCATGGTGATGGTCCTGTTGGGTCTGTTGTCGCAGGTGCCGGGATTGACCAATCTGGCCGACACACGGTCGCTGTTTGACGGGCTGGCCTCCAACGCGGTTGTGTCGATCATCGCGGTGATGATCATCGGGGCAGGTTTGGACAAAACCGGCCTGATGACCAAGGTCGCCGGCTTCATCCTGAAACACGGCGGATCCACCGAAAAGCGCATCATTCCGATCATTTCTGGCACAGTGGGATTCATTTCTTCGTTCATGCAAAACGTGGGCGCGGCGGCGTTGTTCTTGCCGGTTGTGTCACGCATTTCGGTGCGGACGGAACTGCCGCTGTCGCGGTTGTTGATGCCCATGGGGTTTTGCGCGATCCTTGGTGGGACCATGACCATGGTCGGGTCGTCGCCGCTGATCCTGTTGAATGATCTGATCCTGACATCGAACGACATGCTGCCAGACGGGCAAAAGATGGACACGTTTGGCCTGTTTGATGTCACGCCCATTGGGATTTGCCTGATCATCACAGGCATCCTGTATTTCACGTTCTTTGGCCGTTGGGTGCTGCCGTCCAAGGGCAAAGAGGGGGAGGGCGCAACGGCCCAATCCCTGTCCGAATACCTGAAAAACCTGTACGGGCTGCGGACGGATATTTTCGAAATCGAAATCCCTGAACGCCACCGGGTCAAAGGCATGACCTTTGATCAGCTGATGCAGAAATATCATGTCTATGTCATCGGCAGTTCCTATCGTGGGCAGCGTTGGTTCGCGCCCACCATTGATACCGAAATCACCACCCCGTGCCGTCTGGCTGTATTGGGCCGGGGCCGCGATGTGAACGCCATGGTGTTGGAAGAAGAATTCACCATCTATCCGGGGCTGGAGGTATTTGCCGAAGACTACGCCCCCACCAAATCCGGCGTGGCAGAGGTCGTTATCCCGCCGGGGTCATCCCTGATCGGCAAATGCGCCCATGACGTGGTGTTTCGCAAGAAATACGGCGCGTCGATGTTGGCGATCCACCGCGACGAAGAAACGCTTTCCTATATGGAAACCGAAGATCACACGCCCACAGCCATTGCCGAAGAACCGTACCATGCCGGTGACACGCTGGTTCTGCACATCACTTGGGAAAACCTGACCCGCCTGACCAAAGACCGCGATTTCGTGGTTGTCACGCAGGACTTCCCGCAGGAAGAACCCCGCCCGCAAAAGGTCGGCTGGGCTTTGGCGTTTTTCCTGATTGCCGTGGGGATGGTGCTGTTTACCGATGTGCTGTTGTCGCTGTGTCTGTTGACCGGGGCGGTGGGCATGATCCTGACCCGCGTTCTGGACGTGGACGAAGCATACAAGGCCGTCAGCTGGTCCACCGTGTTCCTGCTGGCGTCCCTGATCCCGCTGGGGCAGGCGGTGCAGAACACCGGAACGGCGGCGTGGATTGCGCAACAGGTTCTGTCGCTTTTGGATGGCTGGCCGATCTGGGGGCTGCAGGTCGGGGTGGCGGTGCTGGCAACGATCTTTACGCTTGTGATGTCAAACGTTGGGGCCACGGTTCTGTTGGTGCCTTTGGCCGTGTCGATTGCCGTGGCGGCGGGGGGCGATCCTGCGATTTTCGCGCTGACAGTCGCCATTTCCACCAGCAATTCATTCCTGATCCCGACGCATCAGGTGAACGCCCTGATCATGGGGCCGGCAGGGTACAAAGTGACGGACTTTATCAAGGGCGGCGGGATCATGACGATCCTGTTTTTGGTGGTGTCCATGACCGTGATGAACCTGGTGTTTTA
>JAHDBC010000021.1 GCA_020630595.1 Planktomarina sp.
GGCATGGATGCGCCCTCCATCACCTCTTTGGCCACGCCGATCAGGTCGTCGACGGCGGCGTCCTCAACCTCGAACAGCAATTCGTCGTGGACTTGCAGCAGCATTTTGGCGGGCAGTCCGGCGATCGCGTTCGGCATACGGACCATGGCGCGCCTAATCACATCTGCGGCGGTCCCTTGGATCGGGGCATTGATGGCAGCGCGTTTGGCAAAACCTGCGCCGGGGCCTTTGGCATTGATTTCAGGCGTGTGGATGCGGCGGCCAAACAGGGTTTCGACCCGCCCGTGTTCTTTGGCAAAGGCCACGGTATCATCCATGTAACCGCGAATGCCGGGGAAGCGTTCGAAATAGGTGTCGATGAACGCCTGTGCTTCGGCCCGTGGGATGCGCAGGTTGCGGGCCAGACCAAAGCCGCTGATCCCGTAGATCACACCAAAGTTGATCGCCTTGGCCTGACGGCGCACATCGGGGGTCATGTCTTCCAAGGGCACGTTGAACATTTGCGACGCGGTCATCGCATGAATGTCGATCCCATCGGCAAAGGCCTGTTTCAGTTCGGGAATGTCCGCGATGTGGGCCAGAATACGCAGTTCGATCTGGGAATAGTCCAGCGCGACCAACGTCTTGCCTGGTTCTGCCACGAACGCCTCCCTGATGCGGCGGCCTTCTTCGGACCGGATCGGAATATTTTGCAGGTTCGGGTCGGTCGATGCCAGCCGCCCGGTGTTGGCCCCGGCAATGGAATAGGACGTGTGGACCCGCCCGGTTTCGGGATTGATGTGATCCTGCAACGCATCGGTATAGGTTGATTTCAGCTTGGACAGTTGCCGCCAGTCCAGCACCCGGCGGGGCAGATCGTGTTCGGTTGCAAGATCTTCCAGGATATCAACACCCGTGGAATATTTGCCGGTTTTGCCCTTCTTGCCGCCGGGCAGGCCCATGTCTTCGAACAGGATATCGCCCAGTTGGGCGGGGGACCCGACGTTGAAGGGCTTCCCGGCAAGGGCGTGAATGTCGGCTTCCAGCGCTGCCATTTTCTGGGCAAACCCGTTGGACATGCGCGATAGCGTATCGCGGTCAACCTTGATGCCATGCATTTCCATTTCTGCCAGCACCGGAACCAAAGGGCGTTCCAGCGTTTCGTAGACGGTGGTGACTTTCTTGCGGTGCAGCTGGGGCTTCAAAGCCTGCCACAGGCGCAAGGTGATATCGGCGTCTTCGGCGGCGTATTTCGTGGCTTCATCAATCGGGACCATGTCGAACGTGATGGCCGATTTCCCTGTGCCCAGCAGCGTCTTGATCGGGATCGGCGTGTGGCCCAGATACCGTTCGGCCAGACTGTCCATCCCGTGATTGTGCAGGCCGCCGTTCTGGGCATAGGAAATCAACATCGTGTCGTCGATGGGGGCCACGTCGATCTTCAGCCGCGCGAAAATCTTGGCGTCGTATTTCATGTTCTGCCCGATTTTCAGGATCGCGGGGTCTTCCAACATCGGTTGCAGCATGTCCAACGCTTGGCGGAAATCCATCTGCCCCTCTGCCAGCGCAGACCCGCCAAACAGATCATCGCCCCCCTGTTTGTGCGCCAATGGCAGATACGCGGCCTGCCCCGGTTCGACGCACAGGCACACGCCCACAAGATCGGCCCGCATTTCGTTCAGGCCCGTGGTTTCGGTATCCACCGCCACGTAGCCGCGTTCATAAATCTGATCGATCCATGTTTGCAGTGTCGCAGCATCGCGGATGGTGACGTAATTGGCCGGATCAATCGGTGGCGCCTCTGGCGCGTCATCGGCCACATCCGTTTCGGCTGGGGTTTGGATCACCGGCATGTCCGCGCCCATCTGGTTGGCGATGCGCTGGGTCAGGGTGCGGAATTCCATTTCCGCGAGGAAGCCCAACAACGTATCCGGGTCGGGATCGCGGACTTCCAGATCATCCAGCGTGAAATCCAGCGGGGTGTTGCAATCCAGCTGAACCAGTTTCTTGGACAGTTCGATTTGCGCACGGTGGTCGATCAGGGTCTGGCGGCGTTTGGGCTGTTTGATTTCTTCGGCCCGGTCCAACAGGTCTTCCAGCGACCCAAATTCATTGATCAACAACGCCGCTGTCTTGATCCCGATCCCCGGCGCACCGGGCACGTTGTCAACGCTGTCACCGGCCAAGGCCTGCACATCAACCACACGGTCCGGGCCAACGCCGAACTTGGCTTCGACCCCTTCCACATCGATGCGGTTGTTTTTCATCGCGTCCAGCATTTCAACACCGCCGCCCACCAATTGCATCAGGTCCTTGTCAGATGAAATGATGGTGCAGCGCCCCCCGGCGTCGCGCGCCTGACAGGCAAGGGTGGCAATGATATCATCCGCTTCGTACCCTTCTTTTTCTTCGCAGGCGATGTTGAAGGCGCGGGTGGCATCGCGGGTCAGGGGAATTTGCGGGCGCAGGTCTTCGGGCATGGCATCCCGGTTGGCCTTGTACTGATCATACATATCATTGCGAAACGTGTGCGACCCTTTGTCAAAGATCACGGCCACATGGGTGGGCGCATCCGGCCCTGTGTTGCCTTCGACGTAGCGGTGCAGCATGTTGCAAAACCCCGACACCGCCCCAATCGGCAATCCATCTGATTTGCGTGTCAGGGGTGGCAGGGCGTGAAACGCACGAAAGATAAACGCTGATCCGTCGATCAGATGCAGGTGATGCCCTTTGCCGAATGCCATGATGTTTGTCCCCCAAATGCGCCGCAGTGGGGGAAGTGTTCCCATGTTTCAGGGGTCAACTCTAGGGGTGATGACGGGTTTTTTCGTGTGATCTGCCCATGCGCGATCACAGACGGCAGACCATTTCCGTCACCGCCCCGATTCCGAACAGGCGTTTGGCAATCCAGTGGGATTGGGTCTGAACATCCACGAACCCATGGCGCAGATACAGCGCATGGGCGCGCGGGTTTTGGGCGATCACGTCCAGCCGCACTTCTGATTTTGCGCTGGACCGGGCATGGTGCAAAATCGCCTCCAACAGGGCTGATCCAACCCCCTGCCCCCGCGCATCATCGGCGACAAAAATCCCATCCATCAGAAGTTGGTGATCTTTCAAATCGCGTTCCAACAGCCCTAAAACTGCCCCACGCCACAGTGCAGAGGGCCACCCGTAAACCCGCGCCAAATCGGTCAGACCACCGCCCACCAGCCCCCCGTTACCCGTTTTGAAACCAGCAACACCCAACAGGCGGTCGTTTCGATATGCCGACAACGCAAAGGCCGGGTTCAGATGTTCAGACAAAAAATCGGTTGCTTGGTCCCGGGGGCCCAAAGGTAGTGCCAGCTTTGATCCGAACGCATCCCAAAACAACGCCGCGACGCGCCGGCGATCCCCATCAGAAAACCCCGCGCGGATGTCGATCACAGCGCAAAGGGGATAAAGGTAACATGGTCCCCCACCGCCACATCCATCGCGTGATCCGGCAGTTCCACCAGACCTTCGGCCCAGGACAGCCCGGAAATGCGGCCGGATCCTTCGGATGGGAAAATTTCCACCCCCGCATCTGTGATCCGGGCACGCAGATATTCGCGCCGCCCCGGTTTTTTGCGCTTGGTAAACGCGGCGGGCAGTGACAGGCGTTTGGGCGATGTGAAGCCAGCCCCGGCCAGTTTGTCCATCGCGGGTTTGGCAAACAGATACGTACAAACAAAGGCCGCGACCGGATTCCCCGGCAGGGCAAAAACAGGGGTGCCCTTCCAGACACCCAGCCCCAGCGGGCGACCCGGTTTGATTGCGATGCGCCAGATTGCCATGGCCCCGGTTTCGTTCAACAGCGCCGCGATATGATCTTCGTCCCCTGCACTTGCCCCGCCAGAGGTCAAGATGATGTCGGCCTGTGCGGCCCGATCCAGCGCATCCTGAACCTGCGCACGATCATCGGGAATAATGCCAATGTCCGTGACACTGAACCCCCACGCGGCGATCTGTGCCAATAGCATCGGGCGGTTGGCGTCATAGATTTGATGATCGGCGGCACCCGCACCCGGTGTGCAAAGTTCGTCGCCCGTGCTGATCACGGCAACCGTCAGGCGTTCATGCACGGTCACCGTTCCCACACCCACAGACGCCAACACACCCAGATCAGCAGGGCGCAGCCGGTGGCCTTTGGCAAAAACAATAGTCCCTTCGGTGATATCTTCGCCTGCCTTGCGGATGTTGGCCCCGGCTTTCAGCGTTCCGGGCAGAATAACCTGACCTTTGGTCACGGTGACGTCTTCTTCAAGTGCGATCCGGTCGACGCCGTCCGGCACGTTTGCCCCGGTCAGGATGCGCACGGCCTGATCGGGGGCTACCGTTCCATCGAATGGATGCCCAGCCGCCGCGCGCCCCGTCCGCAGCGCGGGTGCCAACCCATCGCCATTGATCCCATAGCCATCCACGGCTGCATTCGCGTGCGGTGGATGCGACCGGGGGGCGATCACGTCGTCCGCAAGAATGCGCCCTGACGCTGCGAACACATCGATCTGTTCCGCGCCCTTGGTGCATGCCAACCGCGCGTCCAATTGCGCAAGCGCATCGTCAACCGGGGTCCATGACACACCGGGCGGCAAGGCAAAGCAATCATTGGGCAGGGGCGTTTTCATAATGCTCTGTTTGGATCATGGGCCCCGAAAATCCAACCTTCTTCCGCTGCGATCTTTGGATCAAAGGGCGGTTCAGGCCGGCAAAGCTTTGACCACACGCCCGCCGCCAAAGGCGCTGACCGGAATGTATCACACACCATCAGCACCTGAACGGCGTCTTTGATGTGATAGATCGGATCCCGCGTGTGCGGCGGTATCAGGTAATGAACTTTGTGCAAGCTGGGGTAAATTTCAACGCAAACAATGGGTGCAGCGGCATCATCAAACGGCCAGAATGCAATCTGATCGCCAAAACGTTGGCGCAGTCGATGCAGATACGGCAGGCCCATCAGAACCTGTGATCCGACGGACCCTGTTGTGAACAGCTTCCAAACACTGTGGGCCGACGGAACGACTGTTTCCACCAATCGACGGTCGGCCAATCCGTGACCCGTCCGTGCCGTGCCTTTGTGCGGCAGATGCGGCAAGCTCAGCGTTGCAGGGCAGCCCCAGAACGGCCCCACACCCGGCGACATCTGGTTGATATGATTGGCCACAACGAACCGATTGTTTGCATTGTCTGGCCCATCGTCCACGTGTTCAGCCATCCATGCCCAAATGGCCTTGGCATCCGGTTGGCCCGTCAGATGCTTTGCAAAGCCCGCCGGATAGCCAAAGGCGAAATCAAATCCCAACAACACGGTTTGTTGGGTGGTCAACGCCTGATCCAGCTTTTCGCAAATCGCATCAAACGCAGCACATCGCGTCCGGTGGTATGTGGTGCGATTGCCTGTGGCGCTTGATCCATCACAGATGAAAATCGCATCTGCGGTGGGTTTCGCGGGCGATGGTTTGGACCGTGCGGACCAATCGACTGCAATCACCCGATCCGGGCGCGGGATATCAAACAAGCCCCACCTGCCCCAAAACAAAATCCGCAATCGCCACGGTATCATCCAGATCAAACCGAACCCGATCTGTGTCAACCGCCACGTCAGAGGCAACGGCCAAAATGGTCGGGTCGTTCGGGGCAATCAGCGGGTGTTCCGCGGCCGCACGCCATGCTTCGATTTTTGGGTGGGCTTCACGTTTCCACCCTTCGATCAGGATCAGATCGACCGGGGCCATTTGAGCCAACAGCGCGTCCAGCGATGGTTCCGCTGTTTCCCGCAATTCCGTCATCAACGCCCAGCGTTTGCCCGATGACAGCAGAACCTGCTGCGCACCGGCGGCGCGGTGCCGGTAACTGTCACGGCCCGGCTGATCGACATCGAAATTGTGGTGGGCGTGTTTCAACGTAGACACGGTGAAACCCCGGCCCGTGATGTCAGACACCAGACGTTCCATCAGGCCCGTCTTGCCTGCGTTTTTCCACCCTGTGACGCCGAACACCTTCATAGCAGGGCCTGCGCCGTGATCAGATCATCGGGTGTATTGATATTGAAAAACGGATCAACCGCGCCTGATGGGAACATGGCCTGCGCCATGCCATGCTTTTCCGCCCAGCGCAGAATTTTGCGCATCCCGCCGGACAATTCCATTTCCAGATCATCGGCCAGATCAACGGGCCACAGACCGAACGTGGGGTGCCATCCGTCCGCCGTGGCGGCAATGGCAATGGGTTTGCCCTGACGTTGCGCGGCAAACAACAACTGCGGCACAAGATCGGGCGGGAAAAAGGGGGTGTCGCCTGCGACTGTTACGATATGTGTCGCGCCTTTGGGTGCCGCCCAGCGCATTCCGGCCAAGACCCCCGCAAGGGGCCCGGGAAAATCGGGCAAAGTGTCGGGCAGAATATCTGCGTCATAGGCGTGCCAGCGTTCAGGATCGCCGTTTGCGTTGATTGCGGCGTCGCCAACCTGTGGGATCAAACGGTCCCAGACATGATCCAGCAGCACACCAGCGCCCAACGGCAACAGCGCCTTGTCGCCGCCGCCCATGCGGCGGGCCAATCCGCCGGCCAGAATAATTCCAAACGGTTGGGTCATAGATCAACATCCCGCACCAGACGGTGTTCCCCCGCAACGCATTGATAGCGTTGCCCGCGCATGCGTCCGATCAGGGTTAGGCCCACCTGCCCGGCCAATTCCACGCCCCACGCCGTGAAACCAGACCGTGATGCCAGCACGGGGATCCCCATGATGGCGCATTTTATCACCATTTCCGAAGTCAGGCGGCCCGTCGTGTACAGGGTTTTGTCTGCCGCTGTGGCCCCCGTTGCGCGCATCCAGCCTGCGATTTTGTCAACGGCGTTGTGGCGGCCCACATCCTCCATATACACCAGCGGGTTGGCGCCTTGGCACAACACGGTGCCGTGAATGGCGCCTGCATCCAGATACAGGCTGGGCATTTGGTTGATTTGATGGGCCAAGGCATACAGATCGCTTGCGCAGACCGTGGCATCCGGCAAGGTGACACCAGCGATGCCTTCCATAATATCGCCAAAGACTGTCCCAACCGCGCAGCCGGACGTGCGGGTCTTTTTCTTCAGCTTTTCTTCATAGCTTGTCTGCCCATCGGTGCGCACGACCACTGTTTCCAAATCATCGTCATAGTCGACGGCCAGCACCGTTTCATCGGCAGCCAGCATCCCCTGATTGGCCAGAAATCCAAGCGCCAGATATTCAGGATAATCGCCAATGGTCATGGCTGTCACGATTTCAGACCCGTTCAACCATATGGTCAACGGGCGTTCTTCGACCACGTTCAACACCACTGTCGCACCCGTCTGGTCGGTCGCGGTCACGGCCCGGGTCAGGCCCGGTTTCGAAGGATCCGGGGCAATGATCAGATCGTTGGCCAATTGCATGTCCTGTGTCGCTGCGGTACGCGGATATGCCTAGCGGGGAAGTGGGACATCATGCAATCGCACGCGCGTCTTTTCTGGAAGGGAACACTGGATTCCGCGCCATTCATCCTTGTCGTTGTGCCATTTGCGGCCCTTTTCGGGCTGGTGTCGGCCGAGGCGGGATTGAATATCGTGGAAACCATGGCGTTTTCCCTGATCGTTCTGGCCGGGACCGCGCAATTCACGGCCCTATCGTTGTTGCAGGATCAGGCACCCACTGTGATCGCCATTCTGACCGCACTGGTCGTCAACAGCCGGATGGCGATGTATTCTGCGGCCCTTGCCCCGCATCTGGGTAAGGCACCCATGTGGCAACGTGCCCTGATGGCCTATGGGTTGGTGGATCAGGCCTTTGCCCTGTCTGACACGGCATATCAGCGGTTCACCGATTGGACGATCCGCCAGAAAGTGGCGTATTTCGCCGGAACCTCTGTCATGGTGTGCAGCCTGTGGATGGTCTGCACTTTTCTGGGTGCTTTGGCTGGCGACAGCCTGCCCGATTGGCTGGCGATTGATTTCGCCCTGCCCCTTGCGTTTTTGGCAATGGTTGCGCCGGCCCTGCGCACAGCCGCCCATGTGGCAGCGGCGCTAACGTCGGCGGTTGCAGCATTGGTATTTGTATTTGTGCCCTACGGTTTGGGCCTATTGCTGGCTGCATTTCTGGCCATGGCCGTGGGGGCCGAAGTTGAACGCAGACTGGGGCACCGCTGATGCAGGCCTTTTCCGATACCACCCTGTGGACTGTGATCATTTGTCTGGGTTTGGGCAGTTGGGGCCTGCGGTTTTCGTTTCTGGCGTTTCTGGGCAACAGGGACTTGCCCGATTGGGTGCTGCGCCATCTGCGATACACCGCTGTGGCAATCCTGCCGGGATTGGTGATGCCATTGGTGATCTGGCCGGATGCGACGGGCGGCGCGCCTGATCCTGCGCGCATCATGGCGGCCTGTGCGACGGTCATCGTGGGGTACACCACAAAGAACCTGATCGCCGGGTTCGGCGCAGGCCTGATCGTGCTTTATTCGATGTTGAACCTGCTGGGCTGACCCGGCACCCAACCGTACTGCACGGCGTTTTCGCGGGTTTCATCGTAATCCTGAAATTCCCGGGTGATCACGTTGTCCAGCTGCGCCACTTGATCAAACAGCCAATTGGGAAAGAAGGTCTGGCTGATCTTGCCTTCCAACCCGGGCGTTTCGGCAAGCAATCGGCTGGTCGTGGTGGTGCACATCGCGGACCCGACCGGCCCTGCAACCAAGGCCCGGCGGTACAGATCTTCTGCGGCACCAGCGGTCAACGCCACGTGCTGCGTCATCACGTAGAACGTCTGGCGTGCGTGAAAGTCGATGAAATAATCCACGATCGCCGGGTTTGCGCCAAAGATCACATCATTGCGTTCAACAACGCCCCGGCCCACGAAAGACCCAAATGGATCGAAAATCACCCGTTCGCTGGCACTGATCATCAACGCCGTATGCGCGCCATTGTCTGACCCAACGTTTTTGACCGTAAACAGCGTGAACGATGGGCCACCCGGATGGCGATACCGCACACGCTGCACGTCCGCTTCGGGTGCCCAGACAGACTGCGCCCCACACCCAGACAGGGCCACAGCCCCACCAGCCAACAGGAACGCGCGACGGTCCATCAGCTGCTTATCCGTTGATCAGGTACAAAAGAACCAGTGACACCAGAATGATGCCCACGGCCCAAACGGTAAATCCGATGAACTTCGCGAACATTTCTTCCTGCGCTTTGATATCCATTTCGCCGTGTTTGTGATCGTGGTCGGCCATGCGTCGATTCCCTTATCTTTGGTTGGGGGCGTATTGCGGCAAAATCATCGCTTTGTCACCCGGTCAGGCTGTCGCGTCGTCTAAATCTTTTGCCAATCGGAACCCAATCCGGTTCGCAACCTGTTGCGGGGCGCGTTTTGGCAGGGCACGCAGCATGACATTCAATTGGCTGACGTGCTGAATTTGCTGTGTCTTCACGCCGGCGTTGTCGGTGCCATAAAACGTGATCAGGTCCGGGTCAAAAAACCCCATCCCTTCGATCCGCATCACGCCGACTTCGCCACCGGTAAAGCCCATGGCGACTTCGTGGTCCCCATCCAGCTGTTTTTCAAAATTCTGGATGTACAGGATGATGCGTTCATAGGCCCATTCCGCCGGGCTTTTCTGGGCCTGCGGTTTCTTGGCGACGGCGGCGGCCACCTCTGCCTTGTCGGCGGGTTTGGCATCAGGGTCCGTGTGCGCTTCGTGGTAGCGCGGTATCGCGGCAGCTTCGATCGCGTCGGCCGTGGTGTGCATTTTATCCATCAGGTCCCCCTTTGGTGCGTTTGTGGCAAACCCGGCCCGGGGCTGTCCACCCTGTCACACCATTTTGAACAGGTATTTTCCATCATCCGACAGGGTGCGCGTCGCTTCACCGGCATGCCACAGATAGTTGCAATGGGCCAAGGCTTCGACCAAGGCGAGGCCATATTCCCCATCCCCGATTTTGCGTTTGAACACTTCCATGAACACGTCGCCTGCAGATTTTGGCTGCACCAGCGTGCTGCGCAGCCGGTCCAACACCCCATGATGATTGTCCAGCAACTGTTTCAGCCGCAGCGGAATGCCCCGGAACGGGCGCTTGTGGCCCGGCAGGGCAAGCTGATCGTCATCGGCGAAATGCGCCAGACGTTCGCAACTTTCCAACCAATCGGCCAAAGGGTTTGCATCGGGTTCTGTGGGGTAAACCCCAATGTTGGAACTGATGGACGGAATGATCTGATCGCCCGTCAGCACAATATCATCGGCCCACAGCGTGACATGCCCGGGCGCATGCCCATTGCCGATATGCACCGTCCATTCACGACCCGCCGCCGTCAGGGTCATGCCTTCGACCAGACGGGTAAATCCCAATGGAAGCGGGTGAACGATATCTGCAAAGTTGAACGGACGGTCTGATTTGCGTTTTTCCAGCAGATCAGATCGCATGCCTGCACGGTGGTAAAACTGAACCTGCCCATCGGTATATCTGTCCTGCACATCCAGCGTCAGCATCCGGCCCATCAGATAGGCTGTGCGGGTCATCAGAAGTTCCGCACCCTGGTCCATGAAATAGCCGTGAAATCCGATATGATCAGGGTGGTGATGCGTGCCAATAATGCGTGTCACAGGCTTGCCTGCCAACGGCCCTGCCAGCAGGGCGTCCCACATCGCGGGCACCTTGCCCCATTTCATGCCAGTATCGACCAGCGTCCATCCATCCCCATCATCCAGCGCATAGATGTTGACGTGATCCAGCGCCATTGGCAGGGGCAAGCGCAGCCACAAGATGCCATCGGCAACCTGTGTGACCGCGCCCGGTGCAGGAACATCGTCCCATGGGTAAATGATTTTCGACATTCCCCGCGCCTAAGCGGCGAAATCGTCAACCTCAAGCGTATAAAGGATCTCTGCCCCGGTTTTCGCCTGTGTGCACAACGATGTGTGATCCGGCAACAGCATAGACATGTAGAACCGGGCCAAATTGATGCGTGTCGCATCGCCAGACAATGCGGCCCGCAAATGGAACACACCGCCCAGAACACGCGCAAAGGCCCGCTGGTACGGCACCGCACCGGCAAAGCGATCATTCAGATCCTGCTTTGCCACCCATTCGGTGGTTTCGCGCAGCGTCGCCAGTGCCGACCACAGGGCATTGGCCATGACCGGGTGCTTTTCTTTTGCCGCTTCGATATCAGCTTCCAGTTCATCCATCAGCGCAAAGGCCGCTTCGCCCCCGTCCATCATTTTGCGGCCCACCAAATCCATCGCCTGAATGGAATTGGTGCCTTCATAAATGGGCGTGATCCGCACATCGCGCAGGTATTGCGCGGCGGCTGTTTCTTCGACAAAGCCCATGCCGCCGTGGATTTGAATGCCCGTGTCAGCCGTTTCGCAGCCCACATCCGACCCAAAGGATTTGGCGATCGGTGTCAGCAACGCAGCGCGGGCTTTCCATGCTTTGTCACCGGTTGCGGTGTCCATGTCGATGGCAACGGCCGTGGCCGCGCCAATGCAGCGTGCGGCAAAAATATCGGCTTTCATATGCATCAGCATCCGTCGCACGTCAGCATGATCGATGATGGTGCCGGTGCCGCCGGGCACAATGGATTTGCCCTGTTTGCGGTCCATGGCATAGGCCAGCGCGTGTTGGTACGCGGCCTCTGCCACACCGATGCCCTGCATCCCAACCCCAAGGCGGGCATTGTTCATCATGGTGAACATGCAGGCCAGACCATTGTGTTCTTCGCCCACAAGCCAGCCTTTTGCCCCGGAATATTCCATGACCGCCGTGGGCGATCCATGGATGCCCAGCTTGTGTTCCAGCGATACGCAGCGCAGATCGTTGCGTTCGCCCAGCGACCCATCCGCGTTTGGAATGAATTTGGGCACAAGAAACAGGCTGATGCCCTTTGGCCCCGGAACGGCATCGGGCAAACGGGCCAAGACAAGATGGCAGATATTGTCTGCCGCATCATGTTCGCCCCAAGTGATGAAAATCTTTTGCCCCGTGATCGCAAATGTGCCGTCCCCATTGGGGTCCGCCTTGGTGGACAATGCGCCCACGTCCGATCCCGCGTGCGGTTCGGTCAGGTTCATTGTCCCGGTCCATTCGCCCGAAATCAGACGCGGCAAATACATGTCCTGCAGATCTGCTGACGCATGGTGTTCCAAGGCTTCGATCTGGCCCTGGGACAAAAGCGGGCACAGATGCAACGCAATATTGGCACCCGCCATCATATCATTGATCGCTGTCGATACCGCCAAGGGAAGACCCATCCCGCCATGGTCGGGCGATGCAGAAATGCCAACCCAGCCGCCTTCGGCAATGGCTTTGAACCCTTCGGCAAAGCCCGGCGATGTGCGCACAACGCCGTTTTCCAGCCGGGCCGGCGTCAAATCCCCCGCCCTTTGGAGGGGGGCCATGATTTCATCGCACAGCTTGCCACCTTCGGACAGGATCGCAGACACCATGTCGTCGGTCGCTTCAGCGAAACGGGATGTTTCTGCGACCGGGGCCAAAGGGACCACCTGATCATAGATGAATTCGTAATCCGAAACGGCCGAACGATATGGCATAAGGTCTATCCCTCAAAAGACAGGTGTTTTCTTGAACTTGCTGGCAACGTATACGCTCGCGTAACAGCTTCAACCGGAACGCCGCGTCATGACCCGACCCATTGAATATGCCCCTACGGCACAGGGGATTTCCGATGCAGCGGATGTTTTGCGTGCAGGTGGAACGGTCGCTTTTCCCACCGAAACCGTCTATGGGTTGGGCGCGGATGCGACCAATCCAACCGCCGTGGCAGCGATTTACGCGGCCAAAGGTCGCCCCAGTTTCAACCCCCTGATTGCGCACGTCGGATCGCCAGATCACTTGGATGGACTGGTACAGATGACCGATCTGGCCAAACGGGTCATGGCAGCGTTCTGGCCCGGCCCGCTAACGCTGGTGCTGCCGCTTGACCCCGCGGCACGGGTGGCGCAGGCGACGACTGCGGGCCTGCCCACATTGGCCGTGCGGATGCCATCGCATCCAGTGGCGCGCGCCCTGTTGGCGGCGGTGGATCGCCCGGTTGCCGCACCATCGGCCAATCCATCGGGCCGGATCAGTCCGACCACCGCACAACACGTGCGGGATGGATTGTCGGGCCGCATTGACGGGCTGATCGACGGGGGCCGTTGCGATCGTGGATTGGAAAGCACGATCCTGTCGTTGGATCCGGCGCCCATGATCCTGCGCCCCGGCCATGTGACTGCCGCAGATCTGGAGCCCGTGATCGGGGCCCCCGTGGCGACCGCCGCGTCCGCGACCGGGCCTGTCACAGCGCCGGGGCAATTGGCATCCCATTACGCCCCGAACGCGCCCGTTGCGCTGAACGTCAAAACAGCGACGCCCGGTGTGTTTCTGATCGGGTTTGGCGACGTTGCCGGTGACATCACGCTGTCGGCCAATGGCGATCTGGCCGAAGCGGCGGAACAGTTGTTTGCCGCATTGCGCATGGCGGATGCATCGGGCCAGCCCATCGCCGTTGCACCGATTCCCATGGATGGGATCGGGTTGGCGATCAACGACCGTCTGACCCGGGCCGCAGCCCCGCGGGACTAGGCCCGACCGGACATCGACGACAACAATCGCGGATCAATGCCCATCCCATCAAGGGCGGCTTGCCATTTCGTTTCATCGGGTTGGTGAAACACGATGTCAGGTGTTGCGTCGCAGGTCAGCCAACCATTTTGCAGAATTTCAGCTTCCAGCTGGCCGGGGGCCCATCCCGAATACCCCAGCGCCAGCAGCGCCGTTTTCGGGCCATGCCCTTCGGCAATATCTTCCAGAACATCGAGGGTTGCAGTCATTCCAAACCGGCCATCCACATCCAGTGTGGATTCGTTGCCCGTGTAATCTGAACTGTGCAGAACAAATCCGCGCCCATCTTCGACGGGGCCGCCGAAATGCACGGCCATGGGCGCGGCCTCTGGCGCGACTTCGATGTTGAGCTGATCCAACAGGTTGCTAAGCGTTACACCAGCGGCGGGCTTGTTGACGATCAACCCCATCGCCCCTTCGCGCGTATGGGCACACAGGAAAATCACCGCCTGATCAAAGCGGGTGTCGCCCATTCCGGGCATCGCAATCAGCAATTTTCCAGCCAGCGTTTCTTCCATGCCTTTGACATGCGCGTGATTGCGCCAAAGAACAAGGGGGGCGACCGCGCATCACAGGCCTGTCGCCCAAAAGTGAGTTTCTATTTCAACGCACTGTCCCTAGATAGCGACTGATGATGCGAACGATGATCTCTGCGATGGCGCTGTGTGCCGCGGTCCCGGCTTTTGGCCAGGCGGTAAACGACGTGATGTCAGTTTCCGTGCTACCGGGCTGGCGTAACGCGGATGGCACCCATGTGGCAGGGATCGAAGTCCGGCTGGAACCGGGCTGGAAAACCTATTGGCGGCAACCGGGGGATGCGGGCATTCCCCCACTTTTCGATTGGTCGGCGTCACAAAATCTGGTGGATGCGGATCTTGTCTGGCCGGAACCCAAGGTGACATGGATTCTTGGGATGCGCACGATTGGCTATGCCGACAGGGTTGTGTTTCCGTTGTTGATCGAAGCGGCTGATGCCAACCCCATTCAACTGGATGGGCACATTCAAATGGGCGTTTGCGAAGAAATATGCATTCCGGTGTCGGTTCGGGTGTCTGCCGAATTGCCCGGTCAGGGGCGGTTTGATGCCACCATCCAATCTGCAATCGACAGCCAAGTGCCCCGATCCAACCAGACCGTAACCTGCAGCTTTGCCCCGACAGAGGATTCGATGGCCCTGACGCTGACGGTTCCGAAAACATCCAATCATCCGCCAGAACTTGTGGTCGAAGTGGCAGAACACGGTATGTGGATTGCCGAACCCAAAGTCCGCAGTGGCCCGACCGGGTGGACCGCACAGACCGAAATCCTGTCACCCAGCGGCCAACCCACAGCGGTTGCACGCAATGGGGTGCGCGTTACGGCATTTACGGGCGACACATCGGTGGAATACCTGGGGTGCGTCGCACCGGGCTAGGCCCCCCGCGCCGCGTTGCGCCGCATCATGGTGATACCGACTGCGCCGTAGCCCACCACCATCAAAGCCCCCAATCCCACGACAAATGCACCCAGCGATGCGGCCATGGGTTGCGCGCTGATCAGGCGGGCTGCCGATGATGCGATCCGGCCCGCGGCATCAGGATTATCGAACACACGAACGCCCCCTGCCACCAGATCGGCCAGACCTGTCAGAATAATGTCGGTCAGCATGCTTGCTGCACCTGTGTAGGCCGCAACCCCGACCGTGCCCAACAGCAGCCCGATCATGCCAATCGTCAGCACGCCTGTCGCGACCGGGGCACCGCGCCCCTTGATGACACCCCGCAGACTGCGGCGGTATCCTGCAATCAAATCCGCAACATCGCGTTGGACCGCCATCAAGGCGGGAACGATGATCAAAACCAGAACCATTCCAAACGCCAGTCCGAAGACAAGTGTGATCACTGTCGGTTTCAAAAACTGCGCCTGCGTCGACGGTTCGTTCAGCAACGGGTAGAGGCCCAGAACCGTGGTCAGCGTTGTCAGCATCACGGGCCTTAGTCGATCCGTTACCCCGTCCACAATTGACGGGAACAACCCACGGTCCTTTTCGTATTCGTCAATCGTGGTGACCAGAACAATGCTGTCGTTGATGATGATCCCCACCATCCCGATCAGGCCGACGACCGAAAACAGCGACAGCGGCACGTCATAGACCCAATGGCCAAAAATCGTACCGATCAGCCCGAACGGAATCACGGCCATGACCACGATCGGGCGTGTCCAGGATGCGAAAATCCACGCCAATACCAGAAAAATACCCGCCAGTGTCAGGATCAGCCCGGTTCGGGCATCATTGGCAAAATCATCTTCCTGTTCCGCCAACCCTGCCAGATCAAAGGCGACACCGGTTTCTTCGGCGATGCGGGGCAGAATTTCGGATTCCAGCTGTGCTGTGATCGCCTCTGCCCGGGCGGGATCATCTTCTGAAATGTCGCCGGTGACACTGATCACCTGAATGCCATTTTCGCGCCGCACCGTGGAAAATCCTGTGCGGGTCTGGACCGTCACGATATCGGCCAGTGGCACATAATCGCCAGACGCCGTGCGGATCAGCATGCGTTCCGTGAAATCTGATGTCAGTTCCCCGGCCGGCAATTCAACACGCACCGTGGACGACCGTGCCCCATCCGGAAATGATGCCGCTTCGACCCCGTTCAGACGATTGCGCAATGTCCGGCCCAGATCATCAATGGTCAGGCCCAGCGCCTGCCCCTGCGGGGTCAGTTCCAGTATGATCTCTTCTTTATCATAGGCCAGATTGTCTTGCACGGCAGACACTTCGGGAAATTGGGCCAATGCGGTTTGCAGCGCCTCTGACGCGGATTTCAGCGTATCTGCGTCCGCACCCGAAAACCGGACATCCAGCGAATCGCCGCCCGGTCCCTGCCGCCATCCGCGAAAACTTATGGTTTCCACCGCCGGATGCCGGGTGACCGCGTCTTGCAGATCACTGACAAAGGCAAACGACGAATAGGGGCGCAAATCCGGGTCGATCAATTCAACCGCAATCGACCCCAGTTGATCGGCATCTTTGGTTTCGGTCCCGGCAAGGCCACGCCCGGAATTGCCACCGATTTCAGCCATCACAAAGGCGACCGGGCTGCGCCCGTAGCGTTCGACGTAATCTGCTTCGACCCGGGCAACGGCGTCTTGCATGGCCCGCATCTGTGCGATGCTGTCTTCGCGCGTGGCCCCGGGGGCCATGGCAAAGTTGCCAGTGACCGAACCACGTTCTGGTGCGTTGAAGAACCGCCACTGCACATCGCCTTTGATGAACAAAACGGCCTGTGACGCGAACACCACCAACAATCCTGCCAGAACCGGATACCTTGCCCAGATGACAAAGCGAATGAAGGGGCGGAACGCGACACGTTTGAACCAATCCAGCCCCGCGTTGGTCAGGCGCGACGGCCAATCATACCATTTCGTTTTGCCATCGGTGACAATCGAATGGGCCATGTGATTGGGCAGGATCAGAAAACATTCTGCCAATGATGCAATCAGAACCACGACGACGGTGAAGGGAATGTCGGCAATCAGATCACCAAAACGCCCGCCAATTGCGACCAGACCGAAAAAGGCAATCACTGTTGTCAGGGTTGCCGAAAACACGGGCGTGAACATGCGCCGTGCCGCATTTTCTGCAGCTTCGTAAGGTTGTTCCCCCAACACGCGGGCGCGGTAATCGGCGTGTTCGCCCACGACGATTGCGTCGTCCACCACGATCCCCAGCGTGATGATCAGGGCAAACAAAGAGATCATGTTGATCGTCAGACCCGACAGATACATCAGGGCAATGGCCGCCGCGATCGCAGCCGGGATCCCCGCGGCCACCCAAAAGGCGGTGCGCACGTTCAAAAACAAGAACAGCAGCAAAAGGACCAGCGCCAGACCTTCCAATGCGTTGTCCATCATCATGGACAGACGGGCGGAAATCGCCTCTGACCGGGTGCGGATCAACTGGATGTCGACACCAGCAGGAAGGGTTTCGACCATGGTTTCAGCAACCTGTGCGACCGTGGCCTGGATCTGAATCGCGTCCCCCTGGGGCGACCGGTCGATGCGGATCGATATCGCCGGGCTATCGCCCACGAAATATGCACGTTCCCGGTCAATGCTCAGTTCTGCAACGGTCGCCAGATCACCGATGGTCAGGTTCGAACCGTCCGCATTGCTGCGCAAGACGATCCCGGCAATATCGTCTGCTTCGCGCTTTTCAACGCCTGTGCGGACCCGTGATGCACCGGCAACATCGCCTGCGGGATCAGCATCAACCTCTGCCGCGATGGCGCGGGCGATTTCATCCATCGTGATGTCGTACCGGATCAAAGACAAGGACGGCACTTCCACCAGAACCGACCCTGCCGCAACGCCACGGATCGTGGTGCGGGTGACACCCGCCGCAAACAGCCGGGTGACAAATTCATCGGCAAACAGGCCCAATTGATCGACCCCAACGGGGCCACTGATCACAACATCCGTCACACGGTCGCGCCATTGCCCCCGACGCACGACCGGATCATCGATATCGTCCGGCAACCGGGATGCCACGCCATCTACGGCCAGCTGCACATCATCGGCGGCCCGCGCCATATCCCACCCCGGTTCAAATTCCATGGTGACATAGGCACGCCCTTCTGTGGCGCTGGATGATGTATCGGTGACACCATCCACCGTCAAAAGCGCCGGGTCGATCACCTGAACAATCGCGCGGTCCACATCTTCGGGGCCTGCGCCATCCCAGCGCACCGAAACGGTCACATTGTCCACAACCACATCCGGAAAGAACTGCGCCCGCATTTGTGGGAAACTGACAGCCCCTGCCAGAATCATGATGATCAGGAACAGATTGGCCGCAGTGCGGTGCCGCGTCATGTAGCCCAGAATGCCGCCGGACATGCGATTGATCATAGACATGCGTCAGCTCCCCATGCGGCTTTCAAGACGGGTGACCAATTCTTCGGGCACCTGTGGCTGTTGCAACCGTTCCAGCACCCGCTGTTTCGCGGCTGCGGGCATACGGGTGTTTCCTTCGACAAAGGCCACAAGCCGGGCGCGGCGGTCATCATCAAGTTCAACCATCGCAGGCGCATCGGGAACGGCGGTGTCATCGGAATCCAGCGGTCGCACCTTGATCCCTGCGCCCAGCAACGGGGATCGTTCCGCAACCACCAAATCGCCACGCAATCCACGCGCCTGCACCAGCACGTCATCCCCTTGCCGCCGGATCAGCTGCACGGTTTCTTCGCGAAGGCGGTCTTCTTCGCCCAGAACAAGGATCGTGCTGCCCGGCCCAAGCGCGGATGCCGGCAACCGTGCGACCCGGTCCAAGGGCGGTTCTTCGACACTGACCTGAACGAAATCACCCGGGCGCAATCCTTCGCCCCCGTCGACGCTGGCAAACAGCAAACGCCCGGTTTGGCCATCGCCCACAACCGGCGCTTCGCGGGTCAGGCGCGCATCGTGCTGAATTTGAATGCCAAACGCATCCAGCGTGACCTGCGCGGGCGTGTCGCGCAATTCGCCCGCGTCGTTCAAAAGCCGCGCATGCTGGGGGGTGGAGACGCGAAATGCCACCTCTAACGCGCGGGCATCAACCATTTGCCCCACACGTTCGTTGGCTGTAACCGTGCCGCCTTGAACCAGCGTGACATCGGTCAAAATACCAGCGAACGGGGCATACAGTTTCGTGTCGCGCAGGTTTCGGTCTGCTTCGGCAAGGGCGATGTTGCGCCGATCCACCCGCGCTTTTGCCAGATCCAGCCGCGCTTCGGCTTGCGCAAGCGACTGACGTCGGGAAATGACAGCCTGTCGCGCGGTCGCAGCCGAAAGTTCTGCAGCTTCCAGCGCCGCTTCGGTGCCGACGCCCCGTTCCACCAGATCAATCTGTCGTTGCAACGCACGCTGGCGCAGCGTGACCTGTTCTTCGGCAGACACCAGTTCTTCGCGCGCAAGGTCAAGGGCCCGGGTCGCATCGCGATCTTCTGCCTGCGCTTCATCCAGATCGGCCTGTGCAAAGGCCAGCGCGGTTTCAGCATTCGAAGGGTCAATTTCCACCAACAGATCACCTTGGCCAACGCGCCCCCCTTCCTGAAAGTTGGGATGCACGGACAGGATCGTCCCACCCGTAGACGGGCGCAGGTCCAGAACGCGGGCGCTTTGCACTTCGCCGAACACTTCCAAAACCGGGGTCTGTGTCTGCGGGTCAAAGGGGATGACATTCACGGCAAACACACGTTCGCGGCCACCACCCCCACGCCGTTCATCCCCGGCACTTTCACCGATTGCAGTCATCACCATGCTGACGGCTGCGATGCCAAGGGCAAGCGTGACCCCCAACAAAAACAGCCCACTCAAACTACGACGTAAAAAGCGCATCGGTTTTCCCTGCGAAAATGTCAGACATCACCAAAGACTTAGGCCAATCCCGGTCACTGTCAGCAGCTGATACGGGCCCAACCGCTATTTCCGTCGCAAATGTTCATCAAGTCGCGGTAAAATTTCGACGAAATTGCAAGGACGGTGCCGAATATCCAATTGTTTGCACAGAATTTCATCCCATGCGTCTTTGCAGGCCCCGGTCGATCCGGGCAAGGCGAACATATAGGTGCCATTGGCAACCCCGCCGGTTGCGCGACTTTGGACAGCGGATGTGCCAATTTTTTGCATCGACACCCAAGTGAACACGGTCCCAAAGGCATCGATTTCCTTTTCATAGACGTCCCGGTGCGCTTCGACCGTGACATCCCGCCCAGTCAACCCGGTGCCCCCCGTCGAAATGACCACGTCCACATCCGGGTCATCAGCCCACGCCTGCAACCGCGTGGCAATCACGGCACGATCATCGCGCACAATCGCACGGTCCGCCAACACGTGCCCCGCGTCCGTCAGGCGCTGCACCAGCGTGTCGCCAGACCGGTCGTCGGTCAAATCACGGGTGTCCGAAACCGTCAGGATCGCGATCCGCACCGCAAGAAATTCCTGTCGTTCATCAATGCGCGACATCACGGTGCCCTTTGTCGTCCAGCCATGCCCGCAGCGCCAACAAATCTTGCCATGCGTCGCGTTTGGCCTGTGTTTGGCGCAACAGATACGCCGGATGCAGCATTGGCAGAACCGGCAGGTCCAACCCTTGATCCCACTTGCCACGCAGTTTCGTAATGCCCCGCTTTCCCAGCACCGCGTGACAGGAATGATTGCCCATGCAAATCAGGACCGACGGCTGGGCCAGCGCCACATGACGCCGCAAAAATGGCATCATCATCGCGACCTCTTCGGGTTTGGGGTCCCGGTTTTGCGGGGGGCGCCAAGGCAGGATATTCGTGATGTAGACATTCCGGGTCCGATCCAGATCAATCGCCGCCAGCATCTTGTCCAACAATTGCCCCGCCCTGCCGACAAAGGGCTTGCCTTGAATGTCTTCGTCACGGCCCGGCGCCTCTCCGATGATCATGACGGGTGATCGTGGCACCCCATCAGAAAACACCAATGATTTGGCGCCTTTTCGCAAATCGCAATGGGGATAGGCGGCCATGGCATCTTTCAGCGCATCCAATGTGTCGGCGGCTGCGGCGGCACGCGCGGCGTCGGCCACGGGATCAGCGGTAACAGATGGTGCGGGGCCCGGCGCAACGGCGGCAACGGGCGGCGCCGGTTTTGCCGCAACCGCTGGAATGTCATACCGGTTGACCGGGATGTCCCCGATACATTCGGTCACACCCAGTTCAATCTGCCATTCCAAAGCGGCCCGCATGTCATGCCAATCATTCATGCTGTCAAACCTAGTGTGCAGCAGGGCAATGGTAAACCGGGCTTGCAGCATCACCCCCCAGCCAGATATAGACCACTGACGCCAAGGGGATCACAGGATGCATGCAGCGCTGAACCATTTGTTGGGTATCGAACCGCTTCATCCGTCACAGATCACGGCGATCCTTGACCTCGCCGACAGCTATGTCGATTTCAATCGCAACCCGTTGAAACACACAGACCGTCTTGCCGGCCTGACCCAGATCAACATGTTCTTTGAAAATTCCACCCGCACACAAGCCAGCTTTGAATTGGCGGGCAAACGTCTGGGCGCAGATGTGATGAACATGGCGATGCAGGCGTCATCGGTCAAAAAGGGCGAAACCTTGATCGATACGGCCCTTACGTTGAACGCCATGCGCCCCGATATTCTTGTGGTGCGCCACCCGCATTCTGGTGCGGTCGATCTTCTGGCGCAAAAGGTAAACTGTGCCGTTTTGAACGCGGGCGACGGTCGCCATGAACATCCAACGCAGGCGCTTTTGGATGCGTTGACCATTCGCCGCGCCAAGGGACGCCTGCATCGACTGAATATCGCCATCTGCGGCGATATTGCCCACAGCCGGGTCGCCCGATCGAACCTGATTCTGCTGGGCAAGATGGAAAACCGCGTGCGGCTTGTGGGGCCTGCCACGCTTATGCCCACGGGCGTCGCGGATCTGGGCGTCGAAGTGTATCACGACATGGCCGAAGGGCTGAAAGATGCGGATGTCGTCATGATGTTACGCCTGCAAAAAGAACGCATGGACGGCGGCTTCATCCCGTCAGAACGCGAATATTACCACCGGTATGGGTTGGACGGCGAAAAACTGGCCCACGCAAAATCAGACGCCATCGTCATGCATCCCGGTCCTATGAACCGGGGCATCGAAATCGACGGTGACATTGCCGACGACATCAACCGATCCGTCATTCAGGAACAGGTCGAAATGGGCGTGGCGGTTCGCATGGCCGCGATGGATCTGTTGATGCAGAACCGCACGGCCCAAACACAGGACACATTGGTATGACCGATCCCAAAGACCCGCGCATGTCTGGCAAAATCGCGATGTATGCCCTTTTGTTTCTGGCGGCGCTTGTCGCCCTGATGATCTGGGTCGCAGGATGACCCCTGTCTTCATTTTGCCCGAAATACTCCCGCCGGAGGCACAGGCGCAGGCCCGAATGGGCCTGCAAAACATGACGCGCCGTGCACCGCACGGCCCAATATGGGGGATATGATGGGCACTCAGACATCAATCCTTTTTGAAAACGCGCGCTTGGTGGATCCCGTGGCGCTTTCCGTCACCCACGGATCAATCCGGATCGAAAACGGTCAGATCACTACGCCCGGCCCTGCAAACCAAACCATCGACTGCGACGGGCGGTATCTGGCCCCCGGGATCGTCGATGTGGGCGTAAAAGTCTGCGAACCGGGCGAACGGCACAAGGAAAGCTTTAAATCCGCCGGTCTGGCCGCGGCCGCCGGTGGCGTGACCACGATTGTCACCCGCCCAGACACCGTTCCCACGATCGACAGCCCCGAAACCCTTGAATTCGTAACCCGCCGCGCACAGGCGGCCTGTGCCGTGCGCACCCACCCAATGGCCGCATTGACCAAGGACCGCCACGGTCAGGAAATGGCCGAAATCGGGTTTCTGATGGATGCCGGTGCGGTGGCGTTCACGGATGGGGATGCGGTCGTCACGGATATCAAGGTTTTGTCGCGCGCGCTGACCTATGCCGGGCAACTGGGTGCACTGGTGATTGGCCACCCTCAGGATCCCGGTCTGTCGGATGGGGCGGCGGTCACGTCTGGCAAGTTTGCGTCCCTGCGCGGTCTTCCGGCGGTGTCACCCATGGCGGAACGCATCGGGCTGGACCGCGATCTTGCACTGGCAGAAATGACAGGGGCGGCCTATCACGCCGACCAGATCACAACCGTCCGGGCCCTGCGGCGACTGCAACGGGCCAAAGACGCGGGCCTGAACGTGACAGCGGGCGTATCGATCCACCATCTGACGCTGAACGAATTCGATGTGGCCGATTATCGCACATTTTTCAAAATCAAGCCGCCCTTGCGGTCCGAAGACGATCGGCTGGCGGTTGGTCAGGCGGTCGCATCGGGCCTGATTGATATCATTTCGTCCATGCACACGCCCCAAGACGAAGAATCAAAGCGCCAACCTTTCGAAGCCGCAGCCAGCGGTGCGGTCGGGCTTGAAACCTTTCTTCCGGCCTGCATGCGGCTGTATCATTCGGGTGTGCTGACGCTGCCGCAAATCTTCCGGGCCGCAGCGCTGAACCCGGCGCGCCGGTTTGGGCTGGCCGGGGGCAGTCTGGCGGTGGGTGCGCCTGCGGATTTGGTCCTGTTTGATCCCGATGCGCCGTTTGTTCTTGACCGAACCCGGTTGAAATCAAAATCCAAGAATACCCCTTTTGACGGGCAACGGATGGAAGGGCGTGTGCTGCAAACCTTTGTGGCCGGACAGAAGGTGTTTGACCATGCTGCCTGATCTTGTGTCCACCCCCGCAACCCTGATGCTGTGGGCCGCATTTGGCTATCTTTTGGGATCCATCCCCTTTGGCATCGTGGTGGCCCGCGTGATGGGCTTGGGCGATTTGCGCCAAATCGGATCGGGCAACATCGGTGCAACGAACGTGTTGCGCACCGGATCCAAACTGGGGGCGTTCCTGACATTGGTTCTGGACGCTGGCAAAGCCGGGCTTGCAGTTCTTGTTGCACGTGTGGTCGCGGCAGAAGATGCGGCCCAATTGGCCGGGTTTGCTGCGTTTTTCGGGCATTGCTTTCCGATCTGGCTGGCTTTCAAGGGTGGTAAGGGGGTCGCAACATTTTTCGGGTTGCTGTTCGCCCTGGCATGGCCCGTGGGGCTTGCCGCCGGTGCCGTCTGGCTGTTGACGGCGGCGACAACGCGGTATTCTTCGCTGTCTGCGCTGGTAACCTGTGCGGCGACGCCGATCCTGATGGCCCTGCTGGGGTACACCACGATGATCGCGATGGCCCTTGCGCTGGCGGTTTTGATCGCTGTGCGGCACCGCGAAAACATCGCCCGACTGCGGGCGGGGACCGAAGGCAAAATCGGAAACAAATCATAAATTTCTGTCATTTCAGAAATTTCAGTTGACTCTTTCGTTGGATCCGTTATTTCTGAGTTTACTGAAATTACGGAATTTACCGATGCACCTGACACCATCCATGCAGAACTTTATCCTTCATTGGGGGGACATGGGCACCAAATGGGGTGTAAACCGCAGTGTGGCGCAAATTCACGCGCTGCTGCACATATCACCAAAGCCGATGACGGCGGATGAAATCTGCGAAACCCTGTCACTGGCCCGTTCAAATGTCTCAACCGCGCTGAAAGAACTGCAGGGCTGGGATCTGGTACAATCGTCCCGCAATCTGGGAGACAGGCGCGATCATTTCCATTCTGTCCGCGATATGTTCGATTTGGTGACCGTGGTGGTCGAAGGGCGGCGCAAGCGGGAATATCTTCCCACGCTGAACGCATTGTATGATGTGGCTAACGATGCCCGGGACGACAACACCCCGGCAGAGGTGCAGGCCCGCATCACCGAAACCCTGACCACCATGCAGCAGTTTGATGATTGGTATTCCGATGTCAGCCGCATCCCACGGGGTGTGCAGAAAACACTGCTGACCCTGGGGGCAAAGATTGTGCGGTTCCTGCCCAAGTCCGGCTAAAAATTTTCACCGTTTATTTCTGTTATTACAGAAATACCCAAAAAATCAGAAAGGACGACCATGTTCTTTTATCCATCAAAACCCATTCAGCTTCCCCGGCCCAGCCGGCCCGTTGGCTGGGACAGCTTGATCTTTGGAATCGGTATGGCGCCCTTCTTGGTGGCGGCCGCAGGGGTCTGGGTGTTTTTCATTCCCGTGATCGGGCTGTACTACGGCATCCTGCCTTATCTGATGATCGGGGTCCCATTGATGTTGATCTGGTCGACCATGTTCGATCCGGATGCGACTTCATTCGGCTTTATCGGGTTTGTGTCCTTTGTCATCTTGATGGTCGTGCTGAATGTCGTTCTGGCCCAGGGCTGGGCCGATGCTGTCGACGCACGATTTGGCATAAGGATCACACGAAAACTTATCGACCTTTATGGGGCATTGGGCCTGTTCCATGCTGTTATCTGGTGCGCCGTCGCAGGCCACTTGTATCAGAAGTTGGAGGGTGAAAAATGATCCCTCCTTTGCGTGATCCCATTCGCCCAATGCCCTTTGCCGCCGCGTTCATCTGTGCGCCGCTTTTGGTCACCTTGTTGACCTGTTGGATGATCGTACCGGTCGTGGCGCTTGTTTTTGGCGGTCCGGTTTATGTGGCGGTCGGTTTGCCCGTATTGCTGGCCATCACCGGCCGCGTCGATCTGACGTTCGGGCGCTTTGCCATGTTCGGGCTGTTGGGCCTGTTCTGCGTCTGTCTTCCGGCGGCCGTCTATGCCCTGATGCAGGTCGAACCGTCCCGCGGAACCTTGGAAATTATCAGCCTTTATGCGGTGGCAGGGTCCATCTTTGCACCGATTTGGGCCGGAACCTTTGCCTGGCTTTATGCGGCCTATGCAAAACTCAACCCCAACCTAACCCCTGTTATCGAAAGGAAAGCCAATGCTTAGCTTCATCGTTTACTTCACCCTTGCCCTGTCCGTTCTGGCCGGGCTGACCGCCGCAATCCTGAACATCGGGCGCGACATGGCCGCCTGCCCCATCAGCGGCCCCACAGCCAAGGCCGCTTCCAAAGTGATTGCGGTCGGATATCTGGCCATTGGATTTGGGGCCGTGGTTCTGGGGGGCATCGCCGTGCCTGTCGCCATGGACAATCAGACCGTCGGCGTGATGTTGGGTCTGGGCATCCTGTCGCTGTGTCTGGGGCTGGGGTTCACACAGGCCATGGGCAGCCTGCGCCAAGCGGCAGATCAGGCCATGCTGCTGTTGCAGTCCAAAGCAGAGGTTGAGGCCAAAGGTCTGGCCTGACTTTTAACCCCCCTTACGGGTCAGCAGTTTTTCTGGTCTGGCCCGTTCTGCCGCCTTGAACAGGCTGAAGGTCTGGTTGACGTAGTTCACCGCACCGGAAATATGATCCAGAAACCCTTGCAAATCCGGCGTCATCTGCGCCTCGAACATTTGAATGGGGCGGGATGGATCGGTGGATTCGAATTGGCAATAAAACAGCGGTTCGCCCCGGCGCAGGACAATATCCTGTGTCGGGTCGTGCCATTCAAAGGCCCACATCAAGGGGCGCGGCCAGATGTTGATCGGGAACCGCCCGCCAAAAATCGTGCCGGGCAATTGGGTTTTGCGGTAATGGGCAAACGCCGAAATCTGGGTGACGAATACGGGTTCATCCGCGATGAACAGATACGGCAGTTTCAACTGGATCGTGGGGCGATCCGGGAACCGCCATTCCGCTTCGTTGGTCAGATGCAGCACATTGCCCAGCTTTGATCCACGGATGGTGCTGGCCTTTCCGGCCCGGTTGATCAGCGTGGCTTTGCCAGTTTTGTCGCGGCCAAATCCGATGTGGATATCAAACGGACAGTTGATGACGAAATAGCGCGCCTCCATGCTGATCACGGCGGGACAGCGGCTGGCCGATTTCGCATGGGCGCGGTTTTCAGCGCCGGATTTTAGCCGTTCGGGCGGATCGTAGACCACAGCACCTTTGGGGTCGGTCAACAGCCATCCAACCTGCACAGGCCCCTGTCCCGGTTCGGTATCGTCGCGCATATAGTTCAGCGCGATGTGGTTCATTTCAAAATCCATGGCCCCTGCCCCAGTTCGGTCTGGGCTTTGATCACCCAAATCTGGTTAATATTCCACGAATCTAGCAGCCCAAGACGCGGGCGCAAAGGGCTGATATCCAGATCGGGTGCATGGCAAAGGCAGGAGCGCTGAACCGGAATGACACAAACACAGGCCACAGGCGTCGGATTTATCGCAGTGATGCTATGGGCTTTGCTTGCTGTGCTGACCGTTGGGTCGGCCCCCACACCCCCTTTGCTGTTGAACGCGATCTGTTTTGCGATTGGTGGCACGATCGGGCTGATCTGGGTTGCCGCGACGGATGGTTGGCGTGATCTGCGGGGCGTCCCGGTGATGGTCTATGTGTTGGGGTCACTGGGGGTGTTTGGCTACCATGCGCTTTATTTTTCTGCCCTTCGCGCGGCCCCGGCGGCAGAGGCCGGATTGATCGCCTATCTTTGGCCGCTGTTGATCGTGCTGTTTTCCGGGCTTTTGCCCGGCGAAACCCTGAAACGGGGGCATCTGATTGGCGCAGGTCTGGCCTTTGTCGGTGCGGCAAGCATCGTGTCGGGGGGCGGATCGGGGTTTCAAACCCAGTATCTGCCCGGCTACGGGATGGCACTTTTGTGCGCGTTGACGTGGTCAGGCTATTCGGTGGTGTCGCGCCGTTGGGGCGATGTGCCAACCAGTTCGGTGGCCGTGTTCTGCCTGATCACCGCCGCAGCATCAGCGGGCTTGCACATGGTTCTTGAAGAAACGGTCTGGCCCGATGGGCCAACCGCATGGGCGTCCACGCTCATGTTGGGGCTTGGGCCGGTCGGTCTGGCGTTTTACGTGTGGGACATCGGCGTCAAACGCGGCGATATTCAGGTTTTGGGAACCAGTTCCTATGCGGCCCCATTGGTGTCGACCCTTGTTCTGGTCGCGGCTGGCATTGCCGCCCCGTCGTGGACATTGGTGATCGCCGCCGTGCTGATCACCGGCGGCGCAATCATCGCAGCCCGCGCATCCGCCTAATACGAATAGTCGCTGTAAATGCGGGAAAGATCGCCGTTCCAATCGCCATGATAACGCGCCAGCAGTTCATCTGCCGGGGTTTGGCCGCTTTCCAGGCTGGCCTCTAACGCATTCAGGAAATGCGTTTCATCAGGCACCAGCCCCCCTGTGCCGGACCGGGCGCGGGCCTTAAGCCCGGATTGGGAAATCGCAACAGCCTGACGGGCCAAATCCATCATGCGGATATCCCCGACATGGGCGGCCAATCCATCGACTGACGCGGCGACCCGCAGGGCATCGCGATCTTCGACGCTGAACCCTTTGACCAGATCCCATGCCGCATCCAGTGCGGTCTGATCATAGGTCAGCCCAACCCAGAATGCAGGCAACGCACACAACCGCCGCCACGGGCCACCATCGGCCCCGCGCATTTCCATGAATTTCTTGATCCGCGCTTCTGGGAAAATCGTGGTCAGGTGATCGGCCCAATCCGACAGTTGCGGGGTTTCACCGGGCAGCGCGGGCAACTGCCCTTTCAGGAAATCACGAAACGATTGGCCCAGCGCATTGATATATTTGCCATCGCGGTACACAAAATACATCGGCACATCGAGCGCATAGTCCACATAGCGTTCAAATCCCATGCCATCTTCGAACACAAATGGCAGCATGCCCGTGCGGTCTGCATCCAGATCACGCCAGATCCGCGACCGCCAGGATTTATGCCCGTTGGGCTTGCCTTCGAAAAACGGCGAATTGGCAAAAAGCGCCGTGGCAACAGGCTGTAACGCCAAGGCCACGCGGAATTTTTTGACCATGTCGGCTTCATCAGACCAATCCAGATTGACCTGAACCGTACAGGTCCGGCGCATCATGGCGGTGCCCATGGTGCCGACCTGTTCCATATAGTTGTTCATCAGCTGATATCGCCCCTTGGGCATCAGCGGCATCTGGTCGTGTGTCCATTCGGGGGCTGCCCCCAGACCAATGAATTTGACGCCGATCTTATCCGAAACTTCGCGGACTTCGGCCAGATGGGTGTTCACTTCGTCACAGGTCTGGTGGATCGTTTCCAACGGTGCGCCAGACAATTCCAACGCGCCCCCGGGTTCCAGCGACACATTTGCCCCGTCTTTTTCCAGCCCGATGATATGGCCGCCTTCGTGCACGGGCGACCATCCGAACCCATCGCGCAGCCCTTCCAAAACGGCCTTGATCGACCGATCCCCGTCATAGGGCAGCGGTTTGTGCGAATCCTGACAGTAGCCGAATTTTTCGTGTTCCGTGCCGATGCGCCAATCATCTTTGGGCTTGTTGCCCGCTTCCAGATATTCGGCCAGCTGATTGAAGGATGTGATGGGCCCACCACCGGATTGAGGGATCGACATGTCAGGCTTCCTTCGTCTTTAGAATGACAGACCTGTTCGTAAGCCTGCGCCTTGTCAAGCGCCGCACGAAAGATGTGATCAATTCAAGGCTTTGCGATCCCGGGTCCAGACCAAAAACACATCCGGCCCCTGCCCTTTGGCCGCTGCAGCAGCCTGATCGTAATTGACCCCCGGCAAGGCGGTCATGGCATCAAACAAAACATCACTGCCAGACGCAGAAGCGGGCACCGACAGCATCCCGTCTTCGTCATAGAAGATCCACGTGACATGGCCGCGCCGGTTGCGATGTGCTTCGACGCGGGTCAACGTATCCAGCGACACAGACGCCCCACCCCCAGACGACAAATAGGTGATCCGCCGTTCATCAACTTCGACCAGACCGGGGCCACCATCGCCCTTTGGAAACCGCGCCCGGCGGATGGTGTCATGCACGATCAGGCCCGCGATGCCCAGAACAACCGCCCCAGCGATGTATCCGGTGCCACGGGTTGTAAACAGGATGTAGAACCCGAAACAGCCGATCAGCCCCGCCAAAATGAACGGCCGTGCCTTGCGTAATTGGGCGGCGGCCTCTGGGCGAATAAAGCTCATTGCCACCCCCCGAAATGCATATGCCACACGGTCAGGGCGGACACGGCTGCGGTATCGGCCCGCAAAATCCGTGGGCCCAGCGAAATGGTATGGCCGTTGGGGTGGTCTTGCAATCTGCCCCGTTCGGCGGGGCTGAATCCACCTTCGGGGCCAATAAAGATGGCAGATGGGCCCGCCGTTTCCGGCAGGGTCTGGGCCGTGCCGACCGTTGCTTCGTCACAAAACCAGATGCTGCGGTCGTCGGGCCAATCCGCCAACAGGGCGGACAGCTTTGTCAATTCTGCCACGTCAGGCACATAAGTGCCGCCGCATTGTTCGGCCGCTTCGACCGCGTGGGCTTGCAGCCGATCTTGGCGCAGACGGTCAGAATTGGTGTAATCGGTGGTCATCGGAATGATCCGCGCAACCCCCAGTTCTGCCGCCTTTTCAACGATGAAATCTGTGCGCGCCTTTTTGATCGGCGCAAAACAAAGCCACAGATCAGGCGGCGTCATCTGGGGCTTGGATTGGGCATCGCAGCGCAAAATGCCTGCTTTCTTGCCCGCCTCTGCAACGGTGCAGGTCCATTCCCCATCGCTGCCATTGAACACTTCCACCGGATCGCCCACACCCCGCCGCATTACGCCAAACAAATAATGCGCATGGTCCCGCGACAGGGGAACCAATTGCCCTTGGCCCAAAGGCTGATCTACATACAGACGCGGAACAGATGCCATGGGGCCAGTGTTATGACCGAAACAAACAAAGCGCCAGAGGGTCAGGTGGCCGATGCCGTAAAAGGCAACTGGGTGGATACCATCGCACCGCCGTGGACGCGCCCCTATTTCCGCCTGTCGCGGGCGGATCGGCCGATTGGAACGTGGTTGCTGCTGTTGCCTACGGTCTGGGCGATTCTTTTGGCTGCCCTGTCGGATGCGCCGCGGTTGTGGGATCTGTGGTTGATCATCGGTTGTGCCATCGGTGCATGGCTGATGCGGGGCGCGGGCTGCACGTGGAACGATATCACGGACCGCGACTTTGACGCCCAGGTGGCGCGCACAAAATCGCGCCCGCTGCCATCGGGGCAAGTCACCGTTCGGGGCGCAGTGGTCTGGATGTGCGTACAGGCGTTGGTTGCGTTTGCGATCCTTTTGTCTTTTGGAATGCCGACCATTGCCGTGGGCATCGCGTCCTTGTTTTTCGTCTGCATATATCCGTTTGCGAAACGGTTCACATGGTGGCCGCAGGTGTTTTTGGGGCTGGCGTTCAATTGGGGTGCGCTTTTGGGCTGGGTGGCCCACCGGGGCGACCTGACGCTTGCGCCGATCCTGTTGTATCTGTCCGGGATCGCATGGACACTGTTTTATGACACGATCTATGCCCATCAGGATGCCGAAGATGACGCCCTGATCGGGGTGAAATCCACCGCGCGGCTGTTTGCGGAACGGACGCCGATCTGGCTGGGCCGGTTCATGGTCATATCGTCAATCTTGATGTTTGCGGCTGTGATCTTGGCGGTGCCATCTGGCCCCGCGCAATGGTGCGCCCTGCTGGGCGCGGTTGGGTATTTTGCCCACCTGCACTGGCAATGGCGGCGTTTTGACCCCAAAAGTGATGCCACTTTGATCTTTCATTTCCGGTCCAACAGGGATGCGGGGCTGATTCCTGTGCTATTTTTTGCCATCGCATTGATGCTGTGATTGCAGCGCCGGGTGGGGTTGCCTATGCTGGCGCGGGGAAATTGGGAAAACCATGCGACTGTCAGCACTACTGATACAACTTGTGGCATTTGGATCCGCAGGCGGGGCCGCCTATCTGGGGGCAGACCGTGCCGCCACGTGGATCGAAGACACCACCCGGTCAGAGGTCAACCGTCGCCTGACGATCGAAGGGCATGACTGGGCGTCCGTGTCCACTGACGGGTTGCAGGTCATTCTGGCGGGCACCGCCCCGTCCGAAGCGGACCGGTTCAAGGCCTTGGCATCCGCCGGAACAGTCGTGGAAGCCGCGCGCATTCTGGACAATCTGACAATAGAAGCGACACAGGAATTGGCCGCCCCCGCCTTTTCGCTGGAAATTTTGCGCAACGAAGCAGGCATTTCCCTGATCGGCCTTGTGCCTTCCATCATGGACCGCGACGTATTGGTGCGGCGGATCGAACGGATCGCCGGGGACAAGCCGGTTTCCGATTTCATGGAAATGGCAAACTACACCGTGCCCCCCACATGGTCTGACGCTGTGGTGTTCGGCCTGGACGCGCTGGAAGCACTGGACAGATCAAAGATTTCCATCGCCGAAGATCGGGTCACGATCACGGCCAGCAGCGACAGCCTTGCGTCAAAAGCGCGGCTGGAAGCGCAGCTGGCACGGGTAACCCCCGACAGCATCACCACCAGCGTCACGATTTCTGCACCGCGTCCGGTGATCACACCATTCGCGCTGCGGTTCATCAAAGATGCAGAACGCACCGGATTTGATGCCTGTTCGGCAGAAAGTCAGGACGCCGCGGATCAGATCCTGATGGCCGCGCAGGCTGCAGGGATGACACAGGACGCGAATTGCCGCGAAGGGTTGGGCGTGCCGTCCCCCAATTGGGCTGAAGCGGCATCCCTTGCCATTGGTGCGATTGGCGATTTGAACGGGGGCACGGTCACCCTGACCGATCTGGATGTGGGGCTGGTCGCATTGGAAGGCACCGATCAAACCCTGTTTGATGAGGTGACAAACACGTTGGAAGCGGAACTGCCCGCACCATTTGTTCTGACCGCCGCCCTTCCCGTGCGCGAAGAGGTGGCCGGTGACATTCCGCCCCCACGCTTCAGTGCGGCGCGCGGCGCAGACGGATCTGTTCAGTTGCGTGGCGATGTGGGCAGTGAACTGAACCAAGACGTGGTGGCCAGCTTTGCGCAATCGAAATTCGGGTTCAACCAGGTGTTGGCCGCCGTTGATGATCACCCAAACCTGCCACAGGGCTGGTCTGTGCGGACCATGGCGGGATTGGCCGCGTTGGCAGAACTGAACACAGGTCAGGTGACCGTCAGCGAAGACGACATTCGCCTGTCGGGAAAAACCGGGCTGGCCGACGCCGGTGCCGTGATCAGCGAAATTCTGACAGACCGTCTGGGGTCTGGCGTGAACTACAATCTGAATGTGGAATATGTGGAAGCCCTGGACCCGGTGGCCAATCTTTTGGACCCGGCGGAATGCGTGGCAGAAATCATCGCGCTGACGGATACACAGAAAATCACCTTTGAACCGGGCTCCACGAATCTGGACAGTGACAGCCGCCGCACGGTGGATCAAATCGCCGAAATTCTGGGCCGCTGCCCAGACGCTGAAATTGAAATCAGCGGGCACACAGACAGCCAGGGTCGTGAAGAAATGAACCTGAACCTAAGCAAGGAACGCGCCGGGGCCGTCTTGAACGCCCTGCGCATCCAGCGGGTGCAGGTCAAATCGCTGACCGCCGAAGGATACGGCGAAACCCAACCCATTGCTGACAATGACACAGCAGAGGGCCGCGAAGCCAACCGACGCATTGAATTCCGGCTGGTATCCCCGAATGTGGTCGAATTGGGCCCCGACGAAACCCCCGCAGACGAAACGGAGGCCGCGAATGAATAGGTCTGAATTTATCATCACGACGGCCATCATCCTGTTTGTGGCCTTTGCCTTGGGGTGGTTTGCAAACTGGTTGGTGCATCGGTTCACCCGCGTCAGCAAAGCTGACATTGGAGAGTTGGACAAAATGGCCCAACAGCTGCACGAAGCGGAAGAAACCCGCGATCAGGCCATCACGTACTTGCAGCAGCGCGAAGCGGAAATGAGCAATCAGTTGAGCCAGACCGAAGCCGAACTGCGTGCGGCGATGGACGGTCTGCGCGATGCACGCACCGAAGCGGAAGAACTGCGCGCCTATATCGAACGCCAAAACCAGCCCAGCTAAGCTGCGCCACATGTGCGCCGTCGCGGCGCGCATGACGTTGAATCCCAAAACAGATCTGTTTTGGGATGGGATGAGGGGCGCTGCCCCTCAAACTCCCCGGAGTATTTGTGGCAAAATGAAGGGTGGGGTCAGCCGTCCCATTGAGACAGCGCGGCTTCGTCGGTCTCTTTGGCAGACACCCATGCGGTGCCCGAACGGGTGATTTCTTTTTTCCAGAAGGGTGCGCGGGATTTCAGATAGTCCATCAGGAAATCGGCCCCTTGAAACGCATCCTTGCGGTGGCGCGCTGCGGTCGCGACCATCATGATCGTATCCCCCATGGGGATCAGCCCATAGCGATGGATCACCAAGACCCCGGCCAAGCCAAAGCGGTCTTGTGCTGATTGCGCCTGATGCTGCAGCGATGTTTCCGTCATGCCCGGATAATGTTCGATGTCCAGCGCCTGCAGATCACCGGTGTCATCCCGCACGATGCCTGTAAAGCTGACGACTGCGCCTGCGCCCTTTGCGGATTTTGTGAACGCGTCCAGTTCGGCACCGGGTGCAAAGGGATCACAAGACACGACAACGCGCATATCAGCCGCCTGTCATGGGGGGAAAGATTGCGATTTCGCGCGCGTTGGACAGGGTTTGATCAAGATCAACCAGCACCTGATCGACCGCGACACGCACCTGGGTCAAATCAGACAATGCGGCCGCGTGGCCATCACTGCGTTGGGCAAGTTCGGCCAACAGATCACGCACAGTTGGGGCTGTCAGATCGATCGTTTCACGCCCCATTCCGATCCGTTCGCGCACCCATGCAAAGTAAAGAATATCTGCAGACATCTGCCTAATCTTCCAGGAATTTCCAGGCTTTGTTCAGGTAATCCCAGCCTGTGTAGACTGTCAGCAGCCCTGCAATCCACAAAAGACCCAAACCGCCGTAATAGGTGATCTGAAGCCCAAGCAGCGATGATTTCAGGCCCAGCTCATCCGGCACGCGGCCATCCAGAATATCTGCCATCAGCTGTTGATCCATGCCAAAGGTGTTCATGCCAAGGTGATGTTCAAAGATGCCGGATGCCAAAAGCGCGGAAATGGCGATCATTTGTGCGGCGGTTTTCCATTTGGCGACTTTGGTCACTGCCAGCTTGCCGGAATCGGCCCCAAGATATTCACGCAGGCCCGATACGAACACTTCGCGGAATGCGATCAACGTGGCGGGGATCAGAATATACGGGTTCAACCCAAACAGCGCCGCAAGGGCCAAAAGCGCGATCAGCACCATCGCCTTGTCTGCGATAGGGTCAAGCATCGCCCCCAGTTTGCTGGTCTGGTTCCACGCGCGGGCCAGATATCCATCCAGATAGTCGGTCAGGGCCACGACCACAAACAGGATCAACGCGATCCAATCCGCATAGGGGCGCATCACGAACAAAAACACCAGCGGCAAAGCAACGGCAAAGCCCAGCCGCAACACTGTTAGGATATTGGGTATATTCCACATGGGCTATCCTTAGCCCCATGATTTCCGTCTGACCAGTGGTGTTGCAGGACTTCGCGCATTTGGGACCCCTGTTGCCGCTGCCGCGGTCTAATTGGCGTGGAAATGATCGTATATTGTTTGGGCCATCGCCTCTGACACGCCGTCAACGGCTTTCAGGTCTGCAAGGTTTGCGTTCGACACGGCCTTGGCAGATCCAAAATGGACCATCAGGGCTTTTTTGCGCTTTGGTCCCACGCCTTCGATATCGTCCAGTGGGTTTTTCAGCTGGGATTTTGCGCGTTTGGCCCGGTGGGTGCCGATTGCAAACCGGTGCGCTTCGTCCCGCATACGTTGGATGAAATACAACACCGGATCATTGTGGCGCAGGGCCATGGGGCGTTGGCCGGTCCGGTAAAATTCTTCTTTGCCTGCATCACGGTCCACGCCTTTGGCCACACCGACCATGGCAATATCGCTGACGCCCATGTCGTCCATGATTTCGCGCACCGCACTGACTTGCCCTGCCCCGCCGTCGATCAACAGCAAATCGGGCCACGCATCCGATTTGCGGTCGGGGTCTTCTTTCAAAAGGCGTTTGAACCGGCGTTGCAGCACTTCTTTCATCATGCCGAAGTCATCGCCCGGCACCAAATCTTCGCCCTTGATGTTGAACTTGCGGTACTGGGATTTCAAAAATCCATCTGGCCCCGCCACGATCATGCCGCCCACAGCATTCGTGCCCTGAATATGGGAGTTGTCGTAGACTTCGATCCGTTTGGGTGGTTCGGGCAGATCGAATGCGTCTGCTACGCCGCGCAGCAGTTTGGACTGCGTGGCGGATTCAGACATTTTGCGGGCCAGCGATTCCCGTGCGTTGCGCCGGGCCCCGGTGACAAGTTCGGCTTTTTCGCCGCGTTGCGGCACCAGTATGTCCACCTTGCCGCCGCGTTTTTCCGTTAGGGCGTCGGCCATCAGATCGGGGTCTTCGATGGCATCAGACAAAATCACCTGCCGTGGCGGTTCACGATTGGAATAGAATTGACCAACGAACGCCTGCATCACTTCGGTGGCGGAAACATCAGCTGCCAAACGGGGGTAATAATCCTTGTTTCCCCAATTCTGGTTGGCCCGGATGAAAAAGACCTGAACGCAGGCCTGCCCGCTGTCCATGTGCAGGGCGATCACGTCAGCCTCTGACACGGTTTGGGGGTTGATGCCCTGCGCTGTTTGCACCTGGGTCATGGCCTTGATCCGGTCACGCAGGGCGGCCGCCCGTTCGAATTCCATCGCTTCAGACGCGGCCTGCATTTCCTTGGCCAATTTGGCCTGAATATCGGTGGATTTGCCCGACAAGAACCGTTCGGCATCTTTGACCAGCTGGGCATATCCCGCCTTGTCAATATGCCCAACACAAGGGGCAGAACAGCGTTTGATCTGATATTGCAAACAGGGTCGTGTGCGGGTTTCGAAATCACTGTCTGAACAATTGCGCAACAGAAACACCCGCTGCAGTTGGTTCAGTGTCCGGTTCACGGCACCCGCACTGGCAAACGGGCCGTAATAGGCCCCCCGTTCTTTCTTTGCACCGCGATGTTTGCGCACCAGTGGGAAATCATGTTCGCGGCTGACCATGATGTTTGGAAAGGATTTGTCGTCGCGCAACAGCACGTTGTATTTCGGCTTTAGCTGCTTGATCAGATTTTGTTCCAGCAGCAGGGCTTCGGTTTCTGTCTTGGTCGTCAGAAACATCATAGAGGCGGTTTCGTTGATCATCCGCGCAATGCGGGCGGAATGACCTGTCGGACGGCTGTAACTGGAAACACGGTTTTTCAGGTTGCGTGCCTTGCCCACGTACAGAACGCGGCTTTCCGCATCCAGCATGCGATACACACCGGGGGACCCATCCAGTGTTCGCAGATAGTCTGCGATCACGGCATGGCCGCGCTTTATGTCAGGGTCAGTCGTCATATTGGGTCAAGTTTATCCGATTCCCACGGGCGCTGCATTGAATCAAGACGAAGGGCAAGGAAAAAGCTGTCCACTTATCTTGGGGATAAGTCTGAGGGCAAGTTGTAAACACAGGTGATTTTCCTTTGTTTTTGGCCCACTTCTTCGATTTGCACAAAAATTAGGCATATATCCAAGTCATTGAAAATAATGGGAAAAAATTTCCATGTGGGCGCAACCCGTTGAAAAATAGTGGTTTTTGGACACTTCGTGCCGTCACCGGCGACCCGGTGCACAACTTTGGCTGCGACAATTATTCAACGCCCAGCACATCTGGCGTTTGCCAACCCAGATGTTGCCCGCCATCGATGGCCAACATCTGGCCCGTCACGGCCACCGCATCCACGAAATATCCGACAGCCGCCGTTATATCGGATGGATTTGCGCCACGGCGCAGAACCGTATGTGCGCGTTGCCGGGCAAAGTGATCTTGCGATTGGCGCGCGCCCTGCAGCGTCGGCCCGGGGCCAATCGCATTCACCCGCACATCGGGGGCAAGGCCCTGTGCGGACGTGCGCGTCAGGGCCCACAGCCCCATTTTCGCAATGGTATAGGTCATGAATTCGGGGGTCAGCTTGTGCACCCGCTGATCAATCATGTTGATGATCAAGGATTGCGCGATGGGTTCACCGGCATCGTCCACAGCGCCTTTTGGTGCCTGTGCTGCGAACGCCTGGGTCAGCACGAATGGCGCACGCAGGTTCGATTCCATGTGGCGGTCCCAGCTGGTGCGGGTCGCAGATGCAATCGTGTCATATTCAAAGATGGATGCGTTGTTGATCAGCACCGTCAGCGGACCGCCCAGTGCAGCCGATGCCTGTGGCACCAACGCATTGACCTGTTCTTCGTCCAAAAGATCGGCCTGAAGGGCCACGCCCTTTTGCCCCCGTGCGGTGATCGCGCCAACCGTTTCATGCGCGCCCTCTGCGGATGTGGCAAAATGTACGGCAACGTCGTAACCGCGTTCCGCCAAATAGATCGCCATGGCCTGCCCCAAACGGCCGCCTGCCCCGGTCACCAGTGCCCGCATGACCCACCCTTTCACATGATTGCTACGCCAGTATGGCGAATAGGTAAGCCAAATACAGGCCCGTCAAGATCACGCCCCAAACACGGCCGATTTTCCATTTCAGGAACACGAATGGGATCAGCATCAGGGACGCCCCCAGCATCACCCACAAATCCACTTTCAGGAATTGTGGATCCACTGGAATTGGCCCGACGACAGCGGCGACCCCAATGATGCCCAAAAGGTTGAACATGTTCGATCCGATGACATTGCCCAAGGCCACATCGGCCTGACGGCGGATCGCGGCCATGACGGTTGTGGCCAGTTCCGGCAATGACGTTCCGATGGCAATCAATGTAAGACCGATGGCCGTTTCCGATACCCCGAAATCGCGGGCGATGATCACTGCGTTGTCGACCAGAAGATCGGCGCCATACGGCAGCCCAATCAACCCCAGCACCAAGAACAGGGCAATTTTCCAGCTTGGCAAATCTGGGTCGGCGCCTTCTGGGTCTTCCAGATCATCGCCGGCACAGGCCGTTTCACCATCGCGGTGGGCCTTGGCCTGACGCGCTTGATCGAACAGCATATAGGCCAGCATCGCCAGCAGGATCAGGCCGTGCCACCACAAAAACGGGCCAACAAAGGCCATTGCGATAAACACCAGCGTCGCCACCAGCATGAAGATGAATGATTTGTGCGTCTGGCATTCAGATGTGTCCAGCCCCGCGATCAATGCAGGCACCCCCAACACCAGCAAGACATTCGCGGTGTTCGACCCGATAACGTTGCCCAGCGCCAGACCCGGCTGTCCGTCGTCCATGGCAGACAGCACGATCAACAGTTCTGGCGCCGATGTGCCAAAGGCCACGATCGTCAGGCTGACGATCAAGGCAGGAATGCCCAGCCGCAACGCAAGGTTCACGGCCCCTTTGACAAGCAAATCGCCAGCCAGCAGCAAAATCACAAAACCAAGCGCAACAAGGATCCAGGGCAACATCACATACTAACCTTTACGTCCCGGCGCGCCGCAATCGCAGGGCCCTTTGCCCAAACGAAACCGACCGCAACTTTTGCACTTTGCATTCTGCAATTGTTTCTTGCCCGGATAGTTCAGCTTTCCAAACATCCCCAAGATGGCGATGCCAACCAGAAATACCGTGACAATTTTGACCAACATATGACGCTACATCCCAAAACGGGCGAAAGCCGCACGTTCTTCGATGCCATGCACTGCGTCATCCAGAACAGTCATGCCCAATCGCGACAACAGTCCCCGTTTTTTGGGTCCAAAGACCTTCAACCGGACCTTGTCACCGAACCGGGCCTTCATCATGGGCACCAGATGCCCGATGCCATCGGCCAGACCATCGTCCACGCCTTTCTGTCCCACCCAGATTTCACCGGTGAACACATCACGATCTGCCAGTTTGTCCCCGCGACGGGATTTGATGTGGGTCTTAAAGGTATCATGGATATCATCCAGAATGCCTTTCAGGCGTTCCACATCTTCCGGTTTTTCCGGTTGAAACGGGTCCATCTGCGACTTGGAGGTTCCAGCGGTGTAAACGCGCCGTTCCACGCCATACCGCCCGATCAATTCGTGAAAACCGAATCCCGATGAAATGACGCCAATCGATCCAACAACAGACGACGGATCGACATAGATTTCATCAGCGGCGGCCGCCAGCCAATAGCCCCCCGATGCGGCAACATCTTCGACAAAGGCGATAACGGGAATGTCTTTTTCATCCGCCAATCTGCGGATCCGGGCACCGATCAATGATGATTGCACAGGGCTGCCGCCGGGCGAATTGATCACCAGCGCAACGGCATCCGGTTTCTTGCCGAACGCCTTTTCCAATACGGGGGCCAGCCCCGCATCATTCAGGCCGCGGCCCGATGCGATCAGGCCGTTCAGCCGCACAACCGAGACCGTCTTGCGATCTTTGCGAAAAGGGAGTTTGAAGTTCATCCCCCCCATGTAGGCGGGGGGGATGGGTCGAACAAGGCAGTGATGCCAGACTTATCACGCCATCACTGGAATTGTGTCTTTTAGGACCGAATGCGCCACCCGGTTTTGAAAATCCACCAGATGAACCCCATGCAAATCAGCGTGAAAATCGCGATGGCTGCCAATGAATAGCCGATCGCCACGTCTGCCGTCCCAAAGAACGACCACCGAAACCCGCTAATCAAATAGACCACAGGGTTGAACAGCGTCACGTTCTGCCAAAACGGTGGCAGCATGGAAATGGAATAAAACGACCCGCCCAAAAACACGAGCGGCGTGACCACCATCAGGGGAACCAGCTGGAGCTGTTCGAAATTCTTGGCCCAAATCCCGATGATGAACCCCAGCAGCGAAAACGACAGACAGGTCAGCAGCAAAAACCCGATCATCGCCACAGGGTGCGCAATCGTCAGATCAACGAACAGATACGCGGTGGCAAGGATCACCAGACCGATGAACAACGCCTTGGTCGCCGCTGCCCCCACATAGCCCACAACAATTTCCAGAAAATTCACCGGGGCCGACAGCAATTCGTAAATCGTGCCGATGAATTTCGGAAAATAGATGCCGAAACTGGCGTTCGATGTGGATTGTGTCATCACCGACAGCATGACCAATCCCGGCACGATGAACGCGCCATAGCTGACGCCTTCAACCTCTTGGATGCGGGACCCGATGGCGGACCCGAACACCACGAAATACAGCGATGTGGAAATGACAGGCGACAAAAACGACTGCATCAGCGTGCGAAAGAACCGCGCCATTTCGAACGTATAGATGGCTTTGACTGCTTGGTAATTCATGCCGCGCCCTCTTCCACCAGACCGACAAAAATTTCTTCCAGGCTGGATTGTCGTGTTTGCAGGTCCCGCATTTGCAGACCCGCCGTTTGCAGATCATTCAACAGGCTGGTGATGCCTGTACGGTCGGCCTTGATATCATAGGTATAGGTCAGCTTGCCCCCGTCAGCCGACAGCGCCAGATCATAGGGCGCCAGCGCATCCGGGATCGCATCCGTAGGGTGCGCCAGTTCGACGATCAGTTGCTTTTTGCCCATCTGGGACATCAGCGTCGCAGTCGGTTCAACCAGCAGAATTTCCCCAGACCGGATCACACCCACACGATCGGCAATGGCTTCGGCTTCTTCGATATAGTGGGTGGTCAGAATGATCGTCACCCCCTGCCGTTTCAGCTCTGCCACGGTTTCCCACATATCCTTGCGCAATTCGACATCAACGCCGGCTGTGGGTTCATCCAGAAACAGCACGCGCGGTTCGTGCGACAGCGCCTTTGCAATCAGCACCCTGCGTTTCATGCCACCCGACAGTTCGCGGATCTGACTGTGTTTTTTATCAGCCAGCGACAGCGTGGCCAGAATGCGATCCAGGTAGGCTTCGTTCGGCGCACAGCCAAACAGGCCGCGTGAAAAGCGGACCGTGTTGATCACGGTTTCAAAGGGTTCCAGCGCAATTTCCTGCGGCACCAGCCCGATCATCCGGCGCACTTTGCGGTATCCGGTGCCGATATCGACACCGCCCACCGTGATCGACCCGGCGGTCATGGTGGTGATGCCACAAATCGTAGAAATCAGGGTGGTTTTGCCAGCACCGTTGGGGCCCAGCAGGGCGATGATTTCACCCTCTTCAATGTCAAGGTTCACGCCTTTCAGCGCTTGAAATCCACCATCATAGGTTTTTTGGACATCCTTGACAGACACTATCGCGTTCATCTGTCACCTTTGGGATCGTTTGGTGCGCCCCTTATGGCGTTTGTTTCGGGCGAAGTGCAACCGTGCCCCGGCGTTTTGGCCCCTGCCTGTAGTAATCGCGCACCCCGTGACGCTGATCCACCGGCAGCTTTTTCCAGTCGATCCATTCCAGATCATAACCCAACGTTTCTGCGGCCGACCACATCCACCGGCGGCTGGGTGTTCCAACCATCACCATTTCCTGATCCGGCACCCGTTCCAATGTGTTCAGTTCATTGTCAGGCCGTTCCCGGCCAAAGGTCACGATTGGGGCTTTTGCCAACATGAATTCACCGTCAATGATGATCAGCTTTGGCTTCAGACGGTGCATCATGGTCAAAAGGCGGTAATGATCAGTGATGTGATAAAAGAACCCGAAACAGGCGATCACATCGAAATTCCGCGACTTCGCGATCATTCGTTCCAACACTTCAAACACTTCGCCCTGTTCCAGACGGACCAGTTCCTTGCGGTGGTCGTCCGGGTAACTGTCGAATTGATCCACAAGCGCTTGACGCCCTTCGATGCCATGCACGAACTGCGGGTCGGTATCCGCAAGCGCATAGGACCAGCGACCGTCATGGGCCGCCAAATCCAGCACGCGGGCACCTTTCAGTTCTTGTCGAAACGGTTCCACAATAAATTCACGTCGGGTGTTCAGCCGCGACAAAGTGAATTTGCGGTCTTTATAGGCGGGCTTGCTGCGCAGAAAATCGAAGAATTCCATGATTGTCACTGTAAACGAAACAATCGCAACGAAATCAAGAACAACAAAAAGCCCCGGCCAAAATGACCGGGGCTTTTTTGTTCGAATTTGAAGGGGTTTAGCCTTTTTCTTCGATAATCTCGACCAGATGCGGGATCTTGTTAACCATACCGCGAACCGAAGGCGTATCTTCCAGTTCTTTGGTGCGGTTCATTTTGTTCAGGCCCAGACCGATCAGCGTCTGACGCTGGATGGCAGGACGACGGATCGGGGACCCGATCTGTTTGACAACGATAGTTTTCGCCATGGATCAATCCTCCTTAAGCGTCAGCAGCTTCGGCAGCTGGTGCGTCATCTTTTTTCAAGATGTCGGCAACCTTTTTGCCACGGCGCTGTGCCACCATACGTGGGCTGCTTTCTTTTTGCAGACCGTTCAATGTGGCGCGGATCATGTTGTAAGGGTTGGCGGACCCGATGGATTTAGACACCACGTCCTGCACGCCCAGCATTTCGAACACGGCACGCATTGGACCACCCGCGATGATCCCTGTACCGGTTGGGGCTGTACGCATGACCACCTTACCGGCGCCATGACGGCCTTCGATATCGTGGTGCAATGTCCGGCCTTCTTTCAAAGGCACGCGGATCATCTGGCGCTTGGCCTGTTCGGTGGCTTTACGAATGGCCTCTGGCACCTCTTTCGCTTTACCTTTGCCGAAACCGACGCGGCCCTTTTGGTCACCCACGACAACCAGCGCAGCAAAGCCGAAACGCTTACCGCCCTTTACAGTTTTGGAGACCCGGTTGATCGCGACCAGGCGGTCTGCGAATTCTGGGGTTTCATCGCGGTCACGACCACGGCCCCGGTTGTTACGTTCACGTTCAGCCATTCTGGCCTCCTGATAATTTCATTGTCTCGATCCCAGTGACCCAAAAGCCCCGGATCATCGAGGGGGCACACAACGCGCCCCCTGCCGTAGGGTGGGTGAAACCCACCGTATGTTTAGAACTTCAACCCACCTTCGCGGGCTGCATCGGCCAAAGCCTGAATTTTGCCGTGGAACAGGAACCCGCCCCGATCGAACAGAACTTCTTCCACGCCTGCGCTTTTGGCGCGTTCGGCGATCACAGAACCCACCTTGGCGGCGGCTTCTTTGTTGTTCTTGCCCACAAAACCCAGATCTTTTTCCAGTGTCGATGCAGATGCCAAAGTCCGGCCTTGCATATCGTCGATCACTTGAACGCTGATGTTTTTGCCGGACCGGTGTACGGAAAGCCGTGGCTTGCCGTTGTTGATCCGACGCAGTTTGTTCCGAACGCGCAGGCGGCGTTTGATGAACAAGGTACGCTTGTTGTTTGCCATCTGTTTCGTCCTTACCGTTTACCTTCCTTGCGGAAGATATATTCGTCTTTGTATTTGATGCCTTTGCCCTTGTAGGGTTCGGGCTTGCGCCATTCACGAATGTTCGCAGCGACCTGACCAACAACCTGTTCATCATTGCCTTCGATGATGACTTCGGTTGGCTTTGGTGCTGTGATTGTGATGCCTTGCGGAATCTCAAAATTCACATCGTGCGAATAGCCCAAAGACAGTTTCAATGTAGAACCCTGAACCTGTGCCCGGTACCCAACGCCGTTGATTTCCAGCTCTTTCTTGAAGCCGGTTGTCACGCCTGTCACCAGGTTTTGCACCATCGTGCGGGACATGCCCCACTGCTGGCGCGCGCGCTTGGATTTGCCACGTGGTTCAACTTTGACTGCGTTGTCTTCAACAGTGATTGTCACATCATCTGTCGCAGTAAAGCTGCGTTCTGCTTTCGCGCCTTTGACCGTGATGGTCTGGCCCGATACCGTTGCCGTTACGCCGGATGGCAGGTCGACCGGTTTTTTACCAATACGAGACAT
>JAHDBC010000022.1:0-26257 GCA_020630595.1 Planktomarina sp.
ATCGAAAACCTGACCGTTAACGGTCAGCCGGCGGTTTGGCCCGACTATATTGTTGAAGGGACAGATGGCGATGATGTCATGGGGACATCCTATCAGGAAGACCCCAACACCTATGCGCACCATGAAACGGATGCCATGGATTCCGAAGACAACCAGTTCTGCAACAACGACGATCTGGTTCATGCGTTCGGCGGTAACGACAACATCAGTTCCGGCGATGGCAACGACACGATCTTTGCGGGCACCGGTAATGACACAGCCTATGGCGGGGTCGGCAACGACACCATCTACGGTGAAGACGGTGATGACGGTGCCTATGGCGGCGACGGTGACGACGACATGTTCGGCGGGGATGGCAATGACCGCATGACCGGTGGTGCTGGCAACGACTCGTTGAATGGTGGTACCGGAACCGACCAATTGCTGGGTGATGCCGGAGACGATGAAATCGCTGGCGGGTTTGGCGATGACTACATCTACGGCGGCACAGGCGAAGACACGATCAAAGGTGGTGCCGACAACGACACGATCTTTGGCGGTGCCGATAATGACACCATCAACGGCAATGATGGCGATGATCAGATCGAAGGCGGCGACGGCGACGACATGATCATGGGCGATGCTGGCAACGACGTTCTGGACGGCGGCGCAGGCAACGACACCATCAAAGGCGGCGACGACGACGATCTGATGTTCGGCGGCGACGGCAATGATGATCTGTGGGGCGAATTGGGCAACGACACCGGTTACGGTGGCGCTGGCGACGACAATATCGACCTCTTGGATGGTGACGACATCGGTATTGGTGGCGAAGGCAACGATGACATCTTTGGCGGCGCTGGCAATGACTGCCTGTACGGCGACGAACCGTCGAACGTGTCCATGGGTGGCGGTGCTGCCCAAGGCGCGGGCACAGGTGGGTCCACCAGTGGTGCGATTGCGGATATGCCTGCGGCTGACTTCACGTTTGAGGTTCAGTTGAATGGCACACCCGTTCCGACACCCGCAACGGTGGCCGGGGTTGACGATGACAACAACCCTGCGACACCAAACGTTGCGCCGGATCCACTGCCAACAGAATCCACGACGATCCTAAGCTATGGGACGGCTGGTCAACCGGGTGCGTTTGAAATTGTTGCGGAATCGGATGTTGAATACTTCAACTATCCGCAGCCAAACGCAGACACCTCCACGTCGACCATCGGTGGCAACATCGTCATCAACTATGTTGATACAAACGGTGTGACACAGTCCTTCAACACCGGGATCGAATCCGCGCTTCTGCTGAACGGCACAGACAACAGCCTTGGTGTATCCATGGCGTCTGACGGAACGCTGCAAATCTTCATCGACGGTGCGCTTGTTTCGCAGCAAACCCTGCCAGACGGTCCAAACCTGCCTGCAGGTGGTGATCTGACGATTGGTAACAATGCCAACGGCGACAATGGTTTCAGCGGTGAAATCAGCGATGTGCGTCTGTGGGATGACATCCGGTCGGAACAGGAAATCAACGAATTCCATAACGTGGAACTGGGTGATGAAGCGGGTGATCCAAATCTGGTTTCAAACTGGACGCCCAACCCGTTCTCGAACGGTGGGTTCATTGATCCGGTCGGTGGCAACAATTCCACGGGCTTTGGCGATGCGACGTTCAATTCCACTGGAAACGACGGCGACGATTATATCGAAGGCGAAGATGGCGATGACAAAATCATCGGCGCTGGCGGCAACGACACACTGGATGGTGGTGCCGGCAACGATATGATCAGCGGCGGCACAGGTGATGACCAAATCATTGCCGACGAAGGCGACGATGAACTGTTTGCCGGGGACGGTGACGACACGGTCTACGCTGGTCTTGGCAATGACAACATCTATGCCGGTGATGGGTCCGATCTTGTCTTTGGTGACAGCGGCAACGACACGATCTACGCGGGTCCAGGCGACACGGTCTACGGTGGTGGTGCAGGTGACGCAGCTGCCGATGACTGTGATACGCTGGATGTCAGCAGCTTTATCGAACCAGGTGGCACGGCATCCTTTGCAGGCCCACTGGTAGCCGATGGCGGCAATGGCAACGGGTTCAACGGCACCATCGAATTCTTCGATGCGGCCGGGAATTCGACCGGGACGCTGACGTTTGAAGACATCGAAAAATTCACGGGTGTGCCATGTTTCACCCCCGGAACGATGATCAAGACCAAGCGTGGCGAAACCCCAGTGGAACAGTTGCAAGTGGGTGACAAGGTTCTGACCCGCGACAACGGCTATCAATCCATCCAGTGGATTGGCACCAAAGTTGTCGCTGGCGAAGACCTGGCGCAAGCGCCAAACCTGCAACCTGTCATGATCCGCAAGGGCGCGTTGGGTGACAACCTGCCAGAGCGCGACATGAAGGTCAGCCCACAGCACCGCATGTTGATCGGCAGCCCGGAAACGGAATTGTGGTTCGGCAGCGAAGAAGTTCTGGTTGCCGCCAAGCATATGACGGTCATGGACGGAGTTGACGACTGTGAAGACGCGGATGTCACCTACATCCACGTGATGTTTGACGCCCACGAAATCATCTGTGCAAACGGATCGTGGACCGAAAGCTTCCAGCCGGGTGATCTGACACTGGGCGGTCTGGATGATGACGCGCGCGCCGAATTGCTGGCCTTGTTCCCTGAACTGGCCAATGGCAACGCCGAACAGAACTATCCTGCCGCACGCCCCAGCCTGAAAGCGCACGAAGTGCCGCTGATCCTGGCTGCCGAATAAAGGGCACGCAGATACTATTTGAAAACGGGCGGTCCATTGGATCGCCCGTTTCATTTTGATCTGGACGCAGACCAGAACGTCTTGCAGTCTTTGGTCATGCTGAATTGGTTGTTTCCCACAAAGCACTGGCCCGATGGGCGGCCCATGACTGCGGATGAAGAATCCCGGTTTTGGTTTTTCGTTTGTCCACGTTGTGGGGCCCGCACATCATACGCCGATGCAGGCGCAATCCGATACCGGGCCAAAAAGCGGATCAAGTTGATCCGGGGCCACTGTGCGCGGTGTGACCGCAACACGTTCTTGCACGTTGAATGGCACCCGCCGACCGATTGTTCTGACCGCTCAACGGGCTGACCGGATCACCCGCGCATCCGCGCCCCGTCTGCGTCAAACAGGGGTTCGGTGATCAGCGTCGCTGTGCGCATCTTGCCCAGGATTTCAATGTCAGCTGTCAACCCGGCTTTCGCCTGATTGCGGGGGATCAGCGCGTTTGCAATGGATTTGCCAGCATAGTGGGAATACCCACCTGATGTGCAAAAGCCCTGAACGACCCCGTCGATGAACACCGGTTCATAGGCCACAACATCCGCGTCGTCGGCATCCACTTCAAACACCACCAACTGACGGGCAGGGGGCGTGATCCGTTCCGCTTCTGCGGCGGCGCGGCCGATAAAGTCGGTGTTTTTTGTCCAGCTGATGAAACGATCCATCCCGGTTTCTGCCGCCGTATAATCAGGCGAAAATTCTGACAGCCAAGAGCCAAAGAATTTGTCCAACCGCAGCGACATCATGGCCCGCATTCCAAAGGGTTTCATCCCGTAGGGCTGCCCTGCGGCCCACAGGCAATCCCACAAGCTGCGCTGTTCCATCGGATCGCAATAGATTTCAAAACCCAAATCACCCGTATAGCTGACCCGCTGGATCACACAGGCGGTCTGGCCCAATATGGCCGGGCGCACGTCCATGAACCGCATGTCTTCGGGGCCGCCACATGCCTTCAGCACATCCAGTGCCTTTGGGCCTGCGATTTGAAATCCGGTTCGGGTGTCACTGATATTTTCAACCGTCACCCCATCCGTGGCGTTTTGGCAGAACCACCGCCAATGGAACGCTTGGCTGCCATAGCTGGCGGTCAGCTGAAAACGGTCTTCGGCCAGACAGCTGACCGTGAAATCCCCGATCAATTTGCCCTTGGGCGACAACATCGGGGTCAGCGACAGACGACCCTTTTGCGGGATCCGCCCGGCCATGATCCGGTCCAGCCACGCCCGGGCCTGTGGCCCGCGCACGTCGTATTTGCCGAAATTATGGGTTTCATTGATGCCCACGGCGCTGCGCACGGCCATCACTTCGCGCCCGGTGGCATCCCATGCATTGGACCGGCGAAACGATGGGGTTTCAAAGCGGGGTTCATCGCCTTGGGCGAAATAGTTGACGACTTCCAATCCGTATTGCGCGCCCCAAACGGCCCCCATCCGGTCAAAGGTGTCATACATCGGCGTGCGCCGTTGGTTGCGGGCGGCGGGCAATTCTTCGTTTGGATAGCTGACGGAAAAGCGGCGCTGATAGTTTTCGATCACCTTTGGCACCGTGTAGCCCGGTGTGATCCAATTGCCGAACCGTGCCACATCCATGGCAAAGACATCGCGTTCCGGTTCGCCTTCAACCATCCATTGGGCCAGTGTCAGCCCAACACCGCCGCCCTGTGAAAAGCCCGCCATCACCGCACAGGCGGACCAATAGTTGCGCATGCCCGGCACAGGGCCAACCAGCGGGTTGCCATCGGGGGCAAAGGTGAATGGCCCGTGGATCACATTCTTGACCCCGGCGCGTTCCAATGCGGGGAACCGTTTATAGGCAAAGGCAATGCTGTCTTCGATTTTGTCGAAATCATCTTGCAGCAGTTCCTGACCAAAGCTGTAAGGGGTGCCGCTTACAGACCAAGGGCGGCAGGTCTGTTCATAGAACCCGATGCACAGCCCGTTGCGTTCCTGGCGCAGATAACTTTCGCCCGCAGGGTCCATCACGTGGGGGTGTTCGCCACCGCCTTGCACGATTTCAACGATTTCGGGCACATCTTCGGTGATCAGATACTGATGTTCCATCGGCAATAGCGGGAAATAGACACCGGCCATCGCCCCCACTTCACGCGCCCAAAGCCCACCGGCATTGACGATATGTTCCGCATGAATGGTGCCTTTGTCCGTCACCACATCCCATGTACCATCGGGGCGTTGATTGGTTTCTTTGACCATTGTGTGGGTGTAAATTTCGGCCCCACCCATGCGCGCGGCCTTGGCATAGGCGTGGGTTGTGCCCGATGGGTCAAGGTGGCCGTCCAACGGATCATAAAGCGCGCCGATGATGCCATCCGTGTTGGTGACCGGGGCGATTTTCTTGATTTCGTCCGGTCCAACAATTTCGGTTTCCAAGCCCATATACCGGTGCTTGGCCCGTTCCGCGACCAGCATATCGAACCGATCCTGATTGTCGGCCAACGTGACGCCCCCAACATGGTGCAGCCCACATGACAGGCCGGTTAAGTCTTCCAATTCTTTGTACAGCTTGATCGTGTATCCTTGCAGCGCGGCCATGTTGGTGTCGCCGTTCAACGTGTGAAACCCGCCCGCCGCATGCCATGTGGACCCGCTGGTCAATTCGGACCGTTCCAACAGCATCACATCCGACCAGCCCAGTTTCGTCAGATGGTACAATACCGAACATCCAACGACGCCGCCGCCGATGATGGCGACCCTTGTGGTGGTTTTCATGGGGCAGGCTCCTTTTTGGTGGTGGGGGCAGTTTAGCGCGCGCCCCAATGGCCGCACAGACCAGTGGCGACATATTCTGTCGCTCACGATGCACGTCATTCACGGCTTGCTGCACCGTGGGAAAATTCAAGTCTTCTGGGAACGGATTGGGCAAGCGGCGCGTTTGGACCGGTGCGATCCCTTGCTGATACCTTTGACATCCTGAAACAGGCGTGGCGGAAACTGCCCGTCAGGGTCGCGCTGTTTGCCGGACTTGCCGTGTTGGCCGTGGGGTTGGTCGAAATCGCGGGACGCTATGTCCCGGATGATCTGGCGGGATGGATCGACGTCGGATCGGTGGACCGATTGTTGAACCATATCATCAGCGCGATGCTGGTTGTAACGACCTTTTCGCTGACGGTCATGGTGTCGGTGCAACAAAACAGTGCGTCCCAATGGACGCCCCGCGTTCATCAACTGCTGATGGAAGATTCCACCACGCAAAACACGCTGGCCACGTTTATCGGGGCCTATGTCTATGCGTTGACCGCAATCGCGTTGCGCGAAATCGGTTGGATCGCCAGCGATGGCGCAACGATTTCATTTTTTGTCACGCTGTTGGTGTTGATCATGGTGATCGGTTCGCTGATCCGTTGGATTTTTCATCTGCAAACGCTGGGCAGTCTGATCAACATATCTCGCCGCATCGAAGACCGGGTGCAGGAACATTTTCACGCACGTTACGCCGCACCCTGTCTGGGCGGGCATGCGTTGACGGATGAAACGGAAATCCCGACGGGTTCCATTGCCGTGGGTGCCCCGCAATCGGGGTACGTGACCCGTATCTGGGCCGATGGGTTGCAGGAACAGGCCATCGCACGGGGCATTCGCATTTATCTTGTGGCGCCCATCGGGTCGTTTGTGGCCCGTGGCGAACCGCTGGCGCTGGTGGCCATGGAAACCGCACCGCAAGGGGCTGTGGACACGCCATTGGACCAAATGATCTGCGAACATATCCCGCTAAGCGATGTGCGCACCTTTGGTCAGGATCCCCGGTTGGGCTTGATCGTTTTGGCGGAAGTCGCGTCCAAAGCACTGTCGCCCGGGATCAACGACGCAGGCACGGCCATTGACGTTCTGCACCGATTGACGCGGCTTTTGGTGGCATACGAAGATGAAAGCCCGCCAGATCGGCCAACCCATGACAGATTGCACGTGCCACCGCTGACCCCGGACGATCTGATCGAAGATGCGTTTGATGCGATTGCCCGCGACGGGGCCGGCGTGATCGAAGTACAGGTGCGTTTGCAAAAGGGCTTGGCCCAACTGATCCGCCATAACAGCCCCGCCATGGTGCGTGCGGCACGGGTGTTTGCCCGTCAGGCGGCGCGGGATGCGGAACAGGCGCTGTCCCGGCCCGGTGATATCCGGCGGTTGCGCGCAGCAAGGGCGGTCGGACCAAAAATCTGACAAACGGTCAAAAACGCCATGTTCTGTCGCAGCCGGGGTGTGACATCCGCAATCCGTGGTCGCATCCTGCGGACAAAGGAAACAAAAAGCGAGTCCCTTCCCATGAAGACCCATGCCCAGGCCGTTGTGATCGGGGGCGGCGTTATCGGTTGTTCCATTTTGTACCATCTGACCAAACAGGGTTGGACAGATGTGATGCTTTTGGAACGTAATGAACTGACTTCGGGTTCCACCTGGCATGCGGCGGCCAACATTCACGGGCTGCATGACAGCACAAATATCAGCCGCATCCAGCATTACACCATGACCCTTTACAAGGAACTGGAAGCGGAAACCGGGCAGGGGTGCGGCGTGTTCCAGCCCGGTTCGCTGTATCTGGCACAGACCGAAAACCGCGAACATCAGCTGCGGTTGCAGGCGGCCAAGGCAAAACTGTACGGAATGAATTTCCACGAAATCACACGGGACGAAGCCGAACGGCTGCATCCTTTGGTGAATTTTGACGGCATCCGGTGCATCATGTGGGAACCCGATGGCGGCAATGTTGATCCGTCTGGTGTGACCAATGCCTATGCCGCAGGCGCGCGGGCGGCGGGGGCGGACATCCACCGCTTTACCCCTGTGACGGGCACAGAACAGCAACCCGACGGCACTTGGATTGTCCGCACGCCCAAAGGCGATGTTCACACCGATTGGGTGATCAATGCAGCAGGGTTGTGGGGGCGCGAAGTGGCGGCCTTGGCCGGGATCGAACTGCCGTTGCAACCCACCGAACATCAGTATTTCGTCACCGAAGCGATTGCCGAAATCGAAGCAATGGACCGCCGCCTGCCATCGGTCGCGGACCGGGATGGCGAATATTATTTGCGACAAGAAGGCAAGGGCCTGCTGGTCGGGGCCTATGAACGCGATGTGCGGTTCTGGGCGGAACAGGGCACGCCGCTGGATTTTGCCCATGATCTGTTTCCCGATGATCTGGAACGGATCGAAGACAACATGATGCGCGCCATTGACCGGGTTCCGGTGGTGGGAACGTCCGGGATCAAGCGGGTGATCAATGGTCCGATGATCTGGTCGCCGGATTCCAACGTGCTGTTTGGCCCGCACCCGGATCTGCGCAATTATTTCTGCTGTAACGGCATCATCCCGGGGTTCAGCCAATCGGGCGGCATGGGGTTGATGGCCGCGCAATGGATCACCGAAGGCGAAAGCCAATATGACATGTTCGCATGGGATGTTGCGCGGTTTGGCCCGTGGGCGGATGCGGCCTTTACCAAGGCGCGGGTTGGCGATCAGTATGCCCACCGTTTCAGCATCCATTTCCCGAACGAAGAACGCGAAGCGGGCCGCCCGGTGCGCACGCGCCCAGCGTATCAGATGCAAAAAGACATGGGTGCGGTCTTTGGCCTGAACTATGGGTGGGAACATCCGCAGTGGTTTGCAGATGACCCCGGCACCAAAGACACCAACGGGTTCACACGGCAAAATTGGTTCGATCCCGTGGGCCGCGAATGCCGCATGTTGCGCGACCACGCCGGGATCATCGATATTTCGAACTTTGCCAAATACCGTGTCACAGGTTCGGGCGCCGCCGATTGGCTGAACGCGATCTTTGCAAACAACATGCCAAAATCCGTGGGCCGGTCGTGCCTGACCCCGTTGATCGGGGTGCGCGGTGGGATCGCCGGGGATTTCACCGTTACAAAAATTGCCGACGATCAGTTCATGATCATCGGGTCGGGCATGGCCGAACGGTATCATCAGCGGTTCTGGAAAATGGTGCCGCAACCCGCTGACGTCACATTCGAAACGCTGACGGAAAGCTGGTGCGGGTTCAACATCGCCGGCCCAAAATCGCGGGACATGTTGCAACGCATGACCAATGCGTCTTTGGCGACCGAAGATTTCCCCTTCATGCGGTCCAAAATGATCGAACTGGCCGGGATCGCATGTCTGGCCCTGCGGGTGTCGTTCACGGGTGATCTGGGCTGGGAAATCCACTGCAAGACAGAAGATCAAGGGGCGCTTTACAAGGCGCTGCTGGACGTGGGCAAGGATTTCAACGCAGGCCCCGTGGGGGCCCGTGCGCTGATGTCATTGCGCGTCGAAAAGGGATATGGGTCATGGTCGCGCGAATACAGCCCCGAATATTGGCCACAGGAAACGGGTCTGGATGGGCTGATCAAACTGGGGAAGGATTTCCTGCACAAAGATGCGTATCTGGCGATCAAGGACAATGCCCCCCGCGAACAGCTTTCAATCATCGAGGTGTTGGAGACGCCGCACAATGCCGATGCAACCGGGGGCGAACCCATCTTTGATGCCGATGGCAATGGTGTGGGGCGGGTCACATCGGGCACCTATGGGTACACGGTCGGCAAATCACTGGCGCTGGGGTATTTGAAGAACGTGGCACCGGGCGATCAGGTCAGCGTGATGATCCTGGGTCAGCCGCACCCTGCGGTGGTTCTGGCAGAACCGCCATTCGATCCAAAGGGCGAAAAACTGCGGGCATAGGGTGCACAGCTGTCTGTACAGGGGGTGTACGGGTTGTGCACAGCCTGTGCATGGCGCAAAAAGCCCCTGATCAAAGGGGTTTTCGCAATGACTGATATGCCATCCGTGCGCGGGCGATTGACTGCCGATAGGCCCATGGCCGACCTGACATGGCTGCGCGTGGGCGGGGCCGCAGACCATTTGTTTCAGCCCGCGGATGTCGATGATCTGGCCGAATTTCTGGCCGCCCTTCCAGCGGCTGTTGCGGTCTTTCCGATGGGGGTCGGGTCCAACGTCATCATACGTGATGGGGGACTGCGCGCCGTTGTGATCCGGCTGGGACGTGGGTTCAATGATGTGACATTCGACGGTGATCTGGTCACCGCAGGCGCGGCTGCATTGGATGCGCGCGTGGCGAAAATGGCCGCAGATCAGGGCCGTGATCTGACCTTTCTGCGCACGATCCCGGGCACGGTCGGGGGCGCGGTGAAAATGAACGCAGGCTGTTATGGAAGCTATCTGGCCGATGTATTTCATTCGGCGCTTGCAGTGACACGGGACGGTCAAAAGGTCAGCCTGACCCGCGATGATATCCAGTTTGATTACCGCCAATCCACCGTCCCGGACGGAATGGTTCTGACCCACATCACGATGCGTGCGCCGGGCGGTGATCCGGCGGCGTTGCATCACCGGATGGAACAGCAACTCGCCAAACGGGATGAAACCCAACCCACCAAGGACCGCACAGCGGGAAGCACGTTTAGAAATCCGGCTGGGTTCAGTTCGACAGGGCAGGCTGACGACACCCATGACCTAAAGGCGTGGAAAGTGATCGACGACGCAGGATGTAGGGGTTTGACCCTTGGCGGGGCCCAGATGTCGATGAAACATCCGAATTTTCTGATCAACACCGGCGATGCGACGGCGGATGATCTCGAATCACTTGGCGAATTGGTGCGAAAAAAGGTTTACGCAGACTCCGGTCTGACGTTAGAATGGGAAGTGTTGAGGATCGGCGAACCGGCCCAACCAGAAGAACAACGCAAAAAGCGGTAACAGGGTCCAAAGAGACCCGCTTGTAACGAGGCAGAACAGTGGGTCAGTCGAGCAGGGCTCCCAAAACTGTGGCTGTATTGATGGGTGGTCCCTCTGCGGAACGCGAGGTTTCCCTGTCATCTGGTCACGAATGCGCAACGGCACTGCGCACTGCGGGATATTCCGTGGTCGAAGTGGATGCGGGCGCAGACGTGGTTGCACAGCTGCAAGGGGCAAAACCAGATGTGGTCTTTAACGCACTGCACGGGCGGTGGGGTGAAGACGGGTGTATTCAGGGCATTCTGGAATGGATGGGCCTGCCTTACACACATTCGGGTGTTTTGGCGTCATCCCTGGCCATGGACAAAGAACGCACCAAAGCCGCGTTCCGGCAGGCGGGATTGCCTGTCGTTGACAGTGTTCTTATGGCAAAATCTGATCTGGGATCAGACCACCCCATCCCAACCCCCTATGTGATCAAACCCAACAACGAAGGGTCGTCTGTTGGGGTTTATCTTGTTGATTCCAAACAGAACACCCCACCGGTTTTGGCATCGACGATGCCCGATATGATCATGGTGGAAACCTTCGCCCCCGGTCGCGAACTGACGACCACTGTGCTGGGCGACAAAGCGTTAACAGTGACGGATATCCTGACGGATACATGGTATGATTATGATGCAAAATACAAACAAGGCGGGTCGCGGCATGTGGTGCCTGCTGACATTCCGCAAGACATCTTTGACGCTTGCCTTGCGCTGGCGCTGAAAGCGCATCAGGTGCTGGGATGCCGGGGCATGTCACGCACCGATTTTCGGTGGGATGACACCCGTGGGCTGGATGGCCTGATCATTCTGGAAACCAACACACAACCGGGCATGACGCCGACATCCCTGTCGCCCGAACAGGCGGGCCATTGCGGCATGTCGTTCCCTGATCTGTGTGCTTGGCTGGTGGAGGACGCATCATGCAATCGCTAGCCGGTCAATTCAGAACCGTTCAACCCTCGCGCGCGCCATCTGCTGCGCCGACGCTGCACGCAGCGCCGCGCGTTGTGGCCGATCCGGCGCCATCGCGGTGGGGGTACAAAATTCATCGATGGTTGTTGTCGCCCTTGTTTCGCGCCGCGCTGCGAATTGGGTTGCCGGCCTTCGTTTTGGCGTTTCTTGTCTTGTCCTTCCTGTCCAATGACGCAGCCCTTGGCCGGTTTCATGCGATGATAACCGATGCGCAAACAGCTGTTGCCGCGCGGCCTGAATATCAGATCACGGGCATTGAAATTTATGGCGCAAGCCCTGCATTGCAGGCAGAAATCGTTGAAACACTTGACCTGTCGCTGCCGCTTAGCGGGTTGGATGTGGATTTGGATCAGAAACGATCTGCGTTGCTGGACATCGCATCTGTTGAAACGGCGCATCTTCAACTGTCTGCGGGCGGTATCATCACGGCGACCGTGTCAGAAAAGCCGGCCGTCGCCCTGTGGCGGGGACCGGATGGTCTGGTTCAGATCGGTGCTGATGGCGCCGCGTTGCGCCCCGTAGCTTACCGCGCCGATGCGCTGGATCTGCCGCTGTTGGCGGGGGAAGGCGCTGCACAGCAACTGGACAGCCTGGCCCTGATCGCAGCGGAAACGGGCGGCATCGCCGATGCCATTCGCGGGTTCGTCTGGGTAGGGGATCGCCGTTGGGACATTGTTTTGTCCGGCGACCGGACGATTTCACTGCCTGAACGTGATCCTGTCACTGCCCTGCGCCGCCTTTTGGTGCTGGATCAATCGCGCGGACTTTTGGACCGTGACATTTCTGTTGTGGATTTCCGCAACCCCCATCGCCCCACCATTCGGCTAAAAGCGCGCGCCGTGGCCGCGCTGCGTGCCGCCCGTGGACATTCGATCGAAGGATTTTCCCAATGACCGCATTTTGTCAGTTCCAACGTGCGTTGCGTACCATGCGGAATGCCGCCCTTCAGCGTGGCGTGGTTGCCATTCTGGATATCGGCACATCGAAACTGGCCTGTCTGATCCTTCGGTTTGACGGCAGCCAACAAACGGCTGCGGGTGGGGATGTGGGGTCACTGGCTGGCCATGCGGGGTTCAAGGTCATCGGTGCCGCCACCACCCGGTCGCGCGGCGTGCGGTTTGGCGAAATCAATTCCATGGGCGAAACCGAACGGGCGATCCGAACGGCGGTTCAGGCCGCGCAGAAAATGGCGAATGTCCGGGTTGATCATGTTGTGGCCTGCATGTCGGGGGCTGAACCGAAATCCTACGGGGTTGCGGGTCAAACGGAGCTGATGGGGCATACGGTTGATCAAACCGATATCGGCCGCGTTCTGGCGTCCTGCGATGTTCCGGATTTCGGATCCAACCGCGCGGTTTTGCATGCCCATCCCGTGAATTTTGCGTTGGACCAGAAATCTGGCCTGACTGATCCGCTGGGCCAGACAGGGACCGATCTTGCGACGGATCTGCATATGCTGTCGGTCAATGAAGACAGCCTGCATGATCTGTCCTATGCGATAAAACGCTGCGACATGGAACTGGCGGGTGTTGCTGCCGCGCCCTATGTTTCGGCCCTGTCAACGCTGGTCGAAGATGAACAGGAACTGGGGGCGGCGTGTATTGATTTGGGTGGTGGGACCACCAGCCTGTCGGTGTTTTTGCGCAAACACATGATTTATGCGGATTCCATACGGATGGGCGGGGACCATGTGACCGGTGACATTTCCATGGGCCTGCGCGTGCCGATGGCAACTGCCGAACGCATCAAAACCTTTTACGGGGGTGTTGTCGCAACCGGTATGGACGACCGCGAAATGATCGAAGTGGGGGGTGACAGCGGCGATTGGGAACATGATCGCAGGCAGGTCAGCCGGTCTGAACTGATTGGCATCATTCGCCCCCGGGTTGAAGAAATCCTGGAAGCGGTGCGGGATCGTCTGGATGTTTCCGGTTTTGACCAGCTGCAGGGCAGCCAGATCGTATTGACCGGGGGCGGCAGCCAAATTCCCGGGATTGATGGGCTGGCAACGCGTATTTTGGGCCGGAATGTCCGGCTGGGTCGCCCCATTCGGGTGCAGGGCCTTCCGCAGGCCGCAACGGGGCCCGCGTTTTCATCCGCTGTCGGTCTGACGCTGTTTGCGGCACATCCACAGGATGAATGGTGGGATTTCGATCTGCCAGAATCTCATCTGGGGGCACGGTCGCTGAAACGCGCTTTGCATTGGTTCAAAACCAACTGGTGACCCCAAATTCAGTGTGGACCCCCCAAATTCTGACGAAATGGTCAAAAAATAGCCTATATCATGTAGGCCGCAGCGTTTTTTCCGTGACCTGAGGCAGGTTTAGGGATATCGTGGCTGATAATATGGCGAAAAACGTCAATGGTCAGAGGCATAACGTAGGCGGACAGAACGATGACATTGAATTTGATGCTCCCCGGGCAGGACGAGTTAAAGCCGCGCATCACCGTGTTTGGTGTGGGCGGGGCGGGCGGAAACGCCGTCGATAATATGATTGAAAAGCAGCTGGATGGCGTCGAATTTGTCGTGGCCAACACCGATGCACAGGCCCTGCAGCAATCGCGGGCCGAAGCAAAGGTCCAGATGGGTGTGAAAATCACCGAAGGTTTGGGCGCTGGCGCAAAGGCCACTGTTGGCGCAGCAGCCGCAGAAGAAAGCATTGAAACCATCGTTGATCATCTGGCGGGTGCGCACATGTGCTTTATCACCGCTGGTATGGGCGGCGGCACCGGGACAGGGGCCGCACCGATCATCGCGCAGGCCGCCCGTGAATTGGGTGTTCTGACCGTTGGGGTTGTGACCAAGCCGTTCCAATTCGAAGGCGCAAAACGCATGCGTCAGGCCGAAGACGGGGTAGAGGCACTGCAAAAGGTGGTCGATACGCTGATCATCATTCCGAACCAGAACCTGTTCCGACTGGCCAACGAAAACACCACCTTTACCGAAGCGTTCAGCCTTGCGGATGACGTTCTGTACCAAGGTGTGAAGGGTGTGACTGACCTGATGGTGCGCCCGGGTCTGATCAACCTTGATTTTGCCGATGTTCGTGCCGTGATGGATGAAATGGGCAAGGCAATGATGGGCACCGGCGAAGCGTCTGGTGAAGATCGGGCCATTCAGGCCGCCGACAAAGCCGTATCGAACCCGCTGCTGGATGAAATCAGCCTGCGTGGGGCGCGTGGCGTGTTGATCAACATCACTGGTGGGCCAGACCTGACGCTGTTTGAACTGGACGAAGCCGCCAATCGCATCCGCGAAGAAGTGGACCCAGACGCAAACATCATCGTCGGATCGACCATGGATCCAACCATGGAAGGCCAGATGCGCGTGTCTGTCGTCGCGACCGGCATCGAAGCGCGCCCAATGGAAGAACGCACCCCGATTGTTCCGCAGGAACGTCTGGTCGTGGCGCCAACCCCAGTGGCTGAAGTCGAAGAAGATGATGGTCAAATGTCCTTCATCCCACCCGCACCGGAACCGGCGTTCGTTGAAACGGCAGTGTCTGACGATATCCCAGAACCAGCCTATCAACCGGGTGACGATGAACCCGAACAGTTTGTCGAAGCCGAAGAACCCGCCGCGGCAAGTTTCATCGCGCCAAAGGCCCCATCTTTGGGAACCCCATCGGCAGAGGCGATGGCACGTTTGCGCGCTGCAGCGGGCCCAGCCCCAGTTGAACAGGAAGTTCAGGACAACGAACCAGATGACCGGGGGCGGTTCGGGATCAATTCACTGATCGGGCGGATGACCGGGAAAACTGAAAATGGGGCAGGGGGCCGCATGGCACCACCATCGCTGGAACGCCCCGCGCCACAGTCTTTTCACGACGATCCAGAGGAAATGAGCGCAGACGAACGCGTTGAAATCCCTGCGTTCTTGCGCCGTCAAGCAAACTGACGTTTCAGTTTATTTCAAGTGTTACAAGTGGGCGTCCATCCGGGCGCCCATTTCTATTATGTATTTCAGTAACTTAGGCCAAGACGCCGCTGTATTCAGCAGATTTCCCGCATTTTGTGTCAAACCGTGATGTCGAAAATTGTCAGCGTCGACGGCAGCGCATAGGTTATTGCCACTGGTGAGGGGAAACCATGCAAAAGACGTTGAAATCACAGGTTGTTCTATCTGGTGTGGGTCTCCACTCTGGGAAAACGGTCACGTTGCGGATACATCCTGCCCCCGTGCAAACCGGCATTTGGTTTCGGCGTGTGGATGTGACGGGGCAAGACCCCTTCGTGGCTGCCCATTGGGATCTGGCCCAACATTCCCCCCTATGCACCAAACTTGTGAACCACGACGGCGTTTACGTATCCACGGTTGAACATCTGATGGCCGGTTTGGCCGGATGCGGCATTTCAAACGCGCTGGTGGAAATTGATGGACCGGAAGTGCCTATTCTGGACGGCAGTGCCCATGAATTCGTGGCCGCATTCCTTGATGCAGGCGTGATTGAACAATCCGAACCGGTGCAAGCGATCCGTATTCTGAAAGAAGTGCGCGTGGGCAATGATGATGCATGGGCCCGCCTGACGCCGGATGACATGCTGACCATGGCATTCGAAATTGATTTCGCCGACGCGGCGATTGGGCATCAAAAGAAATCGCTGGCGCTGGCCAATGGTGCCTTTGTCCACGAACTGTGTGACAGCCGCACGTTCTGCAGCAATTCCGATGTGGAAACCATGTGGGCCAACGGCCTGGCATTGGGGGGAACGCTGTCAAACGCCGTCGTCTTTGAAGGGTCTGATGTGTTGTCACCGGGTGGTCTGCGCCATTCGGACGAACCCGTGCGCCATAAAATGCTGGATGCGCTGGGTGATCTAAGTTTGGCGGGCGCACCGATTCTGGGTCACTATGACGGCTACAAGGCCGGGCATACGCTGACAAACATGCTGCTGCGCGCCCTGTTCGATCAACCGGATGCGTTTTGCTACGTCACCTGTGATGCACAGACCGCCGCGCGGTTGCCCGGCGCGGATGTGACAGCATCCGACGTTCGTCAAATTGCCTAAACCGGCGGGTTTGCGCAAAAAATTCCTGCAGATCGTTTTGCCTTTAACCTTCTTGTGCTATTCGGCTTTAGAACAGTGATTTGGGGGCTGGATTCAATGGGGCGCATCGCGAATCTGTCTGCTGCGGCGATCTTATTGGTGGGGCTGTCTGCCTGCGGGTCATTGAATGATGCCCCACGGGTGCCGCTGGAAAATTACACGCCCAAAGAAATCTTTGACCGGGGTGAATTTGAACTGTCGCGCAGCCGGCCGGACGATGCGGCGTTCTATTTTGGCGAAGTGGAACGGCTGTACCCGTATTCCGAATGGGCCAAACGCGGCCTGATTATGCAGGCCTTCGCGTTTCACCGCGACCAAGATTACATCAACAGCCGATCTTCCGCGCAGCGCTATCTTGATTTTTATCCTGCGGATGAAGACGCGGCCTATGCCCAGTTTCTGCTGGCACTGTCCTATTACGACCAAATCGATGAAGTGGGCCGGGATCAGGGGCTGACGTTTCAGGCGCTTCAGGCGCTGCGGATCGTGATCGAACGCTACCCTGACAGCGAATATGCGCAGGATGCGATTTTGAAATTCGATTTGGCCTTTGACCATCTGGCGGCCAAGGAAATGGAAATCGGGCGCTATTACCTGAAACGCGGCCATTATGCTGCGTCGATCAAACGTTTTCGGGTCGTGGTCGAAGATTTTCAGACCACATCCCAAACACCCGAAGCATTGCACCGTCTGGTCGAAGCGTATCTTTCGCTGGGTCTGGACGCCGAAGCGCAGGCGGCAGGGGCCATTCTGGGGCACAATTATCAAGGCACAGTCTGGTACGAAGACAGCTATGCGCTGCTGACGGGGCAGGGCTTGTCGATTGATGTTCTGGGCAACAACTGGCTGGCGCAGATCTATCGACAGATGATCAAAGGTGAATGGTTGTAACCCACAATGCTGCGCGGTGTTTCCATTCGCGATATGCTGATCATCGATCAGCTTGATCTGGACTTTCAGCCCGGTTTGAACGTGTTGACGGGCGAAACCGGTGCGGGCAAATCAATTTTGTTGGATTGCCTTGGGTTTGTTCTGGGCTGGCGTGGCCGGGCCGAACTGGTACGCCAGGGTGCGGATCAGGGCGAAGTGACCGCATGGTTTGATATTGCACCCGATCACCCCGTGCGCCCGGTTTTGGAAGACGCAGGTTTTGAATGTGACGATGAACTGATTTTGCGCCGCATCAACACGCGCGACGGGCGCAAGACCGCATTCGTCAACGACCGCCGCGCATCGGGTCAGGTGTTGCGGGCCATCGGTGAACAGCTGTTGGAACTGCATGGGCAGCACGATGATCGTGGACTGTTGAATGTCAAAGCGCATCGCGCGCTTTTGGATGAATTCGCGCAGAACGAAAGATTGATCGAAGCGTGCCGCGCTGCGTGGCGGTCCATGACCGCTGCCGGAAAAGCGGTCGACGACCGCCGGTCTGCCATTGCAGCCGTTGCCGAAGAAGAAGATTTCCTGCGCCATGCAGTGGCGGAACTTACGAAATTTGGCCCCGAAGCGGGCGAAGAAAACACGCTCGATGCCCGGCGGCGGATGATGCAGGCGGCAGAAAAGATCCGCGATGATGTGGCAAAGGCCCATCAGGCTTTGGGTTTCGATGGCGCCGAAGGCATGGTGTCGAACGCCAGCCGCTGGATTGAAAATGCCGCAGCCCAAGTTGATGGCGCGCTGGATGGGCCGTTAACCACGATTGGTGACGCCCTGAATGCCATCGGCGACGCGCAGGCGCAGGTTGAACAGTTTCTGGATAGCCTGTCGTTTGACGCACACGATCTGGAAACAACAGAAGAACGGCTGTTTGCCTTGCGTGCATTGGCGCGCAAACACGGGGTTGCGGCGGATGATCTGCCCGCTTTGACAGATGCGCTGGCGGCCAAGCTGGAAACATTGGATCAAGGGACAGCGGGTCTTGCAGACCTTGAAAAGGCGCACCGCGCGGCCCAAGCGGCCTTTGATCAGGCGGCGGCAGATTTGACCGCGAACCGCGTGTCTGCGGGGGCCGCGCTGGATCAGGCCATGGGGCGGGAACTGGCACCGTTAAAGATGGAACGCGCGGTTTTTCGGACCACGATCACCGCCGGAACGCCGGGTTCATCGGGTGTGGATGACGTGGCATTTACCGTGGCCACCAACCCGGGCGCGCCTGCCGGCCCGTTGAACAAGATTGCATCTGGTGGCGAACTCAGCCGGTTTTTGCTGGCGCTGAAAGTGTGCCTGACCGGGCAGGACACCCATCGCACGATGATCTTTGATGAAATTGATCGCGGTGTGGGCGGGGCCACTGCGGATGCTGTGGGCCGCAGGTTAAAGGCGCTGGGGCAGGGCGGCCAGGTTCTGGTTGTAACCCACAGCCCGCAGGTTGCCGCCCTTGGCGCGACCCATTGGCGGGTTGAAAAACATACCTTGGGGGATGTCACCACATCCACCGTTGTGCCGCTGACTGATCCGATGCGCGTTGACGAAGTGGCGCGCATGATTTCGGGTGACACGATCACGGATGCGGCCCGTGCGGCGGCACAGGAATTGTTGTCTGCCGTTTAGTTGATCTGCACCAGCTTGCCGGGGTTCAGAATATTCTTGGGGTCAAAGCTGCGCTTCAGTGTCGCCATGGTGGACCACGCATCGCCGTGTTCTGCGGCCATATAGGCCAATTTTCCCAATCCCACCCCATGTTCGCCCGTCACGGTCCCGCCCAGGGCAAGCGCGCGTTCAACCATCAAGTGCGACAAGTGCAGGGCAGTTTCTTTTTCGGCAGGCTGTTCGGGATCGATTAGCAGGATCGCGTGAAAATTGCCGTCGCCCACATGGCCCAAAATCGGCCCCGGAATGTTGGATGCGGCAATGTCGGCCCGGGTTTCTTCCACGGCCTGTGCCAGTTTTGAAATCGGAACGCACAGGTCGGTGACCACCGCGCGCGCGCCGGGACGTGATGCAAGGATGGCATAATATCCGTTGTGGCGCAGGGCCCACAATCGGTTGCGGTCTTCGGGTTTGGTCGCCCATTCGAAATCGCCACCGCCGTGGTCTGCCACCAATGCGCCAAACTGGGCGGCGTCTGCGGCGACGCTGGCTTCACTGCCCTGAAATTCCACCAACAAATGCGGCTTTGCGGGCATCGACATGCCTGAATAGGCGTTGAAGGCCAGTGTGGTTTCCGTGTCCACAAATTCGATCCGCGCCATGGGGATGCCACATTGAATGGTGGTCATCACGCAGGTCACGGCCGCGTCCATATCATCGAAGGCGCAGATGGCCGCGGCAGTGGCTTCGGGTTGGCCGTGCAGTTTCAACGTCAGTTCCGTGATCAGGCCCAATGTCCCTTCGGCGCCCACAAACAGGGCGGTCAGATCATACCCCGCAGAGGATTTGGCCGCAGCAGTGCCGGTGCGGATGATTTGCCCGTCGGCCAAAACGACCTCTAACCCCAGAACATTGTCGCGCATCGTGCCGTATCGGACTGCGGTTGTTCCGGATGCACGGGTCGATGCCATCCCGCCCAGCGATGCGTTCGCGCCGGGGTCCACCGGAAACATCAGACCCGTGGCGCGCAGGTCTTCGTTCAGGGCTTGGCGGGTGATGCCGGGCTGCACGCGTGCGACCATGTCTTCGGCGCGAACTTCGATCACAGTGGCCATTTTGCTAAAGTCCACCGCAATGCCGCCACGAAGGGCGCTGGTCTGTGCTTCTAACGATGTGCCGGCCCCAAAACCGATGACAGGGCAATCATGATCGTGACACAGCCGCAAAATCGCCGAAACATCCGCCGTAGATGTCGGATAGACGACCGCATCCGGGGGCATTTCCGCAAAATGGCTTTCGCTGCGGCCATGCAGATCACGATCGGACTTGGACGTTGTGATCTGATCCCCTAAAAGCGAAGTCAAAGCCTGAATGGCGCTGGAAATGGTCATGTGTTGGCCCCCTGTTGCCAGCGTTTTAAGGGCCAAGTCGAAACTGGAAAAGCCCTATGCCCCCTGTGGTCGATAAGATTGTGCAACCTTGCCAAAAGGCGTGGCAGGTCTTGCGCAGGCAGGGACCATCGCAAGTGCAGTTCTGGTTTCTTGCCTTGGTGGTTGGCATCGGTGCTGGCATCGCGGCCCTTTTGTTTCGGTTGGGCATCGAACAGCTGCAATCATGGGCATACGGCACGGATGATATTCGCGCCCTTTACAGTTTTGCCCAGACAGTGGCTTGGTACTGGATTTTGATCATTCCAACGGTGGGCGGTCTGGTGGTTGGCGTGATCTTGAACCGCTTTACGCCCGATGGCCGGGTGCGCAGCGTCGCCGATGTGATCGAAGGGGCGGCGATGAACGACGGTCGTGTGGAAACGCGGGCCGGTTTGGCATCTGCCGCAGCATCGCTGATCACCCTGTCAACGGGTGGATCCACAGGCCGCGAAGGGCCAGTGGTGCACTTGGCGGGCGTCATTGCGACAAAGATTTCAAACCTGATCCGCGCGGATGGGGTTACGGGGCGGGATCTGTTGGGCTGTGCGGTTGCGGCGGCCGTATCGGCCAGCTTTAACGCGCCCATTGCCGGGGCCCTTTTCGCGTTAGAGGTCATCCTGCGCCATTTTGCCGTTCACGCCTTCGCCCCGATTGTGATCGCATCTGTGGCAGGCACAGTAATCGGGCGGCTGGCATTTGGTGATGTGACCGAATTCACGCTGATCCAGGGAACGGCACTGGCGTTTTATGTGGAACTGCCTGCGTTTTTGATCCTTGGACTGGTGTGTGGGTTGGTGGCTGTTGCCATGATGACCACGATATTCTGGGCCGATGACATGGCCAACCGCGTGCAGATCAAAACGCAGATGCCCGGATGGCTGCGCCCCGGGGTATCGGGATTGATGCTGGGCATCATTGCAATCTATTTCCCGCACATCATCGGTGTCGGTTACGAAACGACATCAGACGCGTTGACCGGAAAACTGGCCGTTGGAACGGTCATATTATACGCGGTCGTCAAATGCGTGGCTGTTGCGATTACCATGGCAGGGCGCATGGGCGGGGGCGTGTTTTCCCCGGCCTTGATGATGGGGGCGTTGACCGGGCTGGCATTTGGATTGGTGGCCACATCCATCTTGCCCACGATGTCGGGCGGGGCGACGCTGTATGCATTGGCGGGCATGGGGGCTGTTGCGGCGGCGGTGCTGGGTGCGCCGATTTCAACGACATTGATCGTGTTCGAATTGACCGGCGATTGGCAAACGGGCCTTGCCGTGATGGTGGCTGTGTCCATGTCCACGGCGCTGGCCAGCCGCATGGTGGACCGATCATTCTTCCTGACGCAGCTGGAACGGCGCAACATCCACCTGGCCGCGGGGCCGCAGGCCTATTTGTTGGCCCTGTGTTCCGTAGGCAGCATCATGCGCCAAACAGGGGATGCCCGTGCGGCGGATGAAGACACATGTTGGGAAATGATCGAACAGGGCATTTACGTTGATGGCAACGCGACACTGGAACAGGTCATGCCGATCTTCGAACAGTCAAACGTGGCGTTCGTGCCCGTGGTCACGATTTCGGGCGAAGATGCGCCCCCCGAATTGTGGGGGGCGGTGTTTCAAGTGGACGCCCTGCGTGCCTATAACCGTGCCTTGGCAGCGACGGCCGCAGAAGAACATTCTTAAACTTCTTCGACGGTGATCTTTTCGTGTTGGTAAAATGCGATATGGCCCGCAATTTGCGCCACGTCGTCTTTGGGGGTTTCATAGCTCCACCCTGCGTTTTCGATGGGGCCGTTTTTGGTTTCGATCGAAAAATAGGTCGCCGCCCCTTTGTGGGGGCAGGTGGTGGTGTGATCTGTCTGATCCAGAAACGCCATCGCGATATCGTCACGCGGGAAATAGACAACGGGGGTATAGCTGCCTTCGGTCAGTTCAAGGGCGTTCTTGGTTTCAGCGATAACGGCTCCGGCGGCACGGACGGTCCATGTGCCGGGAAGCGGGTGTATTTTGATATCTGTCATAGCCGGCAAGATAGCCAGATTTTCTGACAGTTCCATGTCAAAGTGGTGCGACAGCCTCACGCAGCCACAATTGCGTGGCGTCATCCAGATGGGGGCTGATCTTTTCCCACACCATTTGGTGATATGTATTGATCCAATCCCGTTCCGGTGCCGTCAGGATCGAAAGGTCCATCAGGCGTCGGTCAATGGGCACGAACGTCAGCGTTTCGAAATCCAGCATCGCGCGGTCATCCCCACCCATGACCGGTGCGGCATCTTGAACCACGATCAGGTTTTCGATCCGAATGCCCCAGGCGCCCGCGCGGTAATAGCCCGGTTCGTTTGACACGATCATGCCCGGTTGCAGCGGTTCCGTGCTGACGCGGGACAAACGCTGCGGCCCTTCGTGGACAGACAGAAAACTGCCGACCCCATGACCGGTGCCATGGTCATAATCCTGCCCTGCCATCCACAGGGGTGCGCGTGCCAGCGCATCCAGATCCCGGCCCGCCAGCCCCGTGGGGAACCGTGCCCGCGATACTGCAATCATCCCCTGCAGCACACGGGTGAAACACTGGCGCATGTCGTCCGTGGGCGTGCCAAGCGCGATGGTGCGCGTGATATCGGTGGTGCCGTCAGTGTATTGCCCCCCACTGTCCACCAGCAAAAGGCTGTTGTGATCCAACGGGCGGTTGGTGTCATGCGTCACGCGGTAATGGACAATGGCCCCATGGGGGCCGCTGCCGGAAATGGTTTCAAAGCTGATGTCAAACAAGGCGTCCGTATCGCGCCGGAACCCTTCCAACGCTGTGACCACATCGATTTCAGTCAGCGCGGTCTGATCGGCTGCGTCCAACCACGCCAGAAAGCGGCACATGGCGGCCCCGTCCCGGATATGGGCATCCCGCGCGCCCTGAATTTCCACCGTGTTCTTACAGGCCTTGGGCAAGCCGCATGGATCGCATCCTTTGACCCCGTTTCCGGACAAGGCATCGGCGACGGCAACTGGCGCGGACCCCGGATCATACATCACCGTGCCATCCTGTGCGGTCAGCCGGATTTCAAACTGATCCCAATCGTATTGGTCAATCAGCGCGTCGGGGCCAAGGTCTGCGAATTTGGACAGATCCGAAAACAGTTCCACCCGCCCATCTGCGCGCAGGATCGCAAAGGCCTGAACGATGGGGTTGCGGGCAATGTCACGGCCGCGGATATTCAAAAGCCAACAGATGCTGTCTGGCAGGGTCAACACCGCGGCGGCATGGCCACTGTCTGCGATTGTCTTTGCCAGCCGCGCGATTTTATCGCGTGATGATTCCCCGGACCGTTCCATGGGCTGTGCAAAGGCCGGGGCTGACGGTGGGGCCGGTCGATCGTCCCAAATCGCGTCAATCCCATTGGGCACGGGCACCAGCGTAATGTGCGTCCCGGCCAGCGCCTTGCGCAGCTTTTCCAGTTCCGACACCGTGTGCAACCATGGATCAAACCCGATTTTAGCCGTTGGAATGGCGTGATCTTTCAACCAATCGGAAAGCCCTGTTTCAGGCCAATGCACAGGGGTGAACACATCTGCGACCTGATCGCGGACCTGCAGACGATAACGCCCATCGACAAAGACGCCGGCATGGTCGCACAACACACAGGCAAACCCGGCGGACCCGGTGAACCCCGTCAGCCACGCCAACCGATCGTCACAGGGGGCAACATATTCACCTTGATGTTTGTCTGCCCGTGGCACCAAAAATCCATCGACCGCGACCGTTGCCATCCAATCGCGCAGCGCCGCCAATCTTGGGGGGCCTTGGTCCGGGGTGGTGGTCGCGTCAAAGGTTTGAAACATTTAGCTGGCTTTCTTTAGCCCCATGATCTTTGCACGGGCGCGGGGGTCACTGTCAAACAGGGCAGCCAGCTGTTCTGTCATGGCCCCAGCCAATTGTTCAACATCTGTGATCGTAACCGCCCGGTCGTAATAGCGCGTAACATCGTGGCCGATACCAATGGCCAAAAGTTCAACCTGCTTTTTCTTTTCGACCATGGCGATCACATCGCGCAGGTGTTTTTCCAGATAATTCGCCGGGTTCACAGACAATGTGGAATCGTCCACCGGTGCCCCGTCTGAAATCACCATCAGGATCTTGCGCGCCTCTGGCCGTGCGGTCATGCGGCGGTGCGCCCATTCCAGCGCTTCGCCGTCGATGTTTTCTTTCAACAGCCCTTCTTTCATCATCAGGCCCAAATTGGGCCGCGCACGACGCCATGGGCTGTCGGCCCCCTTGTAGATGATGTGGCGCAGATCGTTCAGGCGACCGGGGCCTTGGGGGCGGCCTTCGCCCAGCCATTCTTCGCGGGACAATCCGCCCTTCCACGCGCGGGTGGTAAAGCCCAGAATTTCCACCTTTACGCTGCACCGTTCCAGCGTGCGGGCCAAAACATCGGCACAGATCGCAGCAATGGAAATGGGCCGACCCCGCATGGACCCGGAATTGTCCAGCAAAAGCGTCACACAGGTGTCGCGGAATTCGGTGTCTTTTTCCACCTTGAACGACAGGGGCGTCGTTGGGTTGGCAACGATCCGGGCCAAACGACCCGCATCCAACGTGCCTTCTTCCAGATCAAATTCCCAAGACCGGTTCTGTTGCGCCTGCAAACGGCGCTGCAACTTGTTGGCCAATCGGGATACCGCGCCCTTTAAGGGTTCAAGCTGTTGGTCCAGATAGGCCCGCAACCGTTCCAATTCAGGCGCTTCGGCCAAATCTTCGGCGCGGACTTCTTCATCCCATTCGGTCGTATAAACCGTGTAATCCGGATCGGCTTCAGAAATCGGCTGAGGGGCAGGGGGTTCCAGCGGCGCTTCGCCATCGGGCAGTTCGGCTTCGTCCCCCATTTCAACATCGGCCATGTCATCCAGCGTGACAGATGCCGATTGCGCATCCTGCTGTTCTTCCTGGCTTTGTTCCGGGTTGGCTTCGACGTCGTCGTTTTCGTCTTGGTCGTCTTGCCCCGTGGAATCGGGTTGATCTTCTTCCTGTTCGTCTGCGCCGCCGTCGTCTTCGGAGTCTTCGTCTTCGCCATCGGGGTCATCGCCCAGCTGGTCGCCATAGCCCAGATCATCGATCATCTGACGGGCAAATTTTGCGAATGTGGCCTGATCCTGAAGCGCATCTTCCAGATTGCCCAGATCTGCACATTGGCCTTCGATGAAATCACGCCACAGGTTCATCACGTTGGCTGCATCGGTGGGCAAGTCTCGCCCAGTCGCCAGATGGCGCACCAGATATCCGGCCGCGACGGCCAATGGGGCCTCTGACGCGGTGCGCATGTCACCATAGCCGCGCCGCATCGCTTCGTCCGCGATCTTGGCGTCGATGTTGCCAGCAGTGCCCGGCATGGCACGCGCGCCCACCGCTTCGCAGCGCGCGGTTTCCATGGCTTCAAAAATGTCGCGGGCCATTTGCCCTTGGGGGGCGTATTTGTTTGATGTCGCCGCGTCGTGGAATTTGTGACGCAACGCCAAAGCATCCGCTGTGCCCCTTGCCAACAACACTTCGTCACGCGTCATGCGGCGGCTGACCTGCGGCAGACGAATTTGTTCGTTCGACGCCCCGGGGGGATCCACGGAATAGCTGACGGACAATTCCGGATCGTCCGCCATGACCTTGGTCGCCTCTGCCAGGGCCTTTTTGAACGGATCAGCTGGGTTGTCGTTTTGGGTCATTGCGC
>JAHDBC010000022.1:26357-44099 GCA_020630595.1 Planktomarina sp.
ACCCCATGCTCATGCTGGCCGCCGATTCCGGCAGTTCTTCGTCAAAGCAGCGTTGGTAGAATTCTGCGACGGTTTGGCGTTCCAATTCATCACATTTGTTCAGGAACGACAGGCGGAAGGCATAGCCCACGTCGCGGAAGATTTCGGCGTTTTGGGCCCATGCGATAACGGTCCGCGGTGACATGACGGTCGATAGATCGCCGTTCATGAATGCGGTCCGTGTCAAATCCGCAACCGTAACCATCTGCTTGACCTTTTTGCGTCCGGATTCGGTGTTGTAGTTCGGATTTTTGGACAGGATGATCGCGGATTCCGCGTCAATCGACAGATAGTTCAGTGTCGCCACAAGGGACCAGCGGTCCATCTGGCCTTGGTTGATCTGCTGGGTGCCGTGATACAGACCGGTCGTATCGCCCAAGCCCACGGTGTTGGCCGTGGCAAAGATGCGGAAATGCGGATGCGGGGTGATCACCTGGTTTTGGTCCAGAAGGGTCAGTTTCCCGTCCACTTCCAAAACGCGCTGGATCACGAACATCACGTCCGCGCGGCCCGCATCGTATTCGTCGAACACGATCGCTGTGGGATTGCGCAACGCCCAAGGCAGGATGCCTTCCTGAAAGTCAGTGACCTGCTTGCCATCTTTCAGTTTGATCGCGTCTTTGCCGATCAGGTCGATCCGCGAAATATGGCTGTCCAGGTTCACGCGCACGCAGGGCCAATTCAGCCGCGATGCAACCTGTTCGATGTGGGTGGATTTGCCTGTCCCATGATACCCTTGGATCATGACACGGCGATTGTGCGAAAACCCCGCAAGGATCGCCAAGGTCGTATCGGGATCAAACTTATACGTGCTGTCCAATTCCGGAACACGGTCCGTGCGATCGGCAAAGCCTTTGACCTTCATGTCCGTGTCGATGCCGAAAACCTCCCGCACCGAAACGTCTTCGGTCGGGTCCATATCCATATTCAGGTTTCCGTCAGCCATCGTGCCATTCCTTTGTTCGCTGTCCGCGTTCCCGTGCAACATATCGCGCCAAAGGGCAAGGGGAAGGACCAAGCGCAATGTTCTTTACGCCAGCATGTCGGATTTGATAGGACCAGATGCGGGGGATATCACGCGATGTCGGATGTGAACATCATCGAAGATGCGCTGGTGCGTGTCGGTCTGAAGGACCGCGCAGCCTTTGATTTGCTGTATGATCGCACGTCTGCGAAACTTTTTGGGGTTTGTTTGCGTGTGTTGGGCAATAGGGCGCAGGCCGAAGATGCGCTGCAAGACGCCTATGTCAGAATTTGGAACAAAGCAGGCATGTATCAGGTCAATGGCCTTTCCCCGATGACGTGGTTGATCACTGTGGCGCGTAATGTGGCAATTGACCGCAAGCGCCGCCACCGCGTGACAGCGGCAGATGATCTGCCCGTTGATCTGCGCGACCCCACACCGGGGGCAGAGGCGCGTGTGATCGCCCAGGGTGAACAGGCCCGGATCGCCCAATGCATGGGTGAACTGGACGCGCAAAAGGCCGATGCCGTGAAACGCGCCTATCTGGGGGGCGAAAGCTATGCCGATCTGGCAGATTTCTACGATATTCCCCTGAACACTGTGCGCACATGGTTGCGCCGTAGCCTGATCAGCCTGAAGGACTGTTTGTCGCGATGACCGAAGACCGCGACGATAAGATTGCCCGTGCGGGCGAATACGCGATGGGCCTGATGACTGGATCAGACGTGCGCAGGTTCGAAGATGATCTGTCACGCGACCCGGACTTGCGCGCCATTTACGCCGATTGGGCCGAAGGGTTGGTGGGGCTGGATGGCGATGGCACACCGCCGCCTGCATCTGTCAAAACGCAAATCGACAAACGTCTGTTTCTGGGCGCATCCCGCACCCAGCCCCGGTTCGCTTGGCTGACAGCGAAACCCATGATGCGCGGTTTGCAGGTGGCGATGATCGTCGCGGCCAGCGTCGGCGTTTACAACTATATGACGGGTCCGTTCTATGATGTGCAGGCCGTCGCACAGGCAGATACGATTGATTTTGATGTGCGGTTGGATGTGGATCAACGCGTTGTGTTGATTTCCAGCCTGTCCGAAACCCTGCCTGATGGGCGCGACCACGAATTGTGGATCATTCCGGATGGGGGAACGCCCGTGTCGTTGGGCGTTATGGAACCGCGCCGTCGTGTGACGGTACCCGGTGATTTCAGCTTTGACGGGGCATTGATCGCTGTAACAATCGAAGCCGAAGGGGGATCACCCACCGGCGCACCCACAACCGCACCCATCGCTGCTGTTGCGTTCACGTCGCTGTGATCACGTGTGAACGAAACCGCGAAACTGTTACAGTTCCGTAAACGTGACTTCGGGCATCCAAGGCAGATCCTTGGCACCCAAAAGGAGTTACACATGTCTATCAAAGCAATCATCACCGCAGGCGCAATGATCATGGCAGGGACGCTGTCGCATGCGGCCGGCCACGCGGCCACGGGCAATCCGATGGTCGGCGGCGCGCCGATGTTTGAAGACAAGAATATCGTTGAAAACGCAGTGAATTCTGCCGATCACACCACATTGGTGGCCGCTGTTCAGGCCGCTGGCCTTGTGGATGCATTGCAGGGCCCCGGCCCATTTACCGTCTTTGCCCCTGTGAATGATGCCTTTGCCGCCTTGCCTGCAGGCACGGTGGAAACGCTGTTGCAGCCAGAAAACAAGGACACGCTGGTCAAGGTTCTGACGGCCCATGTTGTGTCAGGCAATATCACGGCCGAAGATCTGATGCGCCGCGCAAAAGCGTCATCTGACGGGTTCTATCACTTCAACACTTTGTCAGGTGATGCACTTTCCGCACAAGTCCGCGGTTCGAATGTCTATATCTATGACGAAAGCGGCAATGCGGCCCTCGTGACCATCTCTGACGTCAATCAGTCGAATGGCGTCATCCATGTGGTGAACAAGGTCTTGTTGCCGAAATAAGGCCCCACCCATGGCTTCGCCCCGAAACAGCAGGGAGAGTTTCGGGGCGAAGGATTTGAACGAAAGGATCGTGTCATGCACAGAAGAGAATTGTTGATCGGATTGGGCGCCAGTGCATCAGTCGCCGCATTTGCAGGCCCAGCACAGGCCGCCTTCGAAGTCACCCGGACGGATGCGCAATGGCGCGCGATGCTGACCCCGTTGCAATATCATGTCATGCGCGAAGAAGGCACCGAACGCGCGTTCACGTCCCCATTGGATAAATTCTATGAAGATGGGATGTATCATTGCCGGGGGTGTGATCTGGCGGTCTATGCATCAGACCACAAATACGACAGCGGTACGGGCTGGCCATCGTTCTGGCAGGCGCAGCCTGACGCGATCCGCACCAAGGACGACCGCAAACTGTTCCGCGTGCGCACGGAATGCCATTGCCGCCGCTGCGGCAGCCATTTTGGTCATATCTTTGGCGACGGTCCTGCACCGACAGGCAAACGTCATTGCCTGAACGGAGCCAGTCTGGTGTTCAGGGCCGCCTGATCTGCGCAAGATCTGCACGTTCCTTCCGTCAATATCTGCGCCTTTTTGAATGATCAAAGGGGCGCAACTGTCGGTAAGGGAACAGTGATGTCAGATCGTACGATCATTATGGGATGGTTTTGGCTGATGGCGATGATCGCAATTTTTGCGCTTTCCACGCTTTCTTTCCGGTTGGGATCCGCCTTTATTATGCTTGCGTCTTTGGCGGGGTTGCCAGTGGTAACAGCACTCTCAGCCTGTGTCCCGCCGCGATGGATGTCGCGCCCGGGGATCGTTGGCGCCGGACAGGCAATTGCCGTGTCAGCAATGGTGTCTGTTGCGACCATCCTGATCGCGGGCACTGCCGTTGAAGCGCTTGGTTTGATCCGCATCCCATGGATGTCAGGGACTTTGGTCGCCACCATCTATATTGTTGTCCCACCGATCAACCTGATCTGGATCATCGGCGGGCTGTTGATATGGCGCGTGTTGCGCAATCAAATCACTTAAACAACCGGCTGTCCTTGATCTGATCCCAGGCCCACACGACTTCTGCCAGTTGTTCTTCCTGTGATCGGTCGCCGCCATTCATGTCTGGGTGCAACACTTTGATCAGGCCTTTGTAGGCTTTGCGGATTTCAGCCTTGGTCCAATGGTCCTTGGCTTCCAGAATATCCAGTGCCTTGCGTTCTGTTGCGGGCAGTTTGCGGGTTGCGCCGGTGATTGATTTGCCCGGGTTCTGCGTCGCGTTGCCGCCCAGCACCTGATGGGCGTCATCGACCCCCAACCGGGCCCACGCCCGTTCTTCCGCCGTTTTCGCAAATGGTTTGGTGTCGCGTTCCCACACACGATCCTTGTCCACCTGCGCCTGCATGTCTTCTTCGGTGGCACCGTCAAAGAAATTCCATTTGTTGTTGTATTCGCGCACGTGGTCTTTGCAGAACCAGAAGAATTCATCCAAAATGTCGGGTGATTTTGGGGCGCGGTATTTTCCGGGTTCTTCGCATCCGGAATGTTCGCACACACGTGTTGAGGTATCAAACGCCCCCGACATCCCGCGCCGACCGCGCGGATTCTTCTTTTTGGCAGAGGAGACGGAGATGTCGAAACCGAATGGATCGTCTTTGTTCATGATTGCCTCCTTGCTCGACTCGGACAACGAAGGATAAACCTTCCGCCAGCAGATGGAAGGGGTGCATTGAAAAATGTCCGATATGCGTGGGTTGATTGAAACGAAATTGAAAGACGCCTTTGACCCGAAACAGCTGACGGTCCGGGATGTGTCTGAAGCACACCGGGGTCATGCAGGGTTTCAGGAAGGCGGCGAAAGCCATTTTGAAGTGGCCATCCAATCCGGGGCCTTTTCCGGAAAATCCCGCGTTGCCCAGCATCGCGCCATTCACGCCGCCCTCGGGACAGAAGTGCTGGACCGCATTCATGCGCTGGCCCTTGAGGTTTCAAGCGACGCATAGACCGTCTGCCCATCGGGCCGACTAACTGTCAGCCCGTTGTGCCGGAAATCTTTTTGGCCCGGGCCAAAAGCGCGCTGTTCATGGGCGATTTCACGGGATCTTCGGGTGTTTCGGGTGGTTCATCCAGATCATCCAACCCGGCGGCCGCACCGTCTTGGTCATTTTCTTCGATTTTGAAGGGAATGTCATCGGGGGCGTCGGCGTCCGCGACACTGTCTGCGACGGGCAGTGGGTCTACGGCATCGGTCAGATCGTCCACCCCGTCGTCGTCCAGATCAAGCGCGGCATCACTGTGTGGTGTAGGATCCGCCTGCGCCGCCTTATCCGCATCTTGCGGGTCTGTGCGGTTGTGGTCGTCTGTCGTCGTGTCATCGGCGGGCAGGGGTTCATCTGGCGTATCAACCGGTGCCGTCACATCCTGCGCAGGCGGTTCCGATGCCACGGGCATTTCGGTTGCCACGGGCAGGTCAGTCGGCACGGGTGGCGCCAAAAGCGCAACGGGCCGATCCGCCTGATTTTCAATGGCCGGGGCCACAGGTTCCGGGGCAGGCGGTGTGATCGTTTTGCGAAACACCAACAGGTTTCGATAGGTGATCGTTTTCTGGGTCAGCCCAACCCGTTCTTCATTGGGCAGCGTATCGGTGCGCACATATTCCCACCCGTCTGCGCCCATTTCATTAAAGATCACTTCCAGCCGGTCCGCAAACCGCGCGGCAGCACCGCGGACCCAGCGTCCGCGTTTGGCCTTTGTGGGTGCTGGTATCACCCGATATTCGTACGTATTCACTTAATCACCCATCGACCGCAACTGCGCGACGCTTACCACAGGTGATCAGCGCCACAAAGATCAGATGCCCAACTTGGTTGAAACAAGGTCATTTACGGCCTTCGGATTGGCCTTTCCGCCCGTGGCTTTCATGACCTGACCCACGAACCAACCGGCCAGTTTCGGGTTTTGTTTCGCTTTTTCAACCTGTGCGGGATTGGCGGCGATAATTTCGTCAACAGCAGATTCGATGGCGCCCATATCGGTGACCTGTTTCATACCGCGATCTTCGACGATCTGCGCCGGGTCGCCGCCTTCGGTATAGACGATTTCGAACAGGTCTTTCGCGATCTTGCCAGAAATATCGCCGTTTTTGATCAGGGCAATGATGCCGGCCAATTGGTCAGGGGACACGGGGCTTGCGGTGATGTCGGTGTCTTCTTTTTTCAGACGCCCGAACAATTCGTTGATCACCCAGTTGGCGGCCAGCTTTCCGTCGCCGGCGGCCCCTGCCACCTGTTCGAAATAGGCGGCAGAATCCGTTTCCGCAGTCAGCACGGATGCGTCGTAATCCGACAATCCGAAATCACCCATAAAGCGCGCCTTTTTGGCGTCGGGCAGTTCGGGCAGGCTGGCGGCGATATCGTCGACCCAATCCTGTTCGATTTCCAGCGGCAGCAGATCGGGGCAGGGGAAATACCGGTAATCATGCGCTTCTTCTTTCGACCGCATGGACCGGGTTTCGTCTTTGTCGACGTCGTACAGAACGGTTTCCTGCACAACCTCTTTGCCGTCTTCTAACAGGCCAATCTGGTACCGCGCTTCGGTCATGATGGCGGCCTGAATGAACCGCAGGGAATTCATGTTCTTGATCTCACGGCGGGTGCCCAACACGCTGAAATCGCCGGTTTCCATAAACCGTTCGTAATCGCCGGGGCGACAGACCGATACGTTTACATCAGCCCGCAGGTTGCCGTTTTGCATGTTCCCGTCACAGGTCCCAAGATAGCGCATGACCTGCCGCAGCTTCGTGACATAGGCGGCGGCTTCTTCGGGTCCGCGAATATCGGGGCGCGACACGATTTCCATCAAGGCGACGCCTGTACGGTTCAGGTCCACGAATGTCATATTCGGGTCCATGTCGTGCACGGATTTTCCGGCGTCCTGTTCCAGATGGATGCGTTCAATGCGCACGGTGCGGGCCGTGCCATCGCCCAGTTCCACCAACACTTCGCCTTCGCCCACGATCGGGTGATACAACTGGCTGATCTGATAGCCCTGCGGCAGGTCGGGATAGAAATAATTCTTGCGGTCAAAGGCGGAAAACAGATTGATGTCCGCTTTCAGGCCCAGCCCCGTGCGCACCGCCTGTGCCACGCATTCTTCGTTGATGACAGGCAACATGCCGGGCATGCCCGCGTCCACAAATGCCACGTTGGAATTGGGTTCCGCACCAAACGCGGTAGAGGCACCGGAAAACAGCTTTGCATGAGTCGAAACCTGCGCGTGGACTTCCATCCCGATGACCAGTTCCCAGTCATGCTTTGCGCCAGCAATGCGTTTGGGTTTCGGGGCGTCGTAAGTCAGATCCAGCATCGTTCACCTGTCACCTTTGTGTTCGCGGCTGTATCTACGTCCAACCACTGCAGGCGGCAAGCGGTTTAGCTGATCCGGGCCCAGCCCCCAAACCCAAGCCGGGGCTTTTGCGTTTTGGGGCGCTGTGCCGCAGTGGCGCGCCCTTGGGCAAGTGACAGGGTCATGTCGCGTAACACATCCGTCGCGGCATCGGATGTGGCGGGCAAATCTGCAGCCGAAATCGCGGGGCCAATGGTGATGTGAAATGGCGTGTTGGCCTTGTTCAGTGTTTCATAAAACAACGTGATATCGCGCACTGTCGGGTGCAGCAGATCCAACAGGTAGAACAGGATGGAATTGCGGGCCTGAATGTTGACCGGGATGATGGGCAGATCAAATTTGCGCGCAATCATTGCGGCAGAATTCATCCATGGGCGTTCGCGCAATGTCAGACCCCTGCGTTTCGCCAATCGCCCCGATGGGAAGATCACGCCCAACCGCCCGTCGTCAACGGCACGGCGGGTATAGGCCATTGTGGCGCGAAGGGATTCGCGGCTGCGCCGTTCGGGGCGCCATTCCACAGGGGCGATCACATCCGACATTTGCGGCAATGCGCGCAGAATATCGGAATTTGCATAATAGAACGCATCACCGCGTACCGGTTGCAGCGCCGCTGACAGCATTACGGCATCTGCAATCCCCGTCGGGTGGTTGGCCACGATCAGGGCAGCGCCGCGTTTCGGGATGTGCCAGCCCCCATCCACCGTGACACGCTGGCACAGCAAATGGCGCATATGTGCCATGATGGTCATGGCATCCATCGGTTCAAAAGCTTCGGCCAACTGAAGCGTCCGGTCATATTTCAACGCGCGTTCAAATGTCAGCCGCGCCATGCGCGCCAAAAGCGATCCATGGGCCAGCCATGGCGCGCGTTCCAAAATCAGGGGGTCGATCCGGTCTTTCATGGGATCCTTTCATCATGCGCATGTAACATCGGCGTGTCGTGCAGACGAAGGTTTCATGACAACAGATCGCAACACAGACGCCGGGTTCGCGTGAAAACCCCCGACGCCCGCGTTTGGTTCCACATCGACCGACCACGATTAGGGCTGCAAGATACGGTCCACCATTTCCGCAGTATTGCGCGACAGGCCGGCATGATCCTGCAACCGTTTCAGGTTTTGGGTGATTTTCGCTTGCCGGCCTGTGTCATACCGTTTCCAGCTTTCAAAAACCGTGATCATGCGGGCGGCCAGTTGCGGATTAAGCCCATCCAGCGTGATCAGATTGTCTGTCAGCAGGGCATAAGACGCGCCTGTTGGGTCATGAAAAGCCGCAGGTGTCATGGCCAATGCGCCAAACAGGGCGCGAAACCGATTGGGGTTTTTCAGCGTGAAATCAGGATGGGCCACCAGATCAGCCGCAATGGCGGCGGCATCTGTTGGTCTGCATCGGCTGACCTGCAAGCCGAACCATTTGTCGATCACCAGCCGTTCGTGGGCCCATTGGTCATAAAATGCCGACAGCGCATCGTGGCCTTTGCCCGCGGACACCAGATTGCCAAGGGCCGCAAACTGCTGGGTCATATTGGTGGCGGCGTCGAATTGGGCCTGTGCCTGTTGGCCCCCATCCAGTTTTGACACCAGCCCCAAAACCGTATTTCCCAAAGCCCGGTGGCCGCAATCTGCCGCGTCGGGGCGGTAAGGGCCGCTGACCTGATGGGCGGCATAAAGCGCGGGCAAGGCATCCTGCATGGATTGGGCCAATTGGTGGCGCAGCGTTTCAACGGCCAGCCAGATTTGGGTCGGATCGGGCGTGTGCCCCGCATCTGCCAGCGTTTGGGCAATGTCATCCTGACCCGGCGCAGCAAGGCACAACGCCCGGAAGGCCGGGTCAAGGGACGCATCCTGCGCCAGATCACCAAGCGCTGCCAGATACCGATCCGGGGCAGGGGTGTTTTCCGCGATCATCGCGATCACGATATCGCGCCCCAGACTGCGCCCGGCGTCCCAGCGATTGAAGGCATCCGTGTCATGGGCCAACAGGAACAGTTTTTCATCCATGCTGTGTTGATGGGTCACGATCACAGGGGCGGAAAACCCCCGCAGCAGGGACAGCGTGGGTTTTGCGGCAATCCCGTCAAAGCTGAATGTCTGCTGCGCCTGCGTCATTTCCAAAACCTGGGTGCCGATCAGGTCCTTGCCGTCTTGATCCAACAGACCAACGGCCACCGGGATGACAAGCGGCTGTTTTTCATCCTGTCCCGGGGTGGGGGGCGTGGTTTGGGACAGGGTCAGCGTATAGGTGCCATCCTTGAAATCTTCGGAATATGACAGGCGCGGCGTTCCCGCTTGGCTGTACCAGCGTTTGAACTGGCCCAGATCCCGGCCAGACGCATCTTCGAATACTTTGAACCAATCTTCGATGGTGCAGGCTTGCCCATCATGGCGATCAAAATACAGGGTCAACGCTTGCCCGTAGACATCATCGCCCACCAGCCGCTTTAACATCCCGATCAGTTCAGCCCCTTTTTCATAGACTGTGGCCGTATAGAAATTGTTGATTTCCACGAAACTTTCGGGCCGCACGGGATGTGCCAAGGGGCCTGCGTCTTCGCGGAATTGGCGCGACCGCAACATTTGCACATCTTCGATCCGGCGCACCGGGGCCGATCGCAAATCTGCGCTGAACTGCTGATCGCGGAAAACCGTCAACCCTTCTTTCAGGCACAATTGGAACCAGTCACGGCAGGTGATGCGGTTGCCGGTCCAGTTGTGGAAATATTCATGGGCGATGATTGCTTCGATCCGTTCGAAATTTGCATCTGTCGCGGTCTGTGGGTTGGCCAAAACGGCAGAGGAGTTGAAAATGTTCAAGCCCTTGTTTTCCATGGCCCCCATGTTGAAATCATCCACGGCAACAATGTTGAACACGTCCAGATCATAGGCGCGGCCGTATACATCTTCGTCCCACTTCATGGATGCAATCAACGCATCCATCGCGAATTCACATTTGTCCTGATCCCCATCGCGCACATAGATGTTCAGCGCCACATCGCGCCCGGTGCAGGTTGTGAATTGCCCGGGGTGCGCATGCAGATCACCGGCCACAAGCGCAAACAGATATGCCGGTTTCGGCCATGGATCATCCCATTCGGCCCAGCCATCCCCCGATGCGCCGGGGTTGCCGTTCGACAACAACACTGGTGGGTCACCCGTGATGCGCACTTTGAACGGGGCCATCACATCCGGGCGATCCGGATAATAGGTGATCCGGCGAAACCCTTCGGCTTCGCATTGGGTGCAATACATGCCGTTCGACATGTAAAGGCCTTCGAGCGCGGTGTTGGCCGATGGGTTGATTTCAACTTCTGACTCCCAGCAGAACGGACCGGCGGGCACATCACAGGTCAGCCCCCGATCGGTCACCGTTGGCTGCACGGGTTGGCCGTCGATCGTGGCGCTGATCAGCGTCATATGGGTGCCATCCAGGCCAAATGGACCCGGCGCATCGGGGTTTGGGCGGAACATGATTTTTGACCGCACGCGCGTCGCTTGGGGATCAAGCGAAAAGTCCAGCTCGACGCTGTCCACCCAATAGGCCGGCGCGCGGTAATCTTTTAGATAAATTGTCTCAGCCATTCCGTCGCGCATGGGGGATCCTTGCTGTGTTGGAACCTTTGGTCGGTTCATGGGTTGGTTTTACAAGCCCTGCCAGTTGGGCGGGCCAAACGATGAAAGGGTTAAAACATGTCAGCCCCCGACACAAATATTGAAAAACAAACCAAACGCCACATCGGCCCATTGGGCGGAATCGCATTGGCACTGGTCACGGTGGGACTGCTGTATTTCGGATACGTTGCATTCCTGTCTGCAAACGGCACGCCGCCCGAAGGCGCCGCAGTGCAAATCGATGGCCGCACGGGCGAAGCGGTCGCCGCCGAATAATCCAAATCTGGATCACCATGCTGGAAAGGCGTGCCCCCGGTGGGTGCGCCTTTTTGTTTGATCAACCGACCTGTAATGATTTGCCCAAACCGCATTCCCGCTTATCTGTGATCCATGTCTGCAACGCTTTTATGGTTCAAACGGGATCTGCGCATTTTTGATCACCCGGCGCTGGCGCAGGCCATGGTCCGGGGCGGTCCGGTCATTCCCATCTATGTGGCGGAACCGGGCTATTGGGCATTGCCAGATACATCGGGGCGGCAGTGGGATTTCATCGCCGAATGCCTGCGTGATCTGCGCGATGCGCTGTCCGGGCTGGGCCAGCCGTTGATCGTGCGCACGGGCGATGTGTGCCGCGTGTTTTCTGCGATCCACGCCAGCGTTCCCTTTGACCGGATCATCAGCCACGAAGAAACCGGAAACCTGTGGACATTCGACCGTGACCGCGCCGTCGCCCGGTGGGCAAGGGACAAAGGTGTGATTTGGGAAGAATTGCCCCAATCTGGTGTCACGCGGCGCCTGCGCAGCCGTGATGGGTGGGCCGCCGCGCGCGAATCCTTTGTTCGCAGCCCCATGCCCCAACCGCCCCGATCGTTGTCCCCGGTGTCGCTGGACCCCGGCCCAGTGCCAACAGCGCGGGATCTGGGGCTTGTGGATGACCCCTGTCCGGGCCGCCAAACTGGGGGGCGGGGGCAGGCGATGTCTTTGCTGGGCGGGTTTTTGACCGAACGCGGTCGAACCTACCGCAAGGATATGTCGTCCCCATTGGCCGGGGAATGGACCTGTTCGCGGCTGTCCCCCTATCTGGCGGTCGGGGTTATTTCCGGACGCGAAGCCGCGCGGGCCGCAGCAGCCCGCAAGATCGAAGTGAAGGGCACACGTGATGGGTGGGCGGGTTCGTTGTCGTCGTTTACGTCGCGGCTGGCGTGGCGCGATCACTTTATGCAAAAGCTGGAAGATGAACCGCGCATTGAAACCCATTGTCTGCATTCGGCGTATCAATCCCTGCGACAAGGCAGCGACCCTGATCGTCTGACGGCATGGTCAGAAGGGCGCACCGGATTGCCGTTTGTGGATGCCTGCATGCGGTTTTTGCACCACACGGGGTGGATGAATTTTCGCATGCGGTCGATGCTGATGGCGGTTGCCAGCTATCATCTATGGCTCGATTGGCGCGACAGCGGCATGGTTCTGGCGCGGCTGTTTACAGATTACGAACCGGGCATTCACTGGTCGCAGGCCCAGATGCAATCGGGCACCACCGGCATGAACACAGTGCGAATCTACAATCCCGTCAAACAGGGGTATGATCAGGATCCGGATGGTGTGTTCACACGCCGCTGGGTGCCGGAATTGGCAGGCATTGCCGATGATTATCTGCAAGAACCGTGGCGGCGCGGCGGTTGGGACGGCTATCCGCCACCAATCGTCGATGTAAAGGCCGCCGCAGCACAGGCGCGCGACAAAATCTGGGCGGTGCGCAAGGGCGATGCTTTCCGTGCCGAAGCGCAGGGCATTGTGCAAAAACATGCCAGCCGGAAAAAAGACCGCGGGTTCACGCGCGACCCGGAACCCCAAAAGGACAGCGGCCAGATGTCGTTCGATCTGTAATGGCCCGTCAGCGCAAGAAATCCGACCTGCCACACAAAGACTGCCTGACCTGTGGCCGCCCATTCACCTGGCGCAAAAAATGGGCCAAGGTTTGGGACGATGTGAAATATTGTTCCGACAAATGCCGCCGCGACCGACCGCGCACGGGCAAGGGCGATGCCCCGTAACCCTTTGAACACATCAGGATCATCCGCAGGTTCATGTGCCTGTCTTTTGGGCATGTGCAAATTTGCGCGGCCTCTGTGACGGTCTTGGCCTTTTGTTCATCGGACAGTCGCAATATATAACCCCAAAGGCAGGAGGGTCCCATGCGCCGCCCCGTTATTGGCATTATCGGCAATCACTATCTGATCAATGATGAATATCCGGCCACTGCGGCTGGGGATATGAATGTGGATGCTGTCGCCCATGTGTGTGGCGCTGTGCCGCTTGTGGTGCCGGCTGATCCGGATGCGGTGAATGTCGATGATTTGGTGGATGTCTGTGATGGGTTCGTGTTCACGGGCGGTCGTCCGAACGTGCACCCGCGCCATTACGGCGAAGCGTTGACAGAAGCCCACGGGGATATGGATGAACGCCGTGATGGGCTGGCTTTGCCGCTGATCCGTGCCCTTGTGCGCCGGGGCCAGCCGTTTTTGGCAATTTGCCGTGGGTTTCAGGAAATGAATGTTGCCATGGGGGGCAGTCTGTACCCGGAAATTCGCGATTTGCCGGGGCGCGACAACCACCGCATGCCGCCCGATGGAACGCTGGACGAAAAATTTGCCCTCCGCCACGACGTGACGCTGACGCCGGGTGGGCCGTTTGCCCGGCTGTTCGGGGCGGATGTGGTGCGCACGAACACGCTGCACGGCCAAGGGATCAAAGTCCCGGGGGACCGCATTATCGTGGATGGCCATGCCCCCGATGGCACGCCAGAGGCGATTTATATCGATAACGCCCCCGGGTTTGCGCTGGGTGTGCAATGGCACCCGGAATACAACGCCGGGTCTGATCCCGTGTCACGTCCCTTGTTTCACGCGCTGGGGGATGCCGCGCGCGCGTGGGTCGCAGGGCAAGACCAGCGGATCTTTGACAAGGCCGTGTAGCGCGCGCATTTTCAGGTCACGGCGTTGCGGATTTGGTATTCAGGCCGGTCCCACAGATCATGTTCAATCACATCCGCAATGATTTCCGCGGCCCGGGTCAGATCATCCGCCGTGATGTACAGGGGCGTGATGCCAAAGCGCATGATATCAGGCGCACGGAAATCCCCAACCACGCCCCGCGCAATCACCGCCTGCATCGCGGCATACCCTTCGGCAAAGTGAAAACTGACCTGACTGCCCCGTTGGGCTGCATCACGTGGGGATGCAAGGGTCAGCTGATTTGTGCGGGCTTCCACTTCGGCAATGAAATGATCCGAAAGTGCCATTGATGCGGCGCGCACATCCGCCATATCCACCTGATCCCAGACATCCAGCGCAGCATCCAGGGCGGCATTTTGGATCACCGGGGGCGTTCCCACCCGCATCCGGTCAATCCCATCGCCCGCCGCATAGGCCTGATCAAAGGCAAACGGGGCCTTGTGCCCCAACCAGCCGGACAGCGCGGGGTGCGCGGTGTCGGCGTGTCTGGGATTTACATAGATAAACGCTGGCGCACCGGGCCCGGCGTTCAGAAACTTGTAGGTGCACCCCACCGCGAAATCAGCATCCACCGCCGAAACATTCACATCCGTGGCCCCCGCCGAATGGGCCAAATCCCATACCGTGATCGTGCCGTTGGTCTGTGCTGCCTGCGTCAGCGCCGCCATGTCGTGACGACGCCCGGTTCTGTAATCCACCTCTGTCAGCATCAGGATGCCCACATCCGGTGTCAGGGCCTGTGCCACCTGATCCGGGGCAACCGTGCGCAATTCGTACCCGTCAAGCAGGCTGATCAATCCTTCGGCCATGTAAAGATCGGATGGGAAGTTGCCGGTGTCAGACAAAATCACCTTGCGGTCGGTCATGCGTGTGGCGGCCGCAAGGGCCTGATAAACCTTGATCGACAGGGTATCGCCCACAACCACATGGTCCGGTTCCGCCCCGATCAATCGCCCGATCCTGTCCCCCAGTTGGCGCGGCGCCGCCATCCATCCCGCCCGGTTCCATCCCGAAATGGCCATTGTGCCCCATTCATCTGTCACGGTCCGGGCCACGCGTGCGGCGGCCTGTTTGGGCAAAAGACCCAGCGAATTGCCATCCAGATAGATCACATCCGGCAGTGCGGTGAACTGTTGGCGGGTCCATTCGAAATCTGTGGCCAAGGGGCTGTCCTTTCCATGTTTGGGTTTCGGGCTAATCTGTCAGGGGCAAAACGCCAAGACCTGACGCGCAGGAACAGACGTATACGAAAGTATTCTGCACTGCAGCGGTTGCGCAATATTATTGCGCGGGGTAGGGGGTGCGGGTCTGCAACCCATGGGAAACGGTGAGAAACCGCGCGAAAGGACGAAAATCGTGAAAATCGGAGCATTAAAAGAAACGTTTGAGGGCGAGAATCGCGTTGCGATGACCCCCGATAGCGCGCTTCAGCTGCAAAAGCTGGGCTATGACTGCATTATTGAAAAAGGCGCAGGTGCTGCTGCTGGCTTCGATGACAAATTGTACAAAGACGCGGGCGTCGAAATCGCGGCCTCTGCTGCGGCGCTGACCAAAGCGGCGGATGTGGTGGTTAAGGTGCGCCCCCCATCGACGGCGGAAATGAAGCGTTTCCGCGAAGGTCAGACACTGATTTCGTTCTTCTATCCTGCGGCCAACGAAGCGTTGATGGAACAGGCCAAAGGCATTGGCGCCAACGTCATTGCCATGGACATGGTGCCCCGGATTTCGCGGGCGCAAAAAATGGATGCGCTGTCATCCATGGCCAATATCGCGGGTTACCGCGCCGTCATCGAAGCCGGCAACAACTTTGGCCGCTTCTTTACCGGGCAGGTCACCGCTGCGGGCAAAGTGCCCCCTGCGAAGGTTTTGGTTGTAGGTGCGGGTGTTGCCGGTCTTGCGGCCATCGGGACATCCACGTCGCTGGGTGCGATCACATACGCGTTCGACGTGCGGCCCGAAGTGGCCGAACAGGTTGAATCCATGGGCGCGGAATTCGTGTTCCTTGATTTCGAAGAAGAACAGCAAGACGGCGCTGCAACAGGTGGTTATGCCGCCGTATCCAGCCCAGAATTTGCGGCAGCGCAGTTGGCGAAGTTCCGCGAACTGGCCCCTGAAATGGATATCGTGATCACCACCGCGTTGATCCCCAACCGTGATGCGCCGGAACTGTGGACCAAGGATATGGTCGACAGCATGAAGCCCGGTTCCGTGATTGTTGATCTGGCCGCCGAACGCGGCGGGAACTGCAAACTGACGGTGATGGATGAAAAGATTGTCACCGACAACGGCGTGACGATCATCGGCTATACCGATTTTCCATCCCGTATGGCTGCGCAATCATCGACGCTGTATTCCACGAACATCCGTCACATGATGACGGACCTGACCCCTGAAAAAGACGGGTCCGTGAACCACAACATGGAAGATGACGTGATCCGTGGGGCCACTGTGACCCATGCGGGGGAAATCACCTTCCCACCGCCACCGCCAAAGGTTGCTGCGATTGCAGCCCAGCCCAAAGCCAAGGTGGTTGAAAAAACGCCCGAAGAAATCAAAGCCGAAGAGGCCGCGGCCTTTAAGGCCCAAACCAAGACGCAGGTCGGGTTGCTGGCCATTGGCGGCGCATTGCTGTTGGGTCTGGGGATGATCCCGGGCATGCCAGCCAGCTTTATGCAGCATTTCATCGTGTTCATTCTGTCTGTGTTCATCGGTTTCCAGGTGATCTGGAACGTTGCGCATTCGCTGCACACGCCATTGATGGCGGTCACCAATGCGATTTCGTCGATCATCATTTTGGGCGCTTTGATCCAGATCGGATCGACATCTGCGCTGATCACCATCCTTGCTGCACTGGGCGTCTTTATGGCGGCTGTGAACATCTTTGGCGGCTTCCTTGTGACACGGCGCATGCTCGCCATGTTCCAGAAATCGTAAACGGCGGAGAAGACTTATGGAAAACGGATTTACCATTGCCGCCTATGCTGTTGCGGGCGTTCTATTCATCCTGTCGCTGGGCGGGCTGTCGGGCCAGGAAAGCGCGAAACGCGCTGTATGGTACGGCATTGCCGGTATGGCGATTGCCATTCTTGCAACCCTGATGGGACCGGGGGCAGGGCTGTGGCTGCTGTCGCTGATCCTGATCGCGTTGGGCGCATATGTGGGCTATCAGCTGGCCACACGTGTGCAGATGACGCAAATGCCGGAACTGGTGGCGTTCATGCACAGTCTCGTCGGTCTGGCGGCAGTCTTCGTCGGCTTTAATGCGGATCTGATGATCAATTATATCGCAGGGCTTAGCGCGATGGATGGGGCCGCAAACCCCGTGGGGGGATACGGTCTGCCGAAATTCCCAGTGGGTGCAGAAACCTACGAAGGGTTGTCAGCCTTTGGTCAGTTGATCGCAAAGAAAACCGGGGTTGAAATCGGTATTTTGCGCGTCGAACTGGTGCTGGGCATCTGGATCGGGGCAGTGACCTTTACCGGATCGATCATCGCTTATGCGAAACTGGCAGGGCGCTTGGCCATCCCGGGCACATCCATCGATTACAAGATCGATACGGGTGCAAACAAACTGCCCGGTGGGCATTACCTGAATGCGGCTGCGGCGATCCTGTCTGTGGTTCTGGCGGCGATGTATTTGGGTGGGTCCGGGTCTTGGACGCTGATCCTTCTGACTTTGCTGGCCCTGTTCATTGGCTATCACCTGATCATGGGCATTGGCGGCGCGGACATGCCGGTCGTTGTTTCAATGC
>JAHDBC010000002.1:0-40734 GCA_020630595.1 Planktomarina sp.
GTTTTGACGTCCTGCAAAACCGTCAATCCATGTGGTTTTGAATTGCGCGATCTGCACCCTGTCCGGTTGCCATGATGTTGCCCCCTCTGCTAGAGGCTGAAATATCAAAGGGATACGGACGTATGAAGCTACTGGTCATCAATGGACCCAATCTGAATCTGTTGGGCACCCGCCAGCCAGAGGTTTATGGCACCACCACGTTGAAAGATGTGGAAGACGCTTGTGTGGCGCATGGTGCTGCTGCGGGCATTGATGTGGCGTGTTTTCAATCAAACTCCGAAGGTGCATTGATCGATGCGATCCATGCGGCCAAAGCGGACTGTGATGGCATTGTTTTGAACGCTGGCGCATACACACATACGTCTATCGCGTTGATGGATGCTGTGTCATCTGTGGAACTGCCAACGGTTGAAGTGCATCTGTCGAACATCCATGCCCGGGAACCGTTTCGTCACAAAAGCTATCTTGCTGCGGTTGCAGTTGGGCAAATTGCCGGTTTCGGGCTGCAAGGCTATTTGTTTGCAATCGATGCCCTGTCCCAGCGCCTGAATGGATCGTCATGACCCAGACGGTGCTGGCTTATCTGGATGCCAGCGATATCAACGCTGTTTGGGATTTGCATTGCGACCAGATGAACGCCTTTGGCTTTGACCGGATGATCTACGGCATGACCCGGTTTCGGTCGGGGATGTCTGTGGGTGCTCCGGAAGATTTCCTGATCCTGACCAATCATGCGCAGCCCTACGCAGAAGCCTTGTTTCAAAACGCCCGGTATCTGCGCGGTCCAATGGCGCAATGGGCCCTGACCCATGTGGGGTGTCAGTCATGGCGCTATGCACAGGATCGTGCGCGGGCTGGTCTTTTGACCCCCGGGGAACGTGAATTGATGGAACTGAATGCCTCTATGGGGGTGGTTGCGGGGTACACGATCAGCTTTGAATGCCCGTCAGACAGGCAGGCTGCCGCGATTTCATTGGTTGCGCGCGCCGGTCTTTCACAAGACGAAGTGGACGCCATTTGGGATCAGCATGGCATTGAAATACAGATGCTGAACAAGCTGCTGCATCTGAAGTGCGGCACCCTGCCCCATGAAACATCGCGTCCGCTGACCCGGCGCCAGAAAGAGGTGCTGGATTGGATCGGCGACGGCAAATCCGTGGCGGATGTGGGTGTTCTGCTGGGCGTTTCGCCTGCGACAGTGGAAAAACATTTGCGCCTTGCGCGTGCGGCTTTACAGGCCGAAACCACGGCGCAAGCCATTTTGAAACATGCCTTTCAAAATCAGGTGTTTGTGGATGAAACCATCCACTGATTGGCCAAAGCGCTTCGGGTACGGTTTCCCTGACTGTCTTTGCAAGACAGCATTTTGCTAACCTTTTGATGTGCAATGGGATGTGTCCCGCGGCATGGTCACGATCAATTGTCGATTGTGGCGACTGTTTGGATGGCCGGACAGGATTTCAAGTCTGCGCCATGCTGGGAATACTGGCATTTTTCCCCAAATACCTGTGCCAGGTTCTTTTTGCGGTGTCGCTGGTTTCCCGGGCGGCACCGCACCACCCCCCTTCTGAAAACAAAAAAAGGGCGCCGAACCGGCACCCTTTTCAATCCTATGAACGGCCTGATCAGCCTTTCATTGTTTTGGCGACTTCTGCTGCGAAATCTTCTTCTTTCTTTTCGATGCCTTCGCCCACTTCCAGACGTGCGAAACCTGTGATTTCAACGCCGGCTTCTTCGGCGGCCTTGGCCACGGTCAGATCAGGGTTCACAACGAATTGCTGGTTCAGCAGTGTGGATTCCGCAACGAATTTCTTCATCCGGCCACCGATCATTTTTTCGATGACGGCATCGGGCTTACCCGATTCCTTGGCGATATCGATTTGAACCTGCTTTTCTTTTTCGACAACAGCCGGGTCCAGGTCCGCTTCGGACAAGGCCGCTGGGTTTACAGCGGCAACGTGCATCGCAACTTGTTTGCCGAACGCTTCGTTGTCGCCAGACAGTGCGACCAGAACGCCGATTTTGCCCATGCCACCAGTGGCCGCATTGTGGACGTAGGATACGACAGATGTCCCTTCCAATGATGCCATACGGCGCAGGGTCATGTTTTCACCGATGGTTGCAACGGCGTCTGTGATCATGGTGTCGACGGTTTTGCCGCCCACTTCTGATGATTTCAGCGCGTCAACATCGGCGGCTGATAGTGCCGCGTTTGCAATGGATCCAACCATGCCCTGAAAGTCAGCGTTTTTCGCGACAAAGTCGGTTTCAGAATTCACTTCGACAGCGACGCCTTTACCGGCTTCAACAGCAACGGCCACCAAACCCTCTGCCGCGGTGCGGCCGGATTTTTTCGCGGCTTTGGCCAGACCTTTGGTCCGCAACCAGTCCATTGCGGCTTCCATATCGCCATCATTTTCAGTCAACGCTTTTTTCGCGTCCATCATGCCTGCGCCGGATTTTTCGCGCAGTTCTTTCACCAATGCAGCAGTGATTGCCATTTTGATGTTCCTCTTATGAGAGTTCTAATTTCGGGGAATGTGGGGCGCATGTCCTGCGCCCCAGAATGCCTTAGGCTTCGGCGGGTGCCGCTTCTGCAGGGGCGTCTTCGGCGACAGCCTCTTCTTCCAGACCTTCGGCCATGGCACCCAGATCAACGCCTGCGTTGCCCAATTGTGCGGTCATGCCTTCCAAGGCGGCGCGTGCAGCCAGATCGCAATACAGCGAAATCGCGCGGGCCGCGTCGTCGTTGCCCGGGATGACATAATCAATGCCATCTGGCGAACAGTTGGTGTCCACGATCGCGACCACTGGAATGCCCAGTTTTTTGGCTTCTGCGATGGCCAGATCTTCTTTGTTGACATCGATGACGAACAACAGATCAGGCACGCCGCCCATTTCGCGGATACCGCCCAGCGACGCTTGCAGTTTGCCCTGGTCACGTTCCATGCCCAGACGTTCTTTCTTGGTCAGGCCCTCTGCCCCGCCATCCATAGCTTCGTCGATGGATTTCAGACGATTGATGGATTGGGACACGGTTTGCCAGTTTGTCAGCGTGCCGCCCAACCAACGGTGGTTCATGTAATACTGTGCGCATTTTTCTGCGGCTTCAGCGATTGGCTTTTGGGCCTGACGCTTTGTGCCTACAAACAGAACGCGGCCACCACGGGCGACAGTGTCTTGGATCACTTTCAACGCTGCGTCCAGCATGGGCACAGTTTGCGTCAGGTCCATGATGTGGATGCCGTTGCGGTCGCCATAGATGAATTGTTCCATCCGTGGGTTCCAGCGCTGGGTTTGGTGACCAAAGTGAACGCCAGCTTCCAGCAGCTGACGCATGGTGAAATCTACGGCCATGCCATATCCTTTCCGGTTTAAGCCTCGGCAGCGCCTTGAGTTCATGCGAACAACCGGCGGACCTTTGGGGATGTCTCCCCCATTGGCCCAAACGCCACCTGCGAAGTGCGGGTGCCTTACGATGGGTGGCGCACCAAGGCAAGGGCTTGCAGCGCCGAAAGATCGGTGGAATGTGGGTTTATGGATCAAAACCCTGATATTTTGTGCATCGGCAGTGTTCTGTGGGACATCATTGGCCGATCCACCCGCCACATGCAGGCCGGATCGGATGTGCCCGGCCGGATCACGCGCCTGCCCGGTGGCGTCGCGCTAAACATCGCGATGACCCTGCGCAGGTTTGGCGCGAGCCCGGCCCTGTTGTCTGTTGTGGGCCGCGATGATGCCGGGGATGAACTGATCCGTGCGTTGGATCAAATGGGCCTGAACACCACACATCTTTATCGGTCCGAAGACCTGCCAACGGATCAGTACATGGCGGTCGAAGGGTCAAATGGGCTGATCGCGGCAATCGCGGATGCCCATTCGTTGGAAGCCGCGGGTGACAAGATCCTGCGCCCGCTGGTTGATGGTGCGCTGGGATCCAAGGATGCGCCGTTTGCCGGGACCATTGCCTTGGACGGCAATCTGACGCTTGCGGTGTTGTCTGACATTGCGGGGTCGCCCCTGTTTGCACAGGCCGATTTGCGGGTTGCCCCCGCCAGCCCTGGAAAGGCCGAACGGTTGATCCCATTTTTGGGGCAATCACGGGCGACATTGTATGTGAATCTGGAAGAAGCCAGCCTGATGTGCCAAACGCAATTCGCTGATGCACGGGCGGCGGCGCAGGCATTGGTGGATCGCGGGGCGTTTCGGGCCACGGTCACCGACGGCGGTGCCCTTGCGGCAGAAGCGTCGGCAGATGGCGTCGTCAGTGCCCACCCCCCTCAGGTTTTGGTGACGCGGGTGACCGGTGCGGGCGATACGTTCATGGCCGCCCATATCGTGGCCGAATTGCGCGGGGCGTCGCGCGAACTTGCGTTGAACACCGCGCTTCAAACTGCAGCCAATTATGTTTCGGGGAAATCGGAATGACATGGACGTTTCAAACCAGCGCAGACGTGCAGACCGCGTTGGATCAAGGCCAGCCCCTTGTTGCGCTTGAAAGCACGATCATTACGCACGGGATGCCCTACCCCGCGAACCTGGAAACTGCGCAGTTGGTGGAACAGACCGTGCGCGATCATGGGGCCATTCCGGCCACCATTGCCGTCATTGACGGGGTGTTACACGTCGGGTTGGACACCGCCCAACTGACGGGGTTAGCCCAAACCAAGGATGCGTTGAAACTGTCGCGAGCCGATTTCAGTTATGCGCTGGCGCTGGGGAAAACCGGATCAACCACGGTTGCAGCCACGATGATGGCGGCACATCTGGCGGGCATTCCGGTGTTTGCAACCGGTGGCATTGGGGGTGTGCATCGCGGGTATGATGCAACGCAGGATATGTCTGCCGATCTGATCGAATTGGCCCAAACCCCGGTGACAGTGGTCTGTGCGGGGGCCAAGGCGATTTTGGACATTCCCCGCACGCTCGAGGTTTTGGAGACATATGGCGTGCCTGTGATTACCGTCGGACAAGATGAATTGCCTGCCTTTTGGTCGCGGGCATCCGGGCTGAAATCGCCCCTGCGCTGTGATGATCCAGTGGCCTTGGCCCGGATTGGTGCGTTGCGGGCGCAAGACGCACATCCGGGTGGTGTCCTTGTGGCCAATCCGATCCCAAAGGCTGCCGAAATCCCGGTTGCAGAGATCACGCCGGTCATCGATGCGGCATTGGCGGCGGCGGATCGGGACGGTGTCACCGGCAAAGATGCCACGCCCTATCTTTTGGGCAAGGTGCTGGATGCGACCGAAGGCAAATCGCTGGACGCAAATATTGCCCTGATCCGCAACAATGCACGGCTTGCTGCACAGATCGCGGTGGCCCATGCAGCACTGCCGTCTAACAAGTGATCAAAAAACAATCACCTTGCCCCAATGATCACAAATAGAAATCACGTTGGCGTTCCCGTCGCTTGTACATCGCGGGCACGTTGGATACATCGCCAGTGACTGCCTTTAGGAACCCGCGATGACGGACCAACTGACGCCACCGCCCAAACGCCCCGGATTGATTGCATCCCTGCGATCCAATTTCCTGACGGGGCTGATCATCATTGCACCGATTGGTTTGACGGCCTGGCTGATTTGGACTGTCGTTGGCTGGATCGATGGTTTCGTTCTTCCGCTGGTCCCGGATGCATACCAGCCGGATCGGTTTATCCAGCAGTTGCTGGGGCGCGAAGTGGAACAGCAGTTCGATATCCGTGGCATCGGCGTGATCGTGTTCCTTGTTTTCACATTTATCGTGGGATGGATGGGCAAAGGGTTTCTGGGCCGGTCTTTCCTTCGCTGGGCCGAAGGTTTGGTCGATCGTATGCCGGTCGTCCGGTCCATTTACAGCGGTGTGAAGCAGATTGCCGAAACCGTTTTTTCCCAGCGCGACAACAGTTTTGAAAAGGCATGCATGGTTGAATACCCGCGGCGTGGGATGTGGGCGATTGGGTTCGTTTCCACCGACGCCAAAGGGGAAATTGCCGCCCGCGCGCCAGATCTGTCTGATCCGTTGGTGTCTGTCTTTATTCCGACCACGCCGAACCCCACATCCGGGTTCCTGCTGTTTTTCCCGAAATCTGACGTGATCGAACTTGATATGTCAGTCGAAGATGCCGCAAAGCTCGTTATTTCAGCGGGTCTTGTGTATCCAAACGAAAAACTGGTCGAAGACTAGGCAAACATCGCCCGTAAATCGACGCTGCCGGAATTGCCGATCTTATCGCCATGATCATGCAAGAAACGGTCCGCCGCCGCCTGCCCTGCCGCTTTCAGATCCAGCATCACTTTGATTTGCGGCACGATTTTTGAGGCTACGGACAAACGCTGCATCAGGTCATCGTCAGCGATCATATGGACGAACAGCCGTTTCATCGTCCCGGTTTGCATGGTCCCTTGATCCAAAAGACGCTGGACAAAATCTATCGCGCGCAATTCGCGCAACAGCGAAGAATTGAAGCTGATTTCGTTGATCCGGTTCTGGATATCTTGGGGCGATGTGGGGATATCGGGGCGTTCCAGCGGATTGATGTTCACAATCAGCACATCCGCCGGCAGGTCATCCCGAAACAGCGGAAACAGCGCAGGGTTGCCGGTATAGCCGCCATCCCAATACGCTTCCCCATCCAGTTCGACCGCTTGAAACAGGGTTGGCAAGCAGGCCGATGCAAGAATGGCATCCGTGCAGATGGTGCTGTTTTCAAACACCTTTACCTTGCCTGTTCTAACGTTTGTTGCACAGACAAACAGATCGGGGCCTTGCGTGCCGCACAGATCATCATAGGCAAACTGATCGACGATCCGGCGCAGCGGGTTTTGGTAAAACGGCCCATAAGCATAGGGCGACATCATGCGGCTTGCTGCCTCGAACGCCTGATAGCCGGGGGTGTATTCCAACATTGGTTGCAATCCCGGCGGCGTTAGCGCTGCGATCCAGCCCGACAGGCGCATGTCGGTGACGCCCATCACCTGTTGCCACAGCCAGTCCAGATTTTCGCGCGCTGCTTCGCGCCCGCCCTGCACCAGCCCCGCCTTCAACGCCGCACCGTTCAAGGCCCCCGCAGAAGTTCCGGTGATGGCTGCAATTTCCAGATCATCTTCTTGCAACAGCCGGTCCAGAACACCCCACGTAAACGCGCCATGTGCCCCGCCGCCTTGCAGCGCAAGGTTCAAGCGGCGCATCACAGGGCTGTCCAGCCACCGTCAACGCTGATGGTTGTGCCCGTGATCTGCTTTGCGGCGTCCGAACACAAGAACACTGCCGTGCCACCCAATTCCGCAACGGTGGCGAATTCCTTGGACGGCTGGCGTTCCAGCATGACTTCTTTGATCACCGTGTCCCGGTCCATGCCGTATTTTTCCATCGTTGCCGGGATCTGCGATTCCACCAGTGGGGTCATCACATAGCCCGGGCAAATCGCGTTTGCGGTGATGGGTTCCTGGGCTGTTTCCAACGCCACGACCTTGGTCATGCCCACAACGCCGTGCTTTGCGGCCACATAGGCGGATTTATAGGGGCTGGCTGTCAGCCCGTGTGCAGACGATATGTTGATCACCCGGCCCCATCCGGCTTTGCGCATCATCGGCAGGGCCGCGGCCGTTGTGTGGAATACGGAATTCAACATAAGCGATATGATGAAATCCCATTTTTCGACTGGAAACTCATCAATCGGGGCCACGTGCTGCACACCTGCGTTGTTGATCAGGATGTCGCAAGCCCCAGCCTGTTCGATCAGGCCACGCGCAGCGTCGCCTTTGGAGAGGTCCGCAGAAATAAATCGGGCGGCCGTGCCGGTTTCTTTGGAGATTTCTTCGGCCAACTGATGGTCGCTGTCATCATTGGTGTAGGAATTCAGAACCACATTCGCACCAGACCGCGCCAATTCCTGCGCGATGCCCAATCCGATTCCTGATGTTGATCCAGTGATAACGGCTGTTTTTCCGGCAAGTGTCATGGCGCGTTCCTTTGCTGCGTTTGCACATATGTTTTCGCTGCAAACGCAAAGTGCAAGGGGAAGGTTCAAATAAGACAGGCACAAAAAAACACCCGCACAAGGCGGGTGTTAGTTATTGAGGCAGGTTTCATACAGGCAAGAAACCTATCGAGCAGTAGTTATTTCTTAAGCAATCCCACGCCGGGTGCCAAGCTAAAAGTTTGAAAAGTCGATGAACGCCCGTTAGCGTTGATGAAAATAACCAATCACAGGGGGCGTTTGTCGCAATATGTCAAACAATCGGGTGCCATTCAAAACATTATTGTCAACCATAGCGGGAACAGCCGTTTTTTGCGCGGGAATCGCCTTTGCAGAACCCAAGCATGGCATTGCTATGTATGGTGAACCGGCCTTGCCCCCAGATTTTGTGTCCCTGCCCTATGCGAATCCAGACGCGCCAAAAGGCGGATCCATCGTTTTGGCCGAAGGGGGAACGTTCACATCTTTGAACCCTTACATCCGCAAAGGGTCCGTGCCGTGGCAGTTGCGGTTCGTGGGCGTGGAAAGCCTGATGGGGCGATCCTACGACGAACCATTCAGCCTGTATGGGTTGTTGGCCGAATCGATTGAAACGCCCGAAGATCGGTCATGGGTCGAATTCACCCTGCGCGAAGAGGCGCGATTCTCTGACGGGTCGCCGGTCACGATCGAAGATGTCATGTGGTCTTATGAAACCCTTGGCACGGTTGGCCACCCCCGCTATCGCGGACTTTGGGCCAAGATTGAAACGATGGAACAAACCGGACCGCGGTCTGTGAAATTCACATTCAACGTGGAAGATCGCGAATTGGCACTGATTGCGGGCATGCGCCCCATTCTGAAAAAGGACCAATGGACCGACAAGGATTTTGGCGACAGTGAATTGGCTGATGTGCCCATCACATCTGCGCCCTATGTGGTCACAGATTTTGAACCCGGCCGATACGTGACACTGACCCGCAATCCCGATTATTGGGGCAAGGATCTGAATTTTCGTCAGGGCACAGAAAACATCGATGAAATCCGGATGGAATTCTATTTGGATGGATCGGTCCAATTCGAAGCTTTCAAGGCCGGTGAATCGTCGCTGTACCGCGAAGGCAACGCTGATAAATGGGAAACCGCTTATGATTTCCCGCGTGCGGTTCAAGGCGGGATCACCCAATCGGTGATCCCCCATCAGCGTCCGACGGGTATCACGGGGTTTGTCATGAACACCCGCCGCCCCATGTTCGCAGATTGGCGCGTGCGCGACGCGATGATCCATGCGTTCAATTTTGAATTCATCAATCAGATCAATACAAACGGACGGTCCGAACGGATCACCAGCTATTTCGCGAATTCGGTTCTGGGCATGCGCGCTGGCCCTGCCGAAGGCCGCGTTGCAGAATTCCTGCAACCCTTTGCCGATGAATTGCTGCCCGGGGCGATTGATGGTTATGCCCTGCCCGTCTCTGACGGCAGCGAACGCAACCGCGCAAATATGCGAACAGCCGCACGTCTGCTGGAAGATGCAGGTTACGCCGTGCAAGACGGTGTTTTGGTGAATGCGCAAACGGGCCAGCCGTTCAAGTTCGAAGTGCTGCTGAAACAGGGTGCAGCGGAAAATGCTGCATTGATGAATATCTACAAAACCGCCCTTGAACGGCTTGGGATCGAAATGACCATCGAAACGCTGGATCCTGCGCAATACAAGGAACGCACGGACACCTACGATTTTGATATGACCTATTATCGCCGGGGCCTGTCGCTTAGCCCGGGCAATGAACAGAATCTGTATTGGGGATCGGCTGGCGTTGAAAACCCCGGCACGCGCAACTGGATGGGCATGAATTCCCCCGCGGCAGAAGCGATGATTGACCGTCTGCTGAATTCATCAAGTCAGGATGATTTCCGTGCCGCCGCCCGTGCATTGGATCGAATCCTGATCACGGGGCGTTACGTGATCCCAATCCATTCCGCGCGGGTCAGCCGCATTGCCCACGATTCCCGGCTGAAGTTTCCCGAATATCTGCCGATGTACGGCGATTTCATCGGGTTCGCGCCGGATGTCTGGTGGATCGAAGACTAAACGATAACAAAACTGTTACAATGGTCGCCTATTCGGGCGGCCATGAACATTCTGGTCCTTTGTACGGGCAATTCTGCCCGATCCATCTTGTTGGAACATATCCTTCGCGCGCGCGGGGTCACGGCGTTTTCTGCGGGCAGTCAGCCCACAGGGGTCGTGCACCCGCAATCCATCCGTCTGTTGACCACACGCGGCTATGATGTTGCTGCTGCGCGGTCGAAATCCTGGGATGAATTTGGCGTGTCAGATGCACCTGTGATGGACGCTGTGATCACGGTGTGCGGATCGGCAGCGGGTGAGGTTTGCCCAGTTTGGCCGGGGGCGCCGGTTCGGGCCCATTGGGGTGTGGACGATCCGGCAAAGGCTGCAGAACCGGACTGGGAAGATGCATTTCAAACAGCATACGATATCCTATCGCGGCGGGCTGACGCATTTGTCGCAATGGATGCTTCGATGCCGCTGAAGGATCGCTTGGAACAGGCAGGGCGTATCGCATGACGCGCAAACTTCTGGCCGAAGGATTGGGAACTGCGCTGCTGTTGATGGCTGTGATCGGATCCGGGATCTATGGCGAAACACTGTCTGACGGAAACACGGGCGTTGCTTTGTTGGCCAATGCGATTGCCACGGGGTGTATGCTTTTTGTGCTAATCACCTGTCTGGGCCCCATTTCAGGGGCACATTTCAATCCGGCCGTGTCATTGGCGTTTTATCTGCGCGGTGCGATGCCTGCGCGTGAAATTGCGGCGTATGTCCCTGTCCAGATCATGGGGGGCATACTGGGCGTTTGGTTGACGCACCTGATGTATGACGACACAATCCTGCAATTTTCGATCAAGGATCGAACGGGCCCTGCCCAATGGACCAGCGAAATTGTTGCGACTTTTGGGCTGTTGTTCGTCATTTTTGGCGGCTTGCGGTTTCGCCCCGATGCAGTGCCGATGTTGGTCGCCCTGTATATCACAGGGGCCTATTGGTACACGTCATCCACCAGCTTTGCCAATCCGGCGGTGACCATCGCACGTCTGTTTTCAGACACCTTCGCCGGGATCAACCCGGCCCATGTGGTTGGGTTTGTAATCTGCCAGATCGTTGGCGTTTTTGTTGCGCACATTGTGCTGCGCTATCTGTTTGCGGATGATTAAGCCAGCGATGTGACCCACAGGATCGTTGCATCTTCGGTGCTGACGGAAATCACATTGTGGCCCATGGATGCATCGTAATAGGCGCTGTCGCCCCGGCGCATTTCAATTGGTTCATAAAATTCGGTGTACAGTTTGACCACACCGGTCAGCACGTACAGGAATTCTTCGCCATCGTGCCGGACCCAACCGTCGAATTCATCCATCGACCGCGCGCGCACTTGTGCGCGATAGGGCAGCATCTGCTTTTTCTTCAAGCTGGCCGCCATCAATTCATGTTCATACGTCGCGGTGGGATGGCCGACCATTTCTTCGGATTTGGTGACGGCCAAACGCCCATTGACCTGCCCTTTGACCGGGGGGGTGAACAGTTGGGGCACTGAAATTTCAAGCCCGGTGGCCAGTTTTTTCAACGCGTCATAGGTTGGCGACATTTGCCCGTTTTCAATCTTTGACAAGGTTGATCGGGCAAGACCCGCCTGATTGGCGGCTTGTTCCAATGTCCAATTGCGTGCCTTGCGCAGATCACGGACGCGCTGGCCCAAATCAAGCGGTTGAACATCGCTGGCATCGCCGCTTTCCCGGGCAATACGAATGATGGCGGTTTGGTCGTCATTTGTCATGCCTTACCCTTTAGCAGGGGAAAACACCCTGCGGCAACGACTTGCGCAAAGATGTCACGCTTCGTAATCGGTGATATGCAGACGATCCTTGACCATGGCCCGGCGCCGGAATGCCCAAATCCGTTCAATCTGGCCGCGTATGTGTTGGGCGCTGCCGTTGATCCGGACAAACCCGCCCTGTGCGAAGTGGGGCACGCGACGTGGTCGTATCGTGATATCCGGGTGGCAGTGCAAGGGGCTGCGTATCAGTTCGAACAATCGGGCGTGCAGCCGGATCACAAAGTTCTTCTAAGGATCGGAAATTCAAGCCGTTTTCCGATTTCGTTCTTGGCCCTGTGCTGGATCGGGGCGGTGCCCATCATCACGTCTGCGGCGCTGACGCAATCTGAATTGGACCGCATGGTGCCACAGGTCCGGCCCGATTGGATGCTGGCCGAAGATGGTATTGCTGTTCCAACTCTGCGCCCACCGTATCTGCCCCTGCCTGATTTGACTGCCGGTTCCCCACGAGATTTGCCCCCGCGATTGGGGGATCCGGACGCCGCTGGCTATATCGTTTTTACATCTGGAACATCCGCGCTGCCCAAACCGGTTGTGCACGCGCACAGGGCCGTGTGGGCACGGCGCATGATGTGGGCTGACTGGTATGATCTGCGCGAAACCGACCGGCTGTACCACAGTGGGGCGTTCAATTGGACCTTCACCTTGGGCACAGGCCTTTTGGATCCATGGGCGGCCGGGGCCACCGCCATTGTTGCCCCGGGACAACGGCCCAGCTTTGCCGTTCTGGCGGCACAGGATGTCACGCTGTTTGCGGCGGCCCCGGGGGTTTTTCGTCAACTGCTGCGCACGGACCCGCATCCCCTGCCGCATTTGCGCCGGGGGTTGGCCGCCGGTGATAAGCTGCCGTCCGCAATCCGGCAGGCTTGGACAAAGGCAACGGGCACACCCTTAGCAGAGGCATACGGTATGACCGAATGTTCGACCTTTTTGTCAGACCGTCCAACCCAAGCGCCCGGTTTGATGCCACAGACCGGGCGTCGGATCGGGATAACGGATGATCAGCACATCGCAATCGATGGCCGGGATCCGGGGTTGATGTTGGGATACATGACCGACGGTGCGATGGATTTGCCGCTGAAGAATGGCTGGTTTGTGACGCAGGATCTGGGCAAAACCAACGGAACAACCGTTCAGTTTTTGGCACGCACGGGGGGGCTGTTGAATGCGGGCGGTTTTCGCGTCAGCCCCATGGAAATCGAAGATGCGCTGTCCCAATATCCCGCCATAAGCGACGTCGCCGTGGCAGAGGTTGCGGTGAAAGAAAACACCACGATCATCGGCTGCTTTTATGTGTCGGATCAAGACGTTGACCATGAAACCGTCAATCGGTTTGCACACCAGCATCTTGCCCCGTACAAGCAGCCCAGATTTTATCAGCGTGTGGACGCCCTGCCGCGAACGGCAAATGGCAAACTGGATCGACGCGCCCTGCCCGGCTTGTGGAGGCCCGAATGATCAAACTGGATATCCTGTCAGACCCGATTTGCCCGTGGTGCTATATCGGGAAGACGCAGCTGGATCAGGCATTGACCGAAATCGGGGATCACCCTTTTGCAATTGAATGGCACCCGTTTCAGCTGAACCCGGAAATGCCTGCAGGCGGTATGGATCGGCGCGACTATCTGGAACGCAAGTTTGGCGGCAAAGATGGCGCAGTGCGCGTCTATTCCCAGATCGAACAACACGCGCAAAACCTGGGCCTGCCGATTGATTTTGCAGCGATGAAGCGTACACCCAACACCGTCGATGCCCACCGTTTGATCCATTGGGCCGGGATCGAAGGGGATCAGGGGCCGGTCGTCGATGCCTTGTTCACGGCCTATTTCTGCGAAGGACGCGATATCGGGGACAAGGATGTCCTAGCCGATATCGCGGATTCGGCTGCGATGGATGCGGCGCTGGTGCGCAAATTGCTGGATACCGAAGAAGACGCACAAATGGTGCGGGATCGGGATGCGAACGCCCGCGAAAAGGGTGTAAATTCCGTGCCGACGTTTATCGTGGCGGGCCAACATGCGGTTCCGGGTGCACAGCCCGCATCGCTTTGGAAAGATGTGATTGCGGAATTGCAGGGCCAACTTGCCGCCGAAGGCAGCTAGCCAGCCTTTTCCTTTTTCGTTTCTGCAACTTTCGCGGCCAGGTCCTTTGCAATGGCAAAGGCACCTTTGATCTTGTCTGACGTTTTCGCCCAATCCCGGCGGATAACGATTTTGTTGTCTTTGACCTTGGCCAATCCGCGCTGATCTTCGATAAATTCGACCAACCCCTTCGGGCTTGCGAATTTGTCGTTGTGAAACTGGATTGTCGCGCCTTTCGGTCCGCCATCCAGTTTTGCGATCCCCGCCTTGCGGCACATCGCCTTGATCCGGACAACCAGCAGGAGCGTATTTACTTCTTTCGGCAGCGGACCGAAGCGGTCGATCAGTTCTGCGGCGAACCCTTCCAATTCAACCTTGGTCGTCAGGCCCGACAACCGGCGGTACAATCCCAGCCGAACGTCCAGATCGGGCACATAGGCGTCCGGGATCAACACCGATACCCCAAGGTTGATCTGTGGGGCCCATTGATCGTTGTCCAGATTGGCTTCCAGTTCGCCCGATTTGATCCGCGCCACGGCGTCTTCCAGCATTTGCTGATACAATTCATACCCAACATCACGCATCTGGCCGGATTGTTCTTCGCCCAACAGGTTTCCCGCCCCGCGAATGTCCAGATCCTGGGACGCAAGCGTGAAACCGGCCCCCAAACTGTCCAGCGATCCCAAAACACGCAGCCGCTTTTCCGCAGTGGGTGTCAGCTTCGCCCGGGGTTTCGTCGTCAAATAAGCGAACGCGCGTGTCTTGGAACGACCGACGCGCCCGCGAATTTGGTAAAGCTGTGAAAGGCCAAACATATCTGCGCGGTGGATGACCATCGTGTTGGCCGTCGGAATATCCAGACCCGATTCAACAATCGTGGTCGCCAGCAGAACGTCGTATTTCCCATCGTAAAAGGCGTTCATCCGGTCATCCAGTTCGCCCGCTGCCATCTGACCGTGCGCCACGACAAAGCTGACTTCTGGCACCTGTTCGCGCAAGAATTCTTCCATTTCCGGAATATCGCTGATGCGGGGCACAACAAGAAACGACTGCCCCCCACGATAACGTTCGCGCAGGAACGCTTCGCGAATTGTGACGGAATCAAATTCGCTGACATAGGTGCGGATGGCCAATCGATCGACAGGCGGTGTTCCGATGATCGACAGATCCCGCACACCGGACAGCGAAAGTTGAAGCGTGCGCGGAATGGGGGTGGCCGTCAGCGTCAACACATGGATGTCAGACCGCAATTCCTTCAGCCGTTCTTTGTGGCCGACGCCAAACCGTTGTTCTTCATCGATGATCAAAAGCCCCAAATTTTGAAACCGGACCTGTTTTGCCAGCACCGCGTGGGTGCCCACAACGATATCAACGGTACCACGGGCCAGACCGTCGCGTGTGGCATTGGCATCTTTTGTGCCCACAAAACGTGACAACTGCCTGACTTCCAACGGAAATCCGCGAAATCGTTCCATAAATGATTTGGCGTGCTGGCGTGCCAAAAGGGTTGTTGGCGCAATAACGGCCACCTGTAGGCCAGACATCGCCGCAATGAAAGCAGCGCGCATCGCGACCTCTGTCTTGCCAAAGCCCACGTCACCGCACACCAACCGATCCATTGGCGTGCCGGCGGTCAGATCGTCAACAACGGCTTCAATGGCAGACAGCTGATCGTCGGTTTCTGTGTAGGGAAAGCGGGCACAGAATGCATCCCACATGCCGGGTGGGGGATCAATCATCGGTGCCTTGCGCAATGCCCGTTCGGCGGCGATCCGGATCAGCCGTTCGGCCATTTCGCGAATGCGTTCTTTCAGGCGGGCTTTCTTGGACTGCCACGCCCCGCCGCCCAGTTTGTCCAACAGGCCTTCGTCGTGGCCGTAACGGGACAAAAGTTCGATGTTTTCGACCGGCAGGTACAGCTTTGATTGTTCGGCATATTCCAGCAGCAGGCATTCGTGCGGCGCGCCCGCGGCAGTCACAACTTCCAACCCTTTGAACCGGCCCACCCCATGATCGACATGAACAACCAGATCACCGGGGGACAGTGACTGCGTTTCCGTCAAAAAGTTTTCCGCCCGTTTGCGTTTGCGCGGTGCGCGGATCAGCCGATCGCCCAGGATATCCTGTTCTGACAGCACATACAGATCATCGGTTTCAAACCCCGCTTCCAAAGGACAAACAGCCAGATAAAGCCCCTGCCCCTTGATGCCGCGCATGTCCGAAATCAGGATAGTTTCAGTCAGTTTTTCATCTTCCAACAGCGCGGCAAGCCGTTCGCGCGCACCTTCTGAAAATGATGTGATCAGCACCGGCTTTTTGCCCAAATGCTGCATCACAAATTGCGCCACCGTTCCAAAAAGGCTGATGTTTTCGTTTTGCCGTTCCGGGGCAAAGTTACGGGCAATCCGGGCGCCTGCGTCCAGAACTGTGGCCCCGGTGGGTTGCGGCAACGCGACAAGCTTTACGACCCGGTGGCCAGCCAAGGCGGTCGTCCATGCTGGTTCATCCAGATACAGCTGGTCCGGTGCGATGGGTTTGTAAACGGAATCCAGCCGCCCTTTTTCAGCCAATGCCGTTTTGCGCGCATCGTATTGATCAGCAATGCCGTCCCAACGGGCCATTCGCACCGCTTCCACCTGATCATCCAAAACAATCGCGGCATCGGGCACGTAATCAAACAGCGTTTCCAGCGTTTCGTGGAAAAACGGCAGCCAATGTTCCATACCCTGCTGTTTGCGGCCGGCTGAAACCGCTTCGTACAGGGGATCATCACCCCCGGCTGCACCGAATTCGATCCTGTAATTCTGGCGAAACCGCGTGATTGCACCTGGATCAAGGATCACTTCACTGACGGGGGCCAGTTCGATCCGGTCCAACTTGGCCGTCGTGCGCTGCGTTTCAGGATCAAATTGGCGGATCCCATCCAGCACATCGCCAAAGAAATCCAACCGAATGGGCCCGGTTTGACCCGGTGCGAAAATATCGATGATCCCGCCCCGAACCGCATAATCGCCGGGTTCCATGACCGTGGGCGTTTGTACAAACCCCATCCGCACCAGAAATTCCCGCAAAGCTTTTTCATCGACCTGAGACTCGACCGCGGCCTGAAACGCAGTGGTCCGAAGAACGGACCGCGCCGGCACTTTTTGCGTGGCCGCAGGCAGGGTCGTCAGCAGCACCGTTCCGTGACCAATCCCCTGCGCCAATGTGGCAAGGACGGCCATGCGGGTCGCTGAGATATCAGAATTTGGCGACACGCGGTCATAGGGAAGACAATCCCAACCCGGAAATTCCAACACCGTGACATCAGGCGCAAAAAACGCCAGCGCGTCGCGCATGGCCGCCAACCGTTTGGCATCGCGGGCGATGTGAACCACCTGTCCGGATTTTGCCAGTTCGGCTTTCAGCGCAAGGGCGTCAAACCCTTCGGGTGCGCCGCTTAGTGTCAGATGCTTTTGGGTCATAGGGCGTCAGGTACGCCAGCGTCGCCGGGTGTCAACCGATGAACGGGGTGACAAAGAAAATTCCAACAAAAGACGCAAGGAAAAACACGATCAGGCCCAGAATCTGATTCCAGAAATTCAGCCGCCCCAAAACCTTGCCCGGATTTTCGCACCCTGTGGCGTCCAAATGCCGTGCTGCGCGACGGGCCATGAACTGGGTCCACAGCCATGGCAAGACCAAGAACAACCCGGCAAACGCGATTTCCAACTGGTACAAGCCTGCCACCATGATCAGTGTCGTGACGCCACACCACATCGCGGCAATCGCCCAGATCGGCCAGTCGGACGTATGGCGTCGCACCTGAAGTGCGATCATGGTGTCAAAATCTGCCGCTTGACCGTCACGGAACAAATCAACCGGGATCCCCATGGGCCGCAACAGGATCACGCCCCATTGAGCGACCATCAGCAGCCAGAACCACACGCTGCTAAAGGCCGAAAATTCCAGATTGTCGATGATCATCGCTGCCCCGCTTTTGCGTCTATGTCCTATCCCGCATGGCGTGAATGGCAAGGGGCGACTTGGTCTTTGCAAAGCTGGGTTCATGTGTCACATATTTCTGACACGTTCCAGACGACAGAGACCCCCATGCCCTATCCCCCTGTAATTGCCCCGCATCCTGTGACCCGCCTGCGTCGTTTGCGGTCTAAACCAGCGTTTCGGGATATGGTTCGGGAAAACACCCTGACCCCGGCTGATTTCATCTGGCCTGTGTTTGTTATGGATGGTGTGGATGATGAAACGCCCATTCCGTCCATGCCGGGCGTGTCGCGCCACACCGTTGATCGGTTGCCGGATTTGGCCAAACAGGCCTGGGCTTTGGGCATTCCAGCGATTTGCCTTTTTCCCTATACCGATCCATCGCTAAAAACCGAAGACTGCGCCGAAGCGTGGAACCCCGACAATCTGTCCAACCGTGCAACACGGGCGATCAAGGATGCGGTACCAGACATCGCGATCATGACGGATATTGCGCTGGATCCTTACAACATCAACGGGCACGACGGGTTTGTCGAAAATGGCGTGATCGTTAACGACCGCACCGTCGAAGCATTGGTCAAAATGGGCAAGGCACAGGCGGAAGCCGGTGCTGATATCCTTGGCCCGTCTGATATGATGGATGGCCGAATTGGCGCGCTGCGCGCGATGTTGGAATCCGAAGGACACACCAACGTGACGATTCTGTCGTATGCCGCCAAATATTCCAGTGCGTTTTATGGGCCATTCCGCGACGCTGTTGGCGCAAGCGGGGCGCTGACGGGGGACAAGAACACCTATCAAATGGATCCCGCCAACAGCGACGAAGCCCTGCGGTTGATCCAGCGCGATCTTCAGGAAGGCGCTGATATGGTGATGGTGAAGCCCGGCATGGCGTATTTGGATATCTGCCAACGCGTGAAATCGGAATTTTCGGTCCCGACTTTTGCGTATCAAGTATCTGGCGAATACGCGATGCTGCAAGCTGCCGCCGCAAACGGGTGGCTGGACGGTGACAAGGTCATGCTGGAAAGTCTGATGGCGTTCAAACGTGCCGGATGCGACGGAATTCTAACCTATTTTGCGCCAAGGGCTGCGCGTTTGCTGGGTGCGTAACCTTTTTGGTGACTGCGCCTGCTGCGGGCGTTAGACTGCGTGCATCAGACCGGGACCAACCGGCACACGACAGGCGATAGTGATGACTTTGATAAACAGACGGGCATTTGCCCTTGGGGCGGTCGGCTTTGGGGCTTTGGGTGCTTGCGCAAATGGCGTTGGCAGCAATGGTGCGGCAAAGATTGATGCCCGGGTTGACGTGACATTGGCAGAAATGCTGCGGCGTTACCCCGGCACTCAGAATTTGGTAGATAATGCAAATGGCATGTTGGTCATGCCCTTGATCACCGAAGTTGGGTTTGGCTTTGGCGGTGGATACGGACGCGGGGCGCTGCGCATTGGGCGCACCACGGTCGATTACTATTCGTCCACATCAGCCAGCACTGGGCTGCAGATCGGCGCATCGCAGTATTCCAGCGTCCTGTTTTTCATGACACAGGATGCGCTTCAGGATTTCCGACGGTCTGATGGATGGGCCGCAAGCGCAAACATTGAATATGCGATTTCGTCCCAAGGGGATGAATTGAAAGCCGAAACCACAACATCACTGGCCCCCGTGATTGCCGTTGTGTTTGGTCAGGCCGGGTTCCGCGTTGGGGCGACCCTGGAAGGCATCAAATATTCCAGGATCATCCCCTAGCGCATCAAGACAAAGCGCGCAGGCGGCGGATCAGGCTGGAGGTATCCCAGCGCCCGCCGCCAAGGTTCTGCACATCTTTGTAAAACTGATCGACCATCGCCGTGACAGGCAGGCTTGCCCCATTTTCATCGGCCGTCGACAGGCAAATCCCCAGATCCTTGCGCATCCAGTCGACTGCGAAACCGAAATCATAGGTATCGTCCACCATGGTTTCTGTGCGGTTCGACATTTGCCACGATCCTGCTGCGCCTTGGGAAATGACTTCGACCACGTCTTTGCCGTTCAATCCGGCCTTTTCGGCAAAGTGCAGCCCTTCTGACAATCCCTGCAATAGCCCGGCAATGCAAATCTGGTTGACCATCTTTGTCAGTTGACCGGCCCCGCTGTCCCCCATGCGGCGACATGCCTTGGCATAAATTGCCATAATGGGTTCGGCCTTTTCATAAATGTCTGCATCCCCGCCGCACATGATTCCTAATTGCGCGTTTTCGGCACCCGCCTGCCCGCCAGAAACGGGTGCGTCTACGAAACCGATGCCCTTGTCTGCGGCAGCCTGATGAAGTTCACGCGTCACTTTTGCGGATACCGTGGTGTGATCGACAAAGGTTGAACCCGGCTGCATGGATGCAAATGCCCCGTCGTCGCCAAGACACACCGACCGAAGATCGTCATCGTTGCCGACGCAAGCCATCACGAAATCAGACCCTTTGGCTGCTTCGGCTGGTGTGACGCCATGATGGCCGCCAAAGGTGTCGACCCAAGCCTGTGCCTTGGCGGTTGTTCGGTTGTAGACAGTGACGTCATGACCTGCCTTTTGCAGATGTCCGGCCATCGGAAAGCCCATGACGCCAAGTCCAAGAAAGCTAAGTTTCGCCATTGGGTTTACCCTTCTGCAGTTTCACGTTTATCTGGGTGCAACCTATCGTTTGAAGCCTTCACGTCAATCAAAGGACCATCCATGGAAAGACTGTTTGTTTGGTTGTTGCGACTGACCATTGGCACGCTGGTGCTGGGTGCCGTGGTTTTGGGCTTGCTGTATGTTTTTCTGTCGCGGTCCATCCCGGATTATGACGCGGAACTGGAATTTGCGACACTGCCTGCCGACGTGGAAATCATCCGCAATACGGCAAATGTGCCGCATGTGTTTGGCCAAACGGATGCCGCCACGTTTTTCGGGTTGGGATACGCCCATGCCCAAGACCGGTTGTGGCAGATGACCATGTTACGGCGCACCGCACAGGGCCGCCTGTCAGAGGTGTTTGGTACAGAAACCTTGCCCATCGATCTGTTGATCCGGCGCTTGGATATCTACACGCTGTCGCGCCAATCGGTGGGTGCGTTGCGGCCTGACACCCGGTCGATGTTGCAAGCCTATGCGGACGGTGTGAACGCGCGCATCGCGGAAATCAATTCCGAAGCGTTGGGGCGTGGTGCGCCGGAATTCTTTCTGTTTTCCAATGCCATCGCACCATGGCAACCCGCCGACAGTGTGGCAGTGATCAAATTGATGGGGCTGCAACTGTCCGGGCATCTGGAAGAAGAAGTCATTCGTGCGCGAACCTCTTTGATAATTGAAAATGACAGGCTGCGGGATATCCTGCCGTCTGCCCCCGGTGAAGGCGTGTTGGATTTGCCGGAATATGCGGCACTGTTTCCGGGCATGGATGGGCAAGAAACGCGTTTTGCATCTGTTGAACCCCATGCCCTATCCCCGTTCAAACAACGGGGGTTGGCCGGTGCGTCGAACGCATGGGCGGCCGCACAATCACGCAGCGCCCGGTCGGGTACTCTTCTGGCCAATGATCCGCATCTGGGGCTGACTGCGCCTGCAATCTGGTATCTGGCGCGGCTTGAACTTGAAACCGGCGGCGTCATCGGCGGGACGATCCCCGGGTTGCCCGTCGTCTTGGTGGGGCGTTCCGATGTGTTGGGTTGGGGGCTGACCAGTTCTTATGTCGATGATCAAGATGTGCTGATCGAAAAGCTGAACCCAGAAAACCCAAAAGAATATTTGACGCCAAATGGTTACCGGCCGTTTCGCACACGGCAAAGCATCATTGAAATCGCGGACGCGCAACCGGTGACGCTGGAACTGACATGGACAGACAACGGTCCGGTTCTGCCCGGCAGCCACTACGATCTTGATGCCGTCACGCCAGATGGTCACGTGGCAGCGTTGTCTTGGACCCTGCTGTCAGGGCAGGACACATCCGTCGAAGCGGGAATGGATTTGATGCGGTCGCGCAGCATCGAAGAAGGCTTGCAGGCAACGCAAACCTATGTGGCGCCGGCCCAGAACCTGACATTGGTTGATCAAGACAGCATCGCGCTAAAGGTGATTGGCGCCTTGCCCAATCGCCATCCGCAGCACCAATCCCGGGGGCGCATGCCTGCGCCCGGCTGGATCGCAGAAAACAGATGGCAAGGCATCTTTGATCCTGAGGTCAATCCCAGCTCCATAGATCCGGTTGGTGGGATCCTTGGAAACACCAACAACAAACCGGTCAGCCGCGCATTTCCTGAACATCTGTCTTACGTTTGGGGGGATACCCAGCGGATTCAGCGGTGGGCCCGGTTGATGCAGAACAGGCGTGTTCACACCCGCGACAGCTTTATCGAAGCGCAACTTGATACCGTTTCCCCGACCGCGCGGACTTTGCTGCCTTTGATTGGCGCCGATTTGTGGTTTCAGACAGAAGCGGCCGAACCGGGCACACTGGCGGAACGGCGTCAGAATGCGCTGAACCTATTGGCGAACTGGAATGGCGAAATGAGCGAACATTTGCCGGAACCGCTGATCTATGCCGCGTGGGTTCGGGCGCTTCAGATTCGGATGATCCAGGATGAACTGGGTCCCTTGGTCGAAGAGTATCCGCATCTTGAACCCCTGCTGATTGAACGCGCGTTTCGCAACGTGGATGGGGCCGCAAAATGGTGCGATGTACTGCAATCCGCCCCCGTCGAAACCTGTGCAGATATGGCGCGGGTGGCTTTGGATGACGCGCTGATCACCCTTTCAGAACGTTATGGCAATGACGTGGCTGCCTTGCGGTGGGGGGATGCCCATGAAGCCACCCATGATCATCCCGTTCTGGGCAAGGTTCCGGTGCTGAAATGGTTTGTGAACATTCGCCAATCGACATCGGGTGGTGACAACACGCTGTTGCGTGGCCGCACGATCGGCACAGGCCCCAACCCGTTTTTGAACGTGCATGCAGCAGGGTATCGGGGCGTTTATGACTTTGCCGACCCGGACAGTTCGGTGTTTGTCATTTCGACCGGTCAATCCGGGCATCCGCTGTCGCGGTATTATGACGATCTGGGCGAACTTTGGCGGCGGGGGGAATATATTCCGATGTCCCTTGATCCGGAATTGGCCCGGGCGGGCGGGGTTGGGATTACACGATTGTCCCCTGCCCGATCTGGCGGAACCGCTGCAACTGACGCTCGGTCCACTCAACCTGCACAGTGATACCGTCTTCGGTCTGGCGTTCGTTCAGCACAACGCCCTGATCGTAAAGCCACGCGCGCGCCTTGCCATCCGCAAATGCCAGTTCGATCTGGCTTTTGCGCTTTTGGGCCGTCACCAAACGGGCCACGTCCGCCAAGAAAGAATCCAACCCTTCGCCCGTTAGCGCCGATGTCAGGTGCACGTCCTTGCGCCGTGATGCCGCGTTTTGGGCGGAGGCGTGGCCGTCGGCGTCCAGCTGATCCGCCTTGTTCCACATTTCCAATCGGGGGGTGTCTTCGTCGATGCCCAGTCCATCCAGAATCTGTTCCACATCTTCACGCTGAATTTCCGTTTCCGGATGGGAAATGTCGCGCACATGCACGATCAGGTCTGCGGCGGTGACCTCTTCCAATGTGGCGCGAAAGGATGCGACCAATTCTGTCGGCAGATCACTGATGAACCCAACCGTGTCAGACAAGATCACGTCAGTGCCATCGGGCAATGTCACGGCCCGCATGGTCGGATCCAGCGTGGCAAACAGCATGTCTTTTGCAAACACATCTGCCCCGGTCATTCTGTTGAACAGCGTGGATTTGCCCGCATTCGTGTAGCCCACAAGCGCTACAATCGGATACGGCACCTTGGCTCGGGCGGATCGGTGCAGTTCGCGGGTCTTCACGACCTTTGACAATTGGCGGCGCAACCGGGTCAGCTGTTCGTCGATGGCGCGCCGGTCTGCTTCGATCTGGGTTTCGCCGGGACCGCCCACAAACCCAAGTCCACCGCGCTGCCGTTCCAAGTGGGTCCACGCACGCACCAGCCGTGTACGCTGATAGCTGAGCGCGGCCATTTCCACTTGCAACACGCCTTCTCTGGTGCGGGCGCGATCCGAAAAGATTTCCAGGATCAAACCCGTCCGGTCCAGAAGTTTCGTGTTCCATGCCTTTTCCAGATTGCGCTGCTGCACAGGGGTGACCGGACCGTCAATCAACACAAGATCGATATGATCCTGTTCGAACTGTTCGCCCAATTCCTTGATCTTTCCGGACCCGAACAAACTGCCTGCCTGCGCTTTTGGCAGGCGCACAACATCGCCGCCCACAACATCAAGTTCTGGCAACGCATGCGCCAGCGCAACAGCTTCGGCCAGCCCATCCTGGGCGGACCGTCTGTTTTGCGCTGCTTTGATATCCGGGTGGATCACATAGGCACGGGTGGTGCCAAGCTCTCTGTCGCCCATGAAACCCTATTCTTCGCCGTCGTACAGGCTGATGGGTTGGGCAGGCATGATTGTTGACATCGCGCTTTTGTAAACCAGCTGCGATTGGCCATCACGGCGCAGCAATACGCAAAAGTTATCAAACCATGTGATGACGCCCTGAAGCTTCACCCCGTTGATCAAAAAGATCGTGACGGGAATTTTGGTTTTGCGAACGTGGTTGAGAAATGCATCTTGGAGGTTCTGTTTGTCAGAAGCCATTTTGGGGTCGTCCTTTAGATCGTGTTCGGGACACACACACTTTCCCGAGTGCTAATTATGGGGCGTTGTTATCTGATTTTCCACAAAAAAATTCGGGTCTGCGTCTAACGTCGCCAAATGTCTGGATTCATCAGGGCAATCACGGCCAGTGTTTCCACCCGACCCAGTACCATTGCCAAAATAATAGTCAGTTTGGAAAACAATCCCAGACGCAGCGCATCGACGCCATTTTCAACACCCACAGACATCAACGGACCCGAATTGGTCAGGGCGGCAGTTCCGGTCACCAATGCCGTTTCGAAATCTGCGCCATTCAAGGCCAGCCCCAAAAGCGTCAGACACAGAACCATGAAAAAGGACATCAAAAACACCCATGCCCAGACCGCGTTCTGGATCTTTCCGCCGAACCCGCCCCCATAATTGGGAATGATGCGTTTGGGTTCTGCCAGCTGCATGATTTCACGACTGGAATGATGCATCAGGCTGGACATGCGCAACAGTTTGATCCCACCTGCAGTCGTGGCGACACCCCCCCCGATCAAAGACAGCGCCATCAAGATAATTGCGGGGTTCGACAGGCCAGACCAGCTTTGTGCTTCATCCCAACCGAATGACGTGTATCCCGTTGTGGTCAGAAACGACAGTGCTGTAAAAAGCCCCCCCCACAGGGCCTGTGCGGCCTCCCCAATGTGACGGGATGTGTCGACTGTGGCTGCCCCGACAAATTGTCGTGCAAACAGGATCACGGCGACCCCGACAACCAACATAACCGCCAGCCGCAGTTCCGAGTTTTCGAAAAGCCGGACGCCCCGCATGACACCGAACCGCTGACCGTAACACTGGCGCGATACCGCAAAAAACAGCGTCGCAAAGATCAGTATTTCCTGCCCAAAGCCAAGATCTGCCGCATCCGTGGGAAGATATCCGGCCGTTGATGTTGCCCCCATTGCAAAGATCATGGCCTGATATGGTGTCAGACCCGAACTGGTCAGGCCAAACCAGCACAGCATCGTAAGGGACAGATACAATGGACCGAATGTTGCCAGTTCGGTCAGAAACCGGCGGGTCAAACCAACATGGGTGCCAACTTGTGCAACAACGGCCACGCGGTCTTGGTTTTCCTTTGCCAGAATTTCATAACCGCCCAATCGCAATGGCATCAGAATTGTCCAGGCAAACACCCACATGATCAGCGCCCCCAGCCAAGCCACAAGGGATCGCCAAATGATCAATGGTTGGGTCATCCGGTCCATTTCATAAGTTGGCAGGGCCGTCGTGGTGATCGCCGACACCATGTCCAGATATGCGTTGACGAAGGTTGTGGTTCGCAAGGCTTCCATGACCGGGATGGCAAGGCCCATGGGCAGAACCGTGAACACAAATAACAGCGTCAACAACAGATTGCGCCGGCTGTCTTCAAAGCGTTGATTGGACACCGCCAAAATGACCGCCACACTTAACCCTGACCCAAGGATAGACGCATAAAGGAAAATGCGGCCTGTCGCAGAATGCCCCGTGGCAAAACCCGCAATGGCCGGAACCAGAAACGACAGGGCAAATCCCAACGTGATCAAAAGCGCAACAGGGATACGGTGCAAACGATCCATGGTGATCAGAAGAAATCTACAGACACCTGAAGCAGCGCTTCGACCTGTTCAACGTCTTTGGACAAGGCAAAGATAACCACATCGTTGCCTTCTTCGATTCTGGTGGATCCGGTGGGGCGGATGACCGAATTGCCTTTTTTCAAGGCACCAACCAACACACCTTCAGGGAAATCAATATCCTTGATCGCCTTGCCCGCAATGGGGGAGGTTGAAAGCACCTTGGCTTCGATGATTTCCGCCTCCGCGTCGCCAATCGAATACACACCCTGCACACGCCCATGACGGATGTGCCGCAGGATTGACGACACCGTTGTGGATCGTGGGTTGATATGCGCGTCGATGTTCAGTTCATCCAAAAGCGGGACAAGCGTTGGATCATTGATCAAACAAATCGCCATCTTGCAGCCGTTCGATTTGGCCCGGACGGCCGCCAGAACGTTCGTTTTGTCATCGTCGGTAACGCACAAAACAGCGTCTGTTCGTCCAATCTGCGCTTCTTCCAACAAACCCACGTCCAGCCCGTCGCCATAAAGCACGATCGTTTTTTCCAGCGCTTCAGCCGCGCGTTCAGCACAGGCACGGTTGCGTTCGATAACCTTGGTGCGGATGCGATCCGTGCGTTTTTCCAATGTCTGTGCGACGGACAACCCGACGTTGCCCCCGCCGATGACCAAAACACGGTCCTGTTTTTCACGGCTTTTGCCAAACACCTCCAGCACGCGATTTGCGTCTTCGCGGTGTGCAAACACGTAACATGAATCGCCCGGGAACAGTTGATCCCCCGCTTCTGGCGCGAAAAGCGCCCCATCGCGCCGAATCCCTACAACAATCGCACGAAGGGTCGAAAACAGTTCCGTTAACTGCCGCAGGGGCGTTTGTATGATTGGGCAGGTTTCGTCGATCAAAAGACCGATCAGTTGGGCCGTATCATTCAAAAAGAACGCCGTTTCAAACGCGGCAGGCATTTGAAGCCGCCGCAGCGCCGCTTCTGCCACTTCTTTTTCCGGGCTGATGACCACGTCAATGGGCAAGTGATCCCGGCGATACAGATCCGCGTAAATCGCATCCAGATAGCTTTGTGATCTAAGGCGCGCGATTTTGCGTGGAATGCCAAAGATCGAATGGGCCACCTGACAGGTGACCATGTTCACTTCGTCCGAATGGGTGGCGGCAATTATCATTTCCGCTTCATCGGCCCCCGCGCGCTTCAAAATATCGGGGTAACTTGCAAAACCGGAAATACCCTGCACGTCCAAAGTATCTGTGGCCCGCGTGACCAATGCCGGGTTGTTATCAACCACCGTCACATCATTCATTTCATTGGCAAGATGACGTGCGATTTGCCAGCCGACCTGACCCGCGCCGCAGATGATGACTTTCATGGGGGGACACCCTTGGAATGTCTAAATCAGGCGCAATCTGTGACAGATACACATCCGCACGTCAATTATTCGCTTTCGGTTGGTTCCAGTCGTGCCAATCGGGACCCAGATCGTGCGGATGTGATAACGCCCAATGATTTCAGTTTACGGTGCAAGGCAGACCGTTCCATGCCGACAAATGTGGCCGTCCGACTGATATTGCCGCCAAACCGGTTGATCTGGGTCAACAGGTATTCGCGTTCAAACAATTCGCGCGCTTCGCGCAGGGACAATGACGCCAACGCACCCGACAGCACAACCCTGCCATCATCATGTTGAACGGGTGCATCCGACTGCGGCAATTCCTGTGGGTCAATTTCTGGATCCGTCCCCCCCATGATCAGCGCGCGTTCCATCATATTTTTCAGCTGGCGCACATTCCCGGGCCAGATCATGGATTGCAGAACCGCGCAGGCCTCTTCGCCCAATCGGCGCCGCGGCAGGCCTTGTTCCGTGTTCATGTCTTTCAGGAATTGTTCGGCCAGTCTTGGGATATCATCGCGGCGTTCTTCCAGACCGGGCACCAAAATGGGAACCACATTCAGACGATGGAACAGTTCTTCGCGGAACCGACCATCCGCGATGTCTTGTTCCAGATCGTGGGTTGTGGCGCTGATGATGCGGACATCGACTTTGGTGATTTCTGTCGATCCGACGGGCTGAAATTTTTGATCCACAAGCACCCGCAACAGACGCGATTGGGTCACCATTGGCAAATCGGCAACTTCATCCAGAAAGACGATACCGCCGTCTGCTTTTTGCAGCATGCCTGGGACCAACGTGTTGCCATCCATGCGCCCAAAAAGCGTTTCATCCAGCGTTTCCGGATCCAGATCGGCGCAATTGATCGTTACAAAGGGTGCGTCTGCGCGATTGCCCTGTGCGTGAATATATTTCGCGGCCAATTCCTTGCCGGATCCTGCTGGCCCCCGCAACAGTACACGCCCATTGGATTTCGTCACCTTGTCCAGTTGGGACTTCAATGTTCGAAACGCCGCGGAATCCCCCAACATCACGTTCGGAACGTCTTTGTTCTTTTTCAGGGACTGGTTTTCCGTGCGCAGCTTGGATGCTTCCATCGCGCGTCGGATCACGACAAGCAGCTGATCAATGTTGAATGGCTTTTCGATGAAATCATAGGCGCCTTGCTTGATCGCTGCGACTGCGATTTCCACGTTGCCGTGGCCTGAAATGATCACGATTGGAATGTTGGGGTGATCCCGTTTCACTGCCTTAAGGATATCAATCCCGTCCATATCGCTGTCTTTCAGCCAGATGTCCAAGATCATCAGCGCGGGTTCTTCGTCTTTGACTTCGCGCATGGCGCTGTCAGAATTGCCTGCAAGGCGGGTGGTGTAGCCTTCGTCTTTCAAGATATCGGAAATGAGTTCGCGAATATCGCGTTCGTCATCCACAATCAGAATATCACCCATAGTGCGTCCCCTGTTTGTCAGAGATTGATGTTGGTTTGGTTGTGCGTTGAACGACGATTTCAGCCATCGCCCCGGGCTTTTGTCCGATGCCAAAAGGTTCCGCGTCCTTAAGCGTAAGCCCGCCGCCGTGATCTTCGATAATCTTCATGACAATCGGCAGGCCCAGCCCCGTGCCCCCTTCGCGGTGGGTCACGTAAGGTTCGAACAGCTTTGCGCGATCTTCTGGAAGCCCCAGCCCGTTGTCTGAAATCGTAATTTTGAGCCGTTGTTGGTCATCTTGTAACACCACGCGCACTTCCGGTGCTGGCAGTGGCATGGTTTGCGTGCGTGCGGTGACGGATTCGCCTGCGTTTTTCAACAGATTGGTCAGGGCCTGACCAAACAGTGTTGCATCCACATCTGCAAAGGGCGCGGCTGAATCCATCGTCAGTTTAAAGCGGACATTGGGAAAACCACTTTCCTGCAAAAGAACGGCGTCTTGCAAAATGGCCGATACGTCTTGCGCCATTCGGTCAGGTTCAGGCATGCGGGCGAACCGTGAAAAATCATCCACGATGCGCCGTAGGTCATTCGTTTGACGCACGATCACTTGGGTCAGATTCTCCAACTGATCGGACTCTGCGCCCACCAGCGGCGCATATTTGCGCCGCAGACGTTCTGCAGACAGCTGGATCGGCGTCAGCGGGTTTTTGATTTCGTGCGCAATCCGCCGGGCCACATCGCCCCACGCGGCCAAACGTTGCGCGCTGACCAGATCGGTCACGTCTTCAAACGCGATCACAAACCCTTCGCGGCTGCCGTCTTCGGCTTCGCGGGTTGAAATGCGCACCAGCAGGTTTTCCTGTTTGCCTGCGCGCACCAGCTTCAGATCGCCTTGAACAACGTCGTGCACGGACGTGGACAGGCTGTTCAACAGTGGCACGAATTCCGGAACAATATCGCGGACAGAAAGGGATGATACATCGTCTTTGATCAACAGGGCCCTTTGCGCCGACCGGTTCACGAATGTGATGCGCCCTTCCAAATCCAGCCCGATCACACCCGATGTGACCGACGACAGCACGCTATCAAACAATCGGCGGCGGCGTTCCGTTTGTTCATTGGTGGCAACCAGACGGTCACGCTGGCCTCGCAATTGATGGGTCATCTGGTTGAAATACCGGCCCAGCATCGCGATTTCATCATCCCCGTCGATGCTTTCGACACGCACGTCCAAATCCCCTGCCCCGACCCGTTGGGCGGCGGCCGTCAGCCTGCCAATGGGGCGCGCCAGTCTTTCTGCGAACAACAGCCCCACCCAAGTCGCAGCAAGAATCAAGATCACCGCAAACGCCAGATACAAGAGCGCAAAATCAAACAGAACCTGCCCCCGTTCCGTTTCCAGTTGCTGATACCGTTGCGCGGTTGCGGTGGTTTCGTTCAACAGTTCCAGCAAATCCGCGTCAATCGCCCGGCCTAGATACAAATAGTGGTTCAAGAACGGTTCAAGCCGGACAAGAGACCGGATTTCACCATTTGGAATGTCCGTGATCAGAACCAATTCGTCGGCGGCCCGCGTCAATTCATCAACTGTGGGGGTGTCAAAATAGAACTCATAACTGCCGGGCCCCCTGACCCGCAGCGCCCCCAGATTGTTGACGATGAAAATTTCTTTGACCGGTCGTTGGATTTGCGGTGTCAGACGTTCCAGTAAGATGCGCAATTCGCCATCTTCAAGCCGCCCCTGATTGCGTTTTTCAAAGTTCAGAACGTTGGCAATCAACCGCGTGTCCGTGGCAAGCCCCCGTTCCAGTTCTGCCTTATAGGCCACTGCTGCGGCTTCGGACGCGGCGACAGCACGGCTGACGCGATCCGAAAACCAGCCTTCCAGCGCTTGGTTGACCGTCAGCATCGCAAAGAACGCCACGATAACAGCGGGCACCAAGGCGACGATTGAAAACACGGCCGTCAGGCGCAGGTGCAGCCTTGATCCGGCGGATCGCGCACGCCGGGCGGTGACCATTCTGGCGATCCGCGAAAGAACAAGCGCGGCCAGCGTCAGCACATAAATCAAATCTGCCAAAAGAACCCAGCGCAACAGACTGGAATCCCCCCGGATCGGTTGCAGCGCCAGATAAGTCGCGATTGTCAGCACGGGGGCAAAAACAACCAATGCAATCGCAAGACCCAGCTTGAGCCTTGTCCCGGTGCGCCATGTCAGCGAACCGTTCCACAATTGGTTTACCCACGGATTGGCCACCGCACTCCCTCTGACGTTTGACCGGGGGCGTGCGCCAAATTGGCAACGCCTGTTGCGGGTTTACATCAGCTTGCGTCGGCGTGTCACCACGATATCGAGTTCGGTAATCTTTTTGCGCAAAGTATTGCGATTAATTCCCAAAAGATCGGCACATTTTGCCTGATTTCCGCCTGTCGCATCCAGTGCGATTTCGATCAGTGGCATTTCAACTTCGCGCAGGATGCGCTGATACACACCCGGTGGTGGCAATGCGCCGCCATGCAGATCGAAATAGCGGCGCAAATGTCGCGCGACACTGGCCGAAAGTTTGTCACTTTCGCCGCCAGCGGACACCTGTTCCATTGCGGGTTGACCGCCCAGAATCTGGCCCACATCGACTTCGGTGATGTCGGTTTCGGCGGCGGTGACAGACAGCCGTTTTACGATATTTTCCAATTGCCGAACGTTTCCGGGCCAGGAATAATTTCGGATGGCGGCCAACGCTTCTGCGGTAAAGGTGCGTTCCGGTGCGCCATCGCGTTCCGCCTTGACCAGAAAATGATCCGCCAAAAGCGGGATGTCATCCACCCGGTCGCGCAGGGCTGGAACATTCACAACGACCCCGGCCAGACGGTAATACAGGTCACTGCGAAATTTGCCCTGTTCCATGGCTGAGGCCAGATCGGTTTGGCAGGTCGCCATGATGCGTGGTGCGGTGTCGGCCAAAGCGTCCAGCTGGCGCACGATCCGCGTCTGCTGATCCAGGGTGAAATCCGCAACTTCATCCAGAACCAAGGTGCCGCCTTTGACCCGGGCCAAGGCCGACGAAAAGGATTCGATGGTTTCGGCATCATTGGAATTGGCCACCACGAACGGCAACGTCCGACGGTCCGATAAATCATGGATGGCCCGCGCAATCAGGGATTTGCCTGTCCCGCTTTCGCCCTTGATCAGAACGGACAGTTCCGTGTTCATGACCCGCGCCACCAGACGATACAAATCCTGCATCCCTTGGGTGCGACCAACAAGGGGCAGTTCATCCACATCTTTTGCTTCGTCCCGTTTGGGCGATGGGCGCCGCCGCTTTATTTCCAGCGCACGCGCTGATTTGCGCATCAGATCAGGCAGATCAAAGGGTTTGGGCAGGTAATCATAGGCGTCGGCTTCGGTCGCCTGAATGGCCGTCATGATGTTATTTTGTGCAGAGATGATAATGACAGGCAGACCAGGCCGTTTTTCCACGATATGTGGCAGCGTTTCCAAACCATTGCCATCGGGCATCATCACGTCAGAAATGACCAAATCCCCTTTGCCTTCTTCGACCCAGCGCATCAGCGTCATAATCGACGACGTGGCATGAACCTTGCACCCGGCGCGGGTCAAGGCCTGTGTCAAAACCGTGCGAATGGTGCGGTCGTCGTCAGCGACCAGAACTGTGCCGTCCATCAGGTGCGTCCTTTTTGTGTTTTGCTTTTTGCCATTGGCATGGAAATTCGAAATGCGGTGCGACCGGGAACACTGTCGACAGACACCCATCCCCCATGGTCCGCGATAATTTTTGACACCAGCGCAAGACCCAAACCGGTGCCGTTTTCACGGCCCGACACAAAGGGTTCAAAGATCATCGATGCCAATTCTTGCGGCAGCCCCGGTCCATCGTCGATGACCTCAACCTGCAACGGAAGGGTTTGCCGCGTGCCATCTGGCAGCTGCACCCGCAACGATTGTTCGTAATATGTGTGCAATGTGATGGTGCCTGTTCTTTTTTGCGCCTCTGACGCGTTTTTGACCAGGTTCAGAAACACCTGAACCAATTGATCCGCGTCGCCGATGGTCAGTGGCAGCGACGGGTCATAACGTTCTTCGAACTTCATATGGGCCCCGAAACCAACAGCAGCAGACTGACGCGCCCGTTCAAGCACATCATGCAGGTTCACCGGTTCCATCTGCGGCGGGCGCAGACGGCCAAATTGTTCAACTTGATCCAGAAGTTTCACGATGCGGCGACTTTCACTGACAATGAGATCGGTCATTTCCAGATCACCGTTTGACAGGTTCATCGACAACAGTTGTGCCGCGCCTGTGATGCCAGCCAATGGGTTCTTGATTTCATGGGCCAACATTTCAGCCATGCCGATGGCCGATTTCGCGGCGGTGCTGGTGCTGGCGCGGCTGATCCGGTGGCCACTTTCTTTGGGCTGTATCAGGATCAGCAGGTGATCATCCAAATCCGGCATGGCCGCCATCTGAACATTGCACAACATGGGCGCGCGTTCACCACCCGACACATCCACATCGTTTACAAACAGCGATGTGCTGTCGCGCCGGGCCCGTTCCATCGCATCATCCAGCGGTGCGGCGACCATGACCTTGTCCCACAGCGGTTGATCGCGCATTGCCTTGGCCGACAGGTTGAAAAAACCTTCGGCACTGGGATTAACATCCCGAATGATGTTTTGGCGGTCAACCATCAGCGCCGGGATGGGCAAGCCAGACCACAATCGATCATGTTCCATCATGCGACAGCCCTTTCAACATCAGTGTCGGAAAAAACGCGGGTCAGGGTTTCGGTCACCCGTTCGGGATCGCGTTCTGTCAGGATCGATTTGCGCACCGCTTGTGCAACATTCAAACGATCCAGATACCAGCCCAAATGTTTGCGCGACACGCGGGCACCCAGTTCCGTTCCATAAAACGTCAGCATGGCGTCGTAGTGTTCCATGATTTGATCCAACAGTGCCGCGCCGGTTGGGATGTTGGGCGGTGGCGCGCCATAAACATCATTGGCGATTTGCGCGACGATCCATGGCGCACCTTGTGCGCCACGCCCGATCATCACCCCGGCAGCCCCAGATTGCGCCAATGCCAATTTCGCCGATGCGGCATCCGTAATGTCACCGTTCACGATAACGGGGATGTTGACCGCATCCACCACGTCCCGCACCGCGTGCCAATCTGCGTGCCCCTTGTAAAATTGTTGTCGGGTCCGCCCGTGGATCACGATCATCTGAATGCCGGCTGTTTCTGCGCGTTGGGCGATATGCGCGGCATTCAGGCAATCGTGGTCCCAGCCAAGCCGCATTTTCAATGTGACTGGACAGCTGGCCCCTGAAACGACCGCATCGATCAGCGACAGGGCGAAATCCGGCGTGCGCATCAATGCGGATCCAGAATAGCCGGTTGTTACTTTTTTGGCGGGGCAGCCCATATTGATATCGATCAAGGACGCCCCTTCCCCGGACAACAACTGTGCGGCTTCTTTCATCCAGCGCGCATCGCGGCCTGCGATTTGAACGGATGTTGGGATGGGGCCATGGTTCACCTTCGATTTGGCCCGGACGGCCCGTTTGTCTTGAACCCATTCCTGACTGGCGACCATTTCAGACACAACCAACCCTGCCCCATACTTGGACACCTGCGTGCGCATGGGCAAATCTGTGATGCCCGCCATGGGTGCAAGAAACACTGGCGGATCAAGGGACAGCGGACCAACGGTAAGTGACACAATGACGACTCCTGCCTGTAAACTATGCAATCGATCAGAACTTTAGAATGCGGCGCACGGCCATTCGGCGCATAATTGCTCAATTGATTAATTTTTGTGCATTTATCGACCTGACGGGGGCAATTGCAACCAGTTTCCGAACGCCCTATGCACATTGATATGACGTCAGACTTCGTGATTGCGGTGCTTGTGGCCGGTGGGCGTGGGGAACGCGCCGGGGGCGATGGCCCCAAACAGTGGCAAACACTGTGCGGGCGACGCGTTGCTGACTGGACCGTTCAAATTTTCGCAGATCATCCGAGGGTCGACCGGCTGGTCGTTGTTCATCATCCCGAAGACGAAAGCGACGCTTTGTCTTTGGTGGGCGTAGACGCATTGGTTGCAGGCGGCGCAACCCGGGCCGCATCGGTTCAGGCGGGTCTTGATGCCGCACGGGCCTTTGGCACAGGGTTCGTTTTGATCCACGATATGGCACGGCCCTGTCTGCGCCCTGATCTGATCGACGATTGCCTGGACCATGCGCGCGCATCTGGCGCGGCGGCCCTTGCCCTGCCGGTTACAGACGCCCTGTGGAAAGGCGAAAACGGCGCTGTCGCGCGCACAGTCCCACGCGACGGGCTATACCGCGCACAGACACCGCAGTGTTTTCGCCTTGATGACATCATCGCCGCCCATGCCAGTGCTGATCCAGATGCGGCGGACGATGTTGCGGTCGCGCAAGCTGCAGGAATGACGGTTGCCATCGTGCGTGGCAGTGAAGACAACATAAAGATAACCTATCCGCAGGATTTCGACCGTGCGGCGCGCATATTGGGGCAATAGATGAAGTTCAGAGTTGGCAATGGATACGACGTTCACAAGTTCGGACCCGGATCAGAAGTGATTTTATGCGGCGTTCGTGTGCCACATACAGCCGCTTTGATGGGGCATTCCGATGCCGATGTTTCCATGCATGCGGTCACGGATGCGCTTTACGGTGCGTTGGCAGACGGCGATATCGGTCAGCATTTCCCCCCATCCGATCCACAATGGAAGGGCGCGGCGAGTGACATCTTCTTGAAACACGCGGTGCAACGTGTTGCAGACCGTGGTTTTGACATTGCGAATGTCGATTGCACCATCGTTTGCGAATACCCAAAGATTGGCCCAGTGGCGCAAGCGATGCGCGAAAACATGGCGGCGCTGATGGGCTTGGACGTGGGTCAGGTCAGCGTAAAGGCGACCACATCCGAAAAGCTGGGCTTTACCGGCCGTGAAGAAGGCATCGCAGCCGTGGCAACCGTCGCACTGGTGGGGGCATCGACATGATGGCGCGGCTGATCGCAACGGTGTTTTATGTGGGATATCTGCGCCCTGCCCCGGGCACATGGGGATCGTTGGTTGCGTTCCCCATCGGCTGGATCTTTTTCGCGATCCATCCGCTGTTGTTCTTTGCGGCCATCCCCATCGGGTTTGTGAAAGGCGTTTGGGCAACCGGAAAAATGGCCGAAGGCGCAGATGATCCAGACAAATCCGAAATCGTGATTGATGAGGTGATCGGCCAATGGATCGCGCTTTTGCCTGTTGTAGTCGGATCCATGCATGCGGGTGCATCAATCTTTGCCCTTTGGCCGGGTCTGATCGCAGCTTTTGCGTTGTTTCGGCTATTTGATATCTGGAAACCCGGCCCGATCGGGGCCGCGGATCGGCGCAAGGATCGCATTGGTGTGATGTTGGATGATGTCTATGCCGGGATCGCCGCGGCGATTTGCGTGGGTGTTTTGGCTGCATTGGTTCATGGGTTCATCGGGTGACAATCGCGGGCGACATTTTGCGACTGGCCGAACAGCGCGGCTGGACGATCACGACCGCAGAAAGCTGTACTGGCGGGATGATCGCGGCCGCATTGACGGATTTGCCGGGAAGTTCTGCTATTTTTGAACGGGGTTTTGTGACCTATTCCAACGCCGCCAAGATCGATATGCTGCAGGTTCAGCCCGCCACACTCGCGGCACATGGCGCCGTTTCTGAAGAAGTCGCGGGCGAAATGGCCGCCGGGGCTGCACGGGCCAGCGGGGCCCAGATTGCAGTCGCCGTATCAGGGATCGCAGGACCCGGCGGGTCTGATCACAAACCAGAAGGCCGCGTGTGTTTTGGCATGTTTGTCGGCGGCACAATACAACGTCAGACGGTCGAATTCGGCGCCATTGGCCGGGACAAAGTCCGTGAATCAGCGCGCGATCATGCCTTGGGCCTGATTTTGCAAGCTCTGCAATCCGCCCACTAATCTGGCAACGCTGCAATCAAACCGCACAAAAAGTAATCGTTTTTTGCATTGTCTTATTTTTGGGCGGTGGCAAATGCCGCTGCCCTTTGTTTTGGCATTTGCCTGTCGTTTCACCGCACCTGACATTTATCGGAGGGGAAACAATGAACGCAGCTGACACTGCATGGATCATCGTCGCCACGGCGTTGGTTCTATTCATGACATTGCCGGGGCTTGCGCTGTTCTATGGCGGCCTTGTGCGCGCGCGCAACGTGCTGAGCGTCTTTATGCACACCTTTACCATCGCCTGCTTGATGAGCGTGCTGTGGCTGGCGCTTGGCTATTCGATCGCTTTTGGCGACGGGAACGCATTCTGGGGCGGGTTGGGCAAAGCGTTCTTTGCCGGGATCACAGAAGATACCGCTGCGGGCAACCTGCCAGAGGTTTTGTTCGCAGCCTTTCAAATGACGTTCGCCATAATCACGCCGGCACTGATCGTTGGTGCTTTTGTGGAACGCATCAGCTTTGCCTTTGTCTGCGTGTTTTCATCTATCTGGATGCTGGTGGTTTACGCGCCGGTCGTTCATTGGATTTGGGGCGGCGGTCTGCTTGCTGGGGAAGATTGGTCTTTGTTTGCCAATGGGGTGAATGACTTTGCCGGTGGCATCGTTGTCCACCAGACAGCCGGTCTTGCGGCGCTGCTGCTTGCTTTCTTTCTGGGGCCGCGGTCTGATAAATCAAAACCGCCGCACAATCCCGGCATGGTGATGATTGGCGCTGCGATGCTGTGGGTTGGTTGGTTCGGATTCAATGGCGGATCAGAATTGGCGGCCAATGGGTCTGCCGCCATGGCCCTGACAGTCACGCATATTTCTGCGGCCACGGCATCCCTGACATGGGCCTTGTGGGAACGCATCCGGTTCGGGAAATCATCTTTGGTGGGGATCGTGACCGGCACGATTGCAGGCTTGGCGTCGATCACACCAGCATCCGGGTCTGTTGGCCCTGTCGAAGCGTTGATCATCGGCGGCGTCGCTGGGATCATGTGTCAGGAATTGTGCGGGATCGTGAAGAACGCCCTAAAGATTGACGACACATTGGATGTGTTTGCCGTGCACGGCGTTGGCGGCATGTTTGGCATTATCATGCTGGCGGTCTTTGGGCATGCCGGGTGGACCGAACAACTGGGTGGTTTGCTGGTGGTCGGTGCCTACACACTTGTCGCGACAACCGCGATCATCCTGATCGTGAAAATCTTTGTGCCATTGCGCGTCAGCAAAGAAGATGAACAACAGGGTCTGGATATCACCTCGCACGGTGAACGGGCCTATGACATGACATCCTGATCGGATTGAAATGCGCAAACGGCCGCCTGCACAAGCTGTAGGCGGCCGTTTTGTTTACTGGCCGTACAATTCGTTGGCCCGGCGTTCAAAGGCACGCACAATGCGTTGCATCGCTTCGTTGAACACAACGCCGATCACGCCCTGCAAGATCGCGTTCTTGAATTCGAAATCCACATAAAACCGAACATTGCAGCCGCCGTCGACATCTTCGAATTGCCAATCAGATTTCATATATTTGAAGGGACCATCGATATATTCGGTGTCGATCTTCTTTTGATCGGGCCACAGCACCACGCGACTGCCGAACCGTTCACGAAACACTTTGAAACTGATCACCAGATCCGCTTCCATTAAGGTGTTGTCGCCGCGATCTGTTGTTTTGCGGATTCGTGCAGCGGCGCACCACGGAATGAACTGCGGATACTGCGCCACGTCTGCGACCAGATCATACATCTGCTGGGCAGAGTATGGCAGTTTTCGTGTCTCCGTGTGGGTCGGCATGGCAAATCCCTGTATCAAACTGACCTGTCATGTCGTAAACAAACACAAAAAATGCAAGAGGACGACATGGCCCAGCGACCCTATGTCATTGATCAGATGATTTCCGCAAAATCAATTGCCGCGCAGGTGGAAACGCTTGCAGCCGCCATCACGCAAGATTTCAAAGACACGGACAAATTGGTGGTCGTGGGGTTGTTGCGGGGGTCGTTTATTTTCATTGCCGATCTGGTGCGGGAAATTGATTTGCCCATCGAAGTTGATTTTCTGGAAGTCAGCTCCTACGGGGATGCAATGGAATCGTCGCGCGAGGTTCGAATATTGAAAGACCTGCGCGGCGCGATCGAAGGCCGGGATGTTCTGATTGTCGAAGATATTGTGGATACGGGGCACACAATGGTTGGGGTTTCCGCGCATATCGAACAGCGCAACCCCGCACGTTTTCGCACCGCCGCGCTGTTGGACAAACCGTCGCGCCGCGAAGTTGACATAAAAGCCGATTATATTGGCTTTGAAATTCCTGACGAATTTGTGGTTGGGTATGGCATCGATTATGCGCAGCGAAACCGAAACCTGCCCTACATCGGCAAAGTGCGGTTCACAGACGAGGTGCGATCATGAATATTCTTTGGTTCATGCGGATGGCGCGCATGGTGCGCAATCCCCCGTCCAAGGAACGTGTGATGATGGTCGTTGGTGTGGTCGCTATTGCAGGCGGGTTGATTGCCGTTGAACTGTTAGGGTTCTGGCCGGATTGGCTTTCGGTCAACAACAATTCACCCCGTGGGGTAATGCCCAAAAATCTGCCAACGCTTGCGGAATAATCAGCTTCCCAGTTTCGCCATCCTCGCATCGCGCAACCGCACGAAATCATCACCAGCATGATAGGATGACCGCGTCAACGGCGTGGCAGAAACCATCAAAAATCCCTTGCCCCAGGCCGCTTTTTCATAACCTGCGAATTCTTCTGGCGTCACAAACCGGTCCACGCGGTGGTGTTTGGGGGTGGGTTGCAGATACTGACCGATGGTCAGAAAATCGATATCGGCAGCACGCATATCGTCCATCACCTGATGCACCGCCTGCCGGTCTTCGCCCAGGCCCACCATGATCCCGGATTTGGTGAATATCGAAGGATCGCGATCTTTGACCCGCTGCAGCAAACGCAACGAATGGAAATAACGTGCCCCGGGCCGCACTTCAGGATACAGCCCCGGCACGGTTTCAAGGTTGTGATTGAACACGTCCGGGCGCGCATCCACGACAACATCCAGCGCACTATCATCACAGCGCAGAAAATCCGGGGTCAGAATTTCGATGGTTGTTGTGGGCGATTGGCGGCGCACGGCCCGGATGGTCTGCGCAAAATGTTCAGCGCCACCATCTTCCACGTCATCACGATCGACAGATGTGATCACCACGTGGTTCAATCCCAATTTCTTGACCGCATCGGCAACACGCCCGGGTTCAAAGACATCCAATGCTTCGGGTGGTTTGCCGGTTGCAATGTTGCAGAACGTGCAGGCGCGTGTGCAGACCTCCCCCATGATCATCATGGTTGCGTGTCCTTGGTTCCAGCATTCGCCAACGTTTGGGCAGCCGGCCTCTTCGCACACTGTCACCAATTTGTTGTCACGCATGATATCGCGGGTTCTTTGATACCCTTCGCCGACAGGGGCTTTGACGCGGATCCAATCTGGTTTCTTGGGTTGCGGGCTATCGGGGCGACGCGCCTTTTCCGGATGGCGTTGTTCTGGAATTTTCAAATCACGCATGGGTCGGACCTCCACTTGGAACGGATATATCCTGACCAGTCGCTGGTTTCCAGATCAGCTGACCACATAGCTGATATGTGG
>JAHDBC010000002.1:40834-108268 GCA_020630595.1 Planktomarina sp.
TGGCACGATCAACCGATCAGCCGATCATTGGGTCACCCAAGGCCTGCCCATAGTGCCGGGCCAGATGGATCAGCGCGATCCGAAGAACGATCTTGCCCGACCGCGCGGCCCAACCCAGTCGTTTTTCTGCTTTTTCCAGCCCATCAAGCGCGCAACAGCAACTGAACGCCACATCCCCCAATCCGGGGCCCAAAACGGACAGCGCACTGGCAACCCGCCCATGGGCCATGGCCGCTGGTGTCGTTGCGCCTTCGTACAGATGGGTCGGCGCAGCCGCGCAATAATCAAGCCAATCATCAGGCTTGTCCGGATCAAGCTGGGCCAATTCATAATCTTCGCGCAGCCGTTCCCCTGCCCGGACAAGGTCGTTTGACAAAAACGCAGTCCCTGCCCTGTCTTTGCGGCGGGCCAACTGCATCAACGGTGTTTCAGGCAGGCCATATCTGTTGGCGCGTGGATTGTCGGGTCCGGGGTCTTCTGCCAGCGCAAGGTCGGCGCCCGCATCGCAATCACGCAACGCCACCCGCCCGGCTGGCGTAATGCGATAGCGCACGATGCGGTTTTGCGGATTATCAGGCGCGATCCAGTCTTGTAAAACAAGGGCGGACGCCACGGCGCGGTCCACGACGGCCAGCCGTTCCGTGCTGCCTTCTGGACCGTCACGCACGACCACAGCCTTATCCAAATCCTGCGCCAAGGCAAGAACAGTGCCCGTGACCGCAAGATGCGCCAGCACCATGGCAAAGACTGGGGTTACAACGACCGGATCGGCCTGTGAAATGAATGTTGCTGCGCGGTCCGGTTTCATGGCGTCGCCCCCGAAAATGGTGTCACCGATCCTGTCCAACGCGGCATCCAACAGTGGATCATCGCGGCAGGCTTCGACGCGGCGCACCTGCCGAAGGATGGTTGACGGATGTTTTCCCACGGCGCGTGCAAGTTTGCGAATGGGGACGCTGCCGTGAACATGGGCCACATAAGCCCGCGTATGGGACGGCAGACAGGCACCACTTGCGATGTCTTGATCAACTTCAAAGGTCTTGCGTTTCGCAGGTTGCAATTTATCCACCGACTTATCCACAGTTCGCGCAATAAATGGTTCATCTGTGTTACTCATTCGTTAACAGAAGGTCTGATTGCTTAAGATTTGTCGCTAAATCGTAAACAATGATGAACGGACAGTACGGTTGGCCTGTTTCGCGCAACGGCCCAAATGGGGGGATAGGATGGATGCGTCTGCAACATCCGGAACCTTTCCATGAATGATCAAAATCAAGTCCCGCACCCCATCACCCGGCCAAAGCTGTTGATGCAAGCCGCGCGCATCGCCCTAATGTCGTCGTCAGAGCCAGCGCTGTTGCGCCGCGCCTTTGGCGGCGTTGTTCCCCAGAAAACGAACGCGGCGCTGCAACAGGTGATGGATTTGGAAGCTGAACTGGATGATCGACGCAAAAAAGGCCGGGGCGATTACGCCCCGACCCGCCATGTTGATATTCTGGCCGCCCTTCTGGCCTTGCTGCGCAAGCGCAGCATGGCAGCATCCTAGATGAAGGCATCCGGCATAGAGGCTTTCTTTTCAGCCACGAATGCATCCAACCGTGCCTTGATTTCAGGATCCATCGGCGGCTGCTGATAGGCATCCAGCAACGCTTGAACCCGCAAAGACGCAAGGCTTTGGGTGTCGCGCGCGCCTTCTTCTTCCCATGTTTCGTAGGGTTTGTAGTCCAGCAGGTCCGTGCGCCAGAATGCCGTCTGGTAATTGTTCTGCGTGTGTTCGCAGCCCAGATAGTGGCCCGATGGCCCCACTTCGCGGATCGCATCCATTGCTTGACCGTTTTCGGTGGCATCCACCCCTTCGCCCATGCGTTGCAGGGTGCCCAATTGATCAGCGTCCATCACGAACTTTTCGAAAGATGACACCAAGCCGCCTTCCAACCAGCCACAAGAATGCAACATGAAATTCACGCCACCCATATATGCGGCATTCAGCGTGTTGGCCGATTCATAGGCTGCCTGCGCATCTGGCAGTTTGGACCCGCACAGACCACCGCCTGACCGGAATGGCAGGTTCATGCGCCGTGCCAGCTGCGCCGCACCGTAAAGAATCTGGGACGCTTCAGGTGTGCCGAATGTGGGTGCGCCAGAGTTCATATCGATCGAGGTCACAAACGTGCCAAAAATGATCGGCGCGCCGGGCCGAACCAGTTGCGAATAGGCGATCCCGGCCAATACTTCTGCCATGACCTGAGTCAGTGTCCCCACAACAGACACAGGTGCCATCGCACCACCAACGATAAAGGGCGATACAATGCAGGCCTGATTGTGTTTCGCGTAAACTTCCAACGCGCCCATCATGATCGAATCGAATGTGAGCGGGCTGTTGATGTTGATCAGCGACGTCATCACCGTGTTGTTTTCGACAAATTCGTCGCCAAACAGGATTTTGCACATATCGACGCTGTCTTGGGCGCGTTCTGGTTCCGTGACGGATCCCATGAATGGTTTGTCAGAATACACCATGTGGGCCATCAACATGTCCAAGTGGCGCTTGTTGACAGGGACGTCAGTGGGTTCACAGACAGTTCCACCGGAATGGTGCAGATATTTGGACATATAGCCCAGCTTCACGAATTTTTCGAAATCCGCCATCGTCGCATAACGGCGCCCGCCCTGTGCGTCCCGCACAAATGGGGGGCCGTAAACGGGTGCCGTGACCAGCGTCTTGCCACCGATTTCCACATTCTTTTCTGGGTTTCGGGCGTGTTGCGTGAAACGGGATGGGGCTGTTTTGCACAAATCACGTGCCAAACCACGCGGGATTCGCACCCGTTCCCCTTCAACAGTTGCACCCGCCGCTTTCCAACGTTCAAGGGCTTCTGGATTGTCGACAAAGTTAACGCCGACTTCTTCCAGTATGGTATCGGCATTATATTCGATCGTTTCCAACACATCGTCGGACAGGAATTCCAACAACGGTGTTTTGCGGTCGATATATTTGGCGGTTTCGACTTTGATTCCTGTGCGGGCTGCGCGGCGGGCTGCGCCTCCTCCGCTGCGGGATTTGCGACGTGCGGTTGCTTCTGCCATTGGAGCCTCCTGAGGGTTTGGCCCTGTCTAGTCTTCTGCTGGCGCGCCGCAGTGAAAGTTTCCGCCACAATCTGGGGGAAAGCGACATATGATGATTTTCCGACCCTTGCATGGCCGCAAACTGCAGCGTAATCGAACCCATGACCCAAGATCACCAACGCCTTTTGATCATCGACTTTGGCAGTCAAGTGACACAGCTGATTGCCAGACGTCTGCGCGAACTGAATGTTTATTGTGAAATCCATCCGTTTCAAAATGTGACGGACGCCTTTCTTCAAGATTTCGGCCCCAAGGCCGTGATCCTGTCTGGCGGGCCAGCCAGCGTTGTGCATGATGGATCACCCCGCCCGCCTGCGACGGTGTTTTCGCTGGGCGTTCCGGTTTTGGGTATCTGTTATGGCCAGCAGGTCATGATGCAGATGCTGGGCGGTCGGGTCGAAGGTGGCAAGATTTCCGGCGGTGGTGGCACGGCCGAATTCGGGCGCGCCTATGTCACCCCGGCCCCTACTGGATCGCCCCTGCTAACCGGTTGGTTTTTGGACCAAAAAGAACAAGTCTGGATGAGCCACGGCGACCACGTCGCTGAAATTGCCCCGGGATTCGAGGTGTTGGGCACATCCCCCAACGCGCCATTTGCCATCACGGCAGATCCAATGCGCAATTTCTTTGCCGTGCAATTTCACCCCGAAGTCCACCATACGCCCAACGGCAAAACCTTTTTCGAAAACTTTGTCCGCATCGCCGGGTTTGCGGGCGACTGGACGATGGCCGGATACCGGGAACAGGCGGTTGCGGACATCCGGGCGCAGGTGGGTGACCGGCAGGTCATCTGTGGTTTGTCAGGCGGTGTTGATTCGTCGGTGACGGCCGCCCTGATCCACGAAGCGATTGGGGATCAATTGACCTGTGTTTTTGTGGACCACGGGCTTTTGCGCAAGGATGAAGGCAAAGATGTCGTGGCAATGTTCCGCGATCATATGAACCTGAAAGTCCTGCATGCCGACGAAGCAGACCTGTTTTTGGGCGAATTGGAGGGCCAATCTGACCCGGAAACGAAACGCAAGATTATTGGGCGTCTGTTTATTGATGTGTTCCAGAAATACGCCAATGACATTGATGGCGCTGAATTCCTGGCACAGGGCACGCTTTACCCTGATGTCATTGAATCAGTGTCTTTCAGCGGTGGGCCTTCGGCCACGATCAAATCGCATCATAACGTGGGTGGATTGCCTGAAAAGATGGGGTTGAAACTGGTCGAACCGCTGCGCGAACTTTTCAAGGATGAAGTCCGTGCTTTGGGCCGTGAACTGGGATTACCGGACAGCTTTATCGGGCGTCACCCTTTCCCCGGACCCGGTCTTGCCATTCGGTGCCCGGGCGAAATCACCCGGGCCAAGCTGGATATTCTGCGCGAAGCGGATGCGGTCTATATCGATCAAATTCGCAAACACGGGCTTTATGATGAAATCTGGCAGGCCTTTGTCGCGATTTTGCCGGTTCGTACAGTGGGGGTAATGGGCGACGGGCGAACCTATGATTACGCCTGCGCCTTGCGGGCTGTGACATCTGTTGATGGGATGACGGCGGATTATTATCCGTTCAGCCATGAATTTCTGGGCGAAACCGCGACGCGCATCATCAACGAAGTACCGGGCATCAACCGTGTCACATACGACATTACATCAAAACCGCCCGGGACCATCGAATGGGAATAACCGGTTGGACTTTTGCAATCCTGATTGCAGGATCGGCACAAATGGCGCGGTCAGATGTGCCGGAACTGTTGTTGTGCGCGTCGAATGAACTGAATTGGACTTTATCCCTTTTTGTATCGGCAAGCACTGCGGAATTGTCGGTCCGCGGCCGGACAACAGCGTTTGACGTGGTCCACGATGTGTCGGCGGACCCGGGTCCTTGGCCGCGGGCTTACACATTGCTGGCACAGCAGGACACCGCGATCGCGTTGATCGAACCGACCGCCACACCATCAGACTGGTCATTGATACTGTTGACCCAAGACCGCGGTTTGCCTGTCGTTTGGACAGCAACGTGCCACCCGTCCTGATCAATCTGCCTTTTCACACGGCATCATAGGGCAAACAGCCCATAAAGTGGGCAGACCGTCTGATAATCGCAGGCGCATGATGCATACCCTATTGGTGGTGCGCCGTTCGCCGGTGCCATGTCGTATCACCATGGCACATAAATCTAGCGATACCCATATGCCGACCTTTCGTGTTTTCCATTGCCGATCATGTGGCCATCGCATGCGGTTCAAAGGATCACGTTGTGGTCTCTGCTGGGACAAAAAGGCACTTCTTCAAAATCCGGTCCTTTTGACAATCATTGTAATCGTGTTTGCCGTTTGCATTGGTGTTTGGTGCTTGTCAGCGATTTGATTTCAGCATTCAGTGCGGCGGAATTGTTGAAAGCAGAACGCGATGGCACCTTTGACGACAGCAGCCGGTTGGATGATCGGTGCAATTGTTTCCTTTACGTCCATGGCAATTGCGGGGCGTCTGGTCCGTGATGATCTGAACACGTTCGAAATCATGATGTACCGGTCCTATTTGGGACTGTTCATTGTTTTGGCCCTGGCCGCAGCATTTGGCACTTTGCATCAGATCAACAGGCGTCATCTGAATCTGCATTTGATCCGCAACGTGGCGCATTTCACTGGGCAGAACCTTTGGTTTTATGCCCTGCCCCTGATCCCATTGGCACAGCTCTTTGCGCTTGAATTCACCTCTCCGATTTGGGTGGTGTTGATGGCCCCGTTGTTTCTGGGCGAACGGCTGACAAAGACCAAGGCGATGATTGCCGCATTAGGGTTTTTGGGTGTTCTGATTGTCGCCCGGCCCACAGTTGGCACAATCAGCATTGGCCTGATTGCTGCCGCCGGCGCGGCCATTGGATTTGCCGGGGCGGCGATCGCGACCCGCCAATTGACCCGCACCGAAACCATCACCTGTGTGCTGTTCTATTTGACCGCCATGCAAGCTGTGTTCGGCACCATCATGGCGGTCTGGTTTGGCCCCGTTGCATGGCCCACGGCCGACACTGCGCCCGGCCTGATCATCATTGGAATTGCTGGTCTGTGTGCCCATTTCTGCCTGACCAAGGCGCTGTCAATCGCGCCCGCATCCGTCGTTATGCCCATGGATTTCGTTCGCTTGCCCGTGATCGCCATCATCGGCGTGCTGCTGTATGGAGAGGTGCTTGATTTCTGGATCATCATCGGTGCTGCGGTCATCCTTTTGGCAAACTATCTGAATGTGACCCAAAAGACGTAGCGACGCGGTAAGTTTTGATTACGCTACGGAATGAATTGACGCAGAAGTGATCGACCTTGTTAGGTGTGTCCAAAGAACGCACAACAGGGGAAAGTATTATGCGTACATTGGTATCAAGCAGTGCATTGCTCGCGCTTTTGGCCGGATCGGCCATGGCTGGGGGGCTGGATCGTTCAAATCAGAACATGTTGTTTGTATACGACGATCCCGGCATCACGACATTTTCTTTCGGTATCGTAATGCCTGACATTACAGGTACGGACAATGTATCTAACACCACCTATGATGTCGGTGAAACATATACACAGATAGGCGCATCCCAAGTGATTGATTTTGGGTCGGGTCTTTCGCTGGGCCTACAATTCGATCAGCCTTTTGGCGCCGCAGTCTCCTATAACGGAAACCCAACTGTCGATTTCTTGGCAGGCACATCGGCAGACATCACAAGCACATCATTGAACGCCATTGCGAAGTACCAACTTAACGAGCGTGTTTCCGTGTTCGGTGGCCTACGTCTTCAAAACGCGCAAGGGGCGGTTTCTCTGAACGGTCTCGGCTATGCGGGCAGCTTTGCAGCGACCGCGACGGGCAATCCATCAACGTTGGCACCGCTGATCACGGGTGCTGCCGCTGAATCAAACTTGGGCTTTGGTCCAACTTCCGCAACGCCCGGCCCCGCTTCTACAGCGCTGATTACGTCGTTGGGTGGTGGGGCTGCTGGCACAACAGCGGCAGCCACAGCCGTCGGTACGGCACAAGTGATCGCCGGAGGAGGTGGATACAAAGTCGATATCGAAGACAGCTGGGGCATCGGTTATAGTCTTGGTGCCGCCTATGAAATTCCGGCAATCGCGCTGCGTGCCGCGATCACATACAACAGCGCTGTGAAACACAGCGGTGATACGACAGAAACCGTTGGCGGCGGGCCTTTTGGTCCAGCGGGAACCACCACGTTTGAAACACCAGCATCCGTGAACGTGGATCTGCAGACCGGCATTGCCGAAGGAACATTGCTCACGGCAAGTGCACGATTTGCAGAATGGGGCAGCTTTGATGTTGTGCCGCCAAACCTCGGCGCTGACTTGGCCGATATTGGCGACAGCGAACGCTACACATTGGGCGTCGCGCGTTTGATCAACGACAAGCTCGCTGTTTCAGCAACGCTTTCCCACGAACCAAAGGGTGACAGCAACAACGTGTCCCCGCTTGCGCCAAGCAACGGTCTTACAGGGATCACTTTGGGCGCGCGCTATCAGGAAGATGGCATGACCGTATCCGGTGGCATCAATTACACAAAAGTGGGTGATGCAAACGCGGCTGTCGGTGGCGCGGGCGTGGCAACGTTCACTGACAACTCTGTTATCGGTGTTGGTCTTCAGGTGAAATTCGAATTCTGATCTGACGCAATACAATCTTTCCAGAAACCCGCCCCTAACCGGGCGGGTTTTTTTGTGCAGGAAACGGATTGTTATCGCCCGATGGGGCTGTCACGACACTCTTATGCAACACCACAGCACCCTTCCCGCCCGCGCATGGATTGAACTGGGTCTTTTGTCCCTGATTTGGGGGGGCTCGTTTCTGTCTATCCGCATTGCGCTTGATGAAATCGGGCCTTTGACATCGGTTTTGCACCGTGTCGGTTGGGCTGCGCTTGTTCTTTGGTGCTTTGTTCTGATCCGCCGTTTCACGATCCCAACAGACCCGCGCATCTGGGGCGCGTTTTTGGTGATGGGTCTTTTGAACAATGTGATCCCATTCGTTTTGATGGCTTGGGGTCAGTTGCATATCGAAACCGGGCTGACGTCGATCCTGAATGCCGCAACGGCCGTTTTCGGGGTGTTGGTTGCTGCTATGCTGCTGGCTGATGAACGCCTGACGATGCGCAAGGCGCTGGGTGTGGGCATCGGATTTCTGGGCGTTGCTACCGCCATTGGCTTGAACAACCTGGTCAATCTGGATCTGCGATCCCTGGCGCAATGGGCGGTGATTGTTGGCACGCTATCTTACGCCTTTGCTGGGGTCTGGGCGCGTGTTCATATGTCGGGTCTTCGGCCCGAAGTTGCGGCGGCGGGCATGTTGACCTGTTCGACCGTGTTGATGGTGCCACTTGTTCTTGTATTCGAAGGACCACCGCAATTTGATCTTTCCGCACGAACATGGGGGGCCATCGCCTACTATGGGTTTGTTGCGACGGCGCTTGCGTATCTGTTGTACTATCGCGTTTTGGGCATGGTGGGCAGCGGCAACACGATGCTGGTCACGCTTTTGGTTGCACCGGTCGCAATCATTTTAGGGGCCATCGTGCTGGACGAAGCGTTGAAACCGCAGGCCTTTCTTGGATTTGGTCTTTTGGCCATAGGTCTGTTGATCTTGAACCGCACGCTCTTCCCCCGCGCGACATGGTGACATAGATAGCGTCCAGCAAAGGACGCAAATATGTTATACACCTCAGCGCATGAATGGATGGCAGCACCGAACAAACGGGTGCTTTTGTTTGCGATGTCCGGTTTGGGCAAGACGCATCTGTCAAACATGCTGCGCCGTGACGGTGGGTGGTTCCACTATTCCGTCGATTACAGGATCGGCACGCGCTACATGGGCGAACCCATTCTGGACAATGCAAAGCAACACGCCATGAAAGACCCGTTTCTGGCAGAGCTTTTGCGATCAGATTCGATCTACATCGCATCCAACATCACATTTGAAAATCTGGCGCCATTGTCGTCTTATCTGGGCAAGCCCGGTGATCCATCAAAGGGCGGCATTCCGATTGCTGAATACAAGCGGCGGCAAGCGCAGCATCAAAAGGCCGAAATCGCCGCCCTGTTGGACACAGAACATTTCATCAATCGTGCCCAAGATCTGTACGGATATAGTGATTTTGTCTGCGACACCGGTGGCAGTATCGTGGAGGTCGTCGACCCTTGGAACGACAATGACCCCGTAATGACGGCGCTGGCGGCAAATACGCTGATGGTCTGGATCAAAGGTTCCGACGATCACACCGCCGCCCTGATCGAACGGTTTGACCGTGCCCCCAAACCGATGTGTTATCAGGCTGAATTTCTGGAACAGGCCTGGGCGGATTACGGGCGCGAAACAGGGGCGTCCCCTGATGCGGTCGACCCAGATGCCTTTATTCGGTGGACTTATGCCCGCGCGATGGCGCACCGTGAACCGCGATATGAAGCGATGGCCCGCTGGGGGATCACGATCACGGCCGAACAGGCCGCCGCCGTATCGTCCCCCGATGATTTCAATGACCTGATTGCACGCACTTTGGACGCAAGACATGCCCATTAAGATACCGCAAAACCTGCCCGCCCATTCTGTCCTTCGGTCCGAAGGTGTGATGGTGATGGATCCGCAAGATGCTGATCGGCAGGATGTTCGCCCCTTGCGGATTGGACTTTTGAACCTGATGCCCAAGAAAATTCAGACGGAAAACCAGTTTGCCCGTCTGATCGGCGCAACCCCATTGCAGATTGAACTGTCGTTGATCCGCATGTCTGAACACCGCACGCGCAATACCGCTGCGGAACACATGGTGGAATTCTACCGCCCGTTTTCAGACGTAAAGGATGAAAAATTCGATGGTCTGATCATCACGGGTGCGCCCATCGAACATCTTCCTTTCGAAGATGTGACCTATTGGGACGAACTGAAACAGGTGATGGATTGGACACAAACCCATGTCCATTCCACCTTTGGCGTCTGCTGGGGTGGCATGGCGATGATGAAACATTTCCATAACATCGAAAAGCACATGCTGGACCAAAAGGCATTCGGGTGCTTCAGCCATCAAAACATGGATCCAACATCGCCACTGTTGCGCGGGTTTTCTGACATCTGCGTTATCCCCGTTAGCCGTTGGACCGAAATGCGTCAGGGTGAAATCGATGCACAGCCCGCGCTGAAAACGCTTTTGTGGTCGGAACAAACGGGCCCCTGTCTGGTTGAGGATCAGGAACACCGCGCGGTGTATATCTTTAATCACTTCGAATATGACAGTGGGACACTCAAAGAAGAATATGACAGGGACATTTCCCAGAATGTGGCAATCAATGTGCCGGGCAATTATTATCCCGACGACGATCCGTCGCGCACGCCCCAGAACCGGTGGCGCAGCCATGCGCATTTGCTGTACGGCAACTGGATCAATCAAATCTATCAAACGACGCCCTTCGACATGGAGCTGATCGGCACATGAAATGGATCGTTCTGTGCGCTGGCCTTTTGATCGCATTTGGGGCGGTGACCATGCTGCTGTCCAAACGTCAGGTGAAATCGGCTGAAACCGCATTCCCGCCCGTTGGGCAGACGGTTTCGGTTTCGGGTCGGGATGTGCACTATGTTGAAAAAGGAACGGGACCAACTGTCGTTCTGATCCATGGGGCCAGCGGCAATCTTCGCGATTTCACCTTTTCGTTGATGGACCGTTTGGCACAGGATTTTCACGTCGTTGCGTTCGACAGGCCGGGGTTGGGCTATACGGATCGTGTTGACCCACAATTCGAATCTGCCTTTGGCCTGAATGCAGAAAGCCCCATGGATCAGGCGCGGTTTCTGATTGCCGCGACACGGGTTCTTGGCATCGAAAATCCGCTTGTGGTCGGGCATTCGTTCGGCGGGGGCGTTGCGTTGGCATGGGGGCTGGAAGATCAAGCCGCCGCCGGGTTGGTGCTTGTCTCTGCGGCGGCACAACCGTGGCCCGGAACGCTTGGGCTGTATTATCAAGCAACGGCAAGCCGTGTTGGCGGTGCGGTTCTTCCGGTTCTGATTTCGGCATTTGTGCCCGACAGCCGCATTGAACAAGGGATCACATCCGTTTTTGAACCCCAAGATCCGCCCGAAGGATACGCCAGCCACATTGGTGCGCCTTTGACCGTGCGCCCTGATACGTTCCGCGCAAACGCACGGCAGGTGAACGGGCTGCGCCCCCATTTCGTGGATATGGCGCCGCAATACGGATCGATCACGGTGCCTGTTGAAATCATTCATGGAACGGCGGACACATCCGTGCCGTTGGATATCCATGCCATCCCAACGGCCCAGGCTATTCCGGGGGCAAACCTGACGCTGCTGGATGGGATCGGTCACATGCCCCATCACAGTGCCGAAGACGACGTGGTTGCCGCCATTTACCGTGCCGCAGAACGCGCTGGATTGCGCTGACACGCCAACCCCTTCATACTCTGACACGAAAGACTGGGGGCAACCTATGACGCAATCCTATCCGGATCAGATACAGGCATACTTTGACACCGCAGCCCCAGATGCGGTGCGAACCGCCATTGAACAGGGCGAAAAAGGGGAAATCCTAAATCCCCATTTCCCCTATCCCACGCGCATGGGCAAAAAAGACTACGAAAGCCAGATCGCCGCCCTTCAGATCGAATTGGTCAAATTTCAATCATGGGTGCGTGAAACAGATCAACGGATTGTTGTCGTATTCGAAGGCCGCGATGCTGCAGGCAAAGGCGGAACAATCGCGCGGTTCCGCGAAAATCTGAACCCGCGCACAGCGAATGTTGTCGCCTTGTCAAAACCCAACGACCGCGAAGCAGGTCAATGGTATTTTCAACGCTATATTCAGCATCTGCCCACAGCCGGCGAGATCACGTTTTTTGACAGATCATGGTATAATCGCGGGGTTGTGGAACATGTGTTTGGGTTCGTTGATCCAGCGGATCGTGATCGCTGGTTCCAACAGGTTGGCCCCTTTGAACAGATGCTTGTGGAAGATGGGATTGCACTTCACAAAATCTGGCTGAACGTGGGGCAAGCCACGCAGTTGAAACGATTTTTGGATCGCGCGAATGATCCGCTGAAACAGTGGAAACTGTCTTGGATCGATGTCGAAGGCTTGTCCCGGTGGGATGCCTATTCGGCCGCCATTTCCGAAACACTGCAGCGGACCCATGACAAGGTCGCACCTTGGACCATCGTGCGATCCGATGACAAACGCCGCGCGCGGTTGAATGCCATCCGCAGCCTTTTGTCACGCTTCAACTATTCAGGCCGCAACGACAGCGCATTGGGGACAGTCGATCCTGCAATTTGCGGTGGACCAGACATCTGGGATGCCTAAGCGCGGCTATCATCACGGCAACCTGCGTCAGGCGCTGGTGGATGCGGCATTGGTTTTGATCGAAGAACGCGGCCCAACAGGGTTCACGTTGTCAGAGGCCGCGAAACGTGCCGGCGTGACACCTGCCGCAGTTTATCGGCATTTTGAAGGTCGCGAAGACCTGATCGCCGAAGCGGCACTGCAAGGCTATCGGATCTTTGCAGATCTGATGGAGTTTGCTTACGCCGACGGCAAACCCACAGACCTTGCCGCGTTCGAAGCGACCGGCCGCGCCTATTTGGCCTTTGCCCGCAAATATCCCGGTCACTACGTGGCAATGTTCGAAAGTGGTATTTCGTTGCAGCGCACGCCAGACCTGAACGCTGCTGCCACGCGGGCCAATGGCGTTTTGGAACAGGCCGCCGTGGCCTTGTGCCAACATATCCCTGCAGATCGTCGTCCCCCACCACAGATGTTTTCTGCCCACATCTGGGCCATGAGCCACGGGGTGGTCGAATTGTTTGCACGGGGAACCCCCGGCACCAAAAGCCCCTTTCCACCAGAAGATCTTTTGGAAACCGGCATTGGCATCTACCTGCGTGGGCTAGGATTGTTGGCCAAAGACACCTAACGGGCCAAATCGCCTGAATCTGACAACATTGCCCTGCGCACAAAAAAATGCCCGCTGCACCAGCAGCGGACATTTTGAAATCGAAGGAAAGAGCGATTAACGCTTGGAGAACTGGAAGGACCGGCGGGCTTTGCGCTTACCGTATTTCTTACGTTCCACCACACGGCTGTCGCGGGTCAGGAAACCGGCGGCTTTCAATGCACCGCGCAGTTCAGGGTTGTACAGCTGCAGGGCTTTGGAAATCCCATGCTTCACCGCGCCCGCCTGACCTGTCAGACCGCCGCCCTTTACAGTTGCGACAACGTCGAATTCGCCTTCAACACCAGCAACTTGCATTGGCTGACGCAAGATCAGCTGCAAAACGGGACGTGCGAAATACACGTCTTGGTCTTTGCCGTTCACGGTAACTTTGCCGGAACCGGGCTTGATCCAAACGCGGGCAACGGCGTCTTTCCGTTTGCCAGTGGCATAAGACCGGCCCAGATCGTCACGTACAGGTTCACGCGGCGCTGCAACTTCAACGACGGCTTCGGTGCCTTCAGCAACCGCAGCCAAATCTTCCAGAGAATTGATTTGATCAGACATGCTTAGGCCCTCGTGTTCTTTTTGTTCATCACTTTGACGTCCAGAACTTCGGGGTTCTGAGCTTCATGAGGATGTTCGGCACCTGCATAGACACGCAGGTTGGTCATTTGCTGACGCGACAGGCGGTTGCCGGGAAGCATACGTTTGACGGCTTGCATCAAAACACGCTCCGGGTATTTGCCTTCCAGGATCTGGCCCGTGGTGCGGGATTTGATCCCACCGGGGTACCCTGTGTGCCAGTAGTTTTCTTTGTTGCGCTTGTTGCCTGTGATTTGCACTTTATCAGCGTTGATCACGATCACATTGTCGCCCATGTCCATGTGCGGTGTGAATGTGGCTTTGTGCTTGCCACGCAGACGCATTGCGATAATCGAAGCCAAACGGCCCAACACGACGCCTTCGGCATCGATGATGATCCATTTTTTGTCGATATCTGCAGGTGTTGCAGAAAAGGTTTTCATGTCTCTACCCATCGAATTGGTGATGGGCGGGTTATAGACAGTTCCAAATGCGCGTCAACGGACATTATCGCGATAAAATACATACTTATCAACAAGTTACATTTTCGGTATTATTTTACCCCATAGAAATGTCTGCGTTTGAACCCGTTGGCGGGATTGAATAGGTCAAATTGGCGCGCGCAACGGGTGTGTCGCCGCCCGCGCTGTAAATCAGGCATTCACCCACAGCCAATGATCTGCCCAGTTTCAAAAGCCTGCATTTGGCGATGATGTCCTGCCCCGCTTGGGGTTTGCGCATGAAATCAATCGATGCATTCGTGGTGACAGCCAACGCCTTGGGGCCGATCATGGCCATCACCGCCAAATAGACCGCCACATCCGCCAGACCGAACATGGATGGGCCAGACACTGTCCCACCCGGGCGCAGATGCCCGTCGTCCACAATCAGGCGCACATCAATTTCCATGTCGTCCAACCGTTCGACCCGAAACGACCCTGCCACCTGTGTGAACACATTTTGCAAAAAGTCATGCAGTTGCGGGATGTCCATCATCAAGGGCATTGGCGAACCTTTCTTCTTCGCCTACACCTGACCGGCAATCAGACCGGAGGGCAAGATGGCAATTCTAGAACGCAACGACACGGGTGCAATCGCGCGTCTGACCCTGAACGCACCGGAACGGTTGAACGCACTGTCTGATGAAATGCTTGCGGCGCTGCAAATGGAATGCGACGCGCTGATGACGGACCCGAACATCCGTGTTGTGATTTTGTCTGGCGCGGGCAAGGCGTTTTGTGCCGGCCATGATCTGAAACAAATGACCGCCAAACGCGACGATCCCGATGGCGGTGCAGCAGCCTGGAAAGATCTGTTTGACCGGTGCACGCGGTTCATGTTGACGCTTCAGAAAATGCCGCAACCTGTCATCGCACAAGTGCATGGCATTGCAACAGCGGCCGGATGCCAGTTGGTGGCCAGTTGCGATCTTGCTGTGGCAGCCGAAGGCACGCGATTTGGCGTCAACGGGGTCAACATCGGCCTGTTTTGTTCCACACCGATGGTCGCGCTGTCGCGCAATATGCCGCGTAAAAAGGTGTTTGAATTGCTGACCACTGGCGAATTCCTTGATGCACAACAAGCGGCAGAAATGGGGCTTATCAACCGGGTCGCGGCCCCAGATCAGTTGGGCGCAGCGACGATGCATCTGGCCGAAACAATCGCAGCAAAACTGGGCACTGCCGTCAAAGTCGGGAAAGAAGCATTTTATCAGCAGATTCAAATGCCCATCGAAGACGCCTATGCCCACAGCGGGAATGTTATGGTTCAAAATATGCTACGTGATGACACCGCCGAAGGCGTCGCGGCGTTTTTGGAAAAGCGCGCGCCGAATTGGTCGCAAGACTGACCCCTTTCTTTACCCGAATTTGGGAACTACATCGCCCGCTATGACACAGACATTGAACATCATCGGCGGCGGCATGGCCGGATCGGAAGCCGCGTGGCAGGCCGCACACATGGGCGTCCCTGTCCGATTGCATGAAATGCGGCCCACCGTTGGGACATTTGCGCACCAGACCGGCAATCTGGGGGAAATGGTGTGTTCCAACAGTTTTCGGTCCGATGACCACGAACAAAACGCTGTGGGTCTATTGCATTGGGAAATGCGGACCGCGGATGGCTTGATCATGCAAACTGCACACAAGCATCGCATCCCCGCAGGCGGTGCGTTGGCAGTGGACCGTGAACCGTTTGCGGAATCTGTGACTGCAGCTTTGCGATCCCATCCATTGATCGAAGTGGTGGACGGTGAAGTGGCCACCCTGCCCGACACTGGCCAATGGATCGTTGCCACGGGCCCCCTCACCTCTGGCGCATTGGCAGAGGCTATACAGGCGGAAACCGGGGCAGAAGCATTGGCGTTTTTCGACGCGATTGCACCGATCATTTATGCCGACAGTATCGATATGACCAAGGCATGGATGCAATCGCGATATGACAAAGGCGAAACAGAGGAAGAACGGACCGCCTACCTGAACTGCCCGATGGACAAAGCAACTTACGAAGCGTTCATCGACGCCTTGCTGTCCGCTGAAAAAACGGAATTCAAGCCCGGTGAAACTGCGGGCTATTTTGATGGCTGCCTGCCGATCGAAGTGATGGCAGAACGGGGCCGCGAAACCCTGCGATTTGGCCCGATGAAACCAGTGGGCTTGACCAATCCGCACAATCCCGACCAAAACGCCTATGCCGTGGTGCAATTACGCCGTGACAATGCACTGGGCACCCTGTTCAATATTGTCGGGTTCCAGACCAAGATGAAATACGGCGCACAGAAAGACGTGCTGCGTATGATCCCCGGTTTGGAAAAGGCGGAGTTTGCCCGGCTGGGCGGGATTCACCGCAATTCATTTATCAATTCCCCCACGCTTTTGGATGCACAAATGCGTTTGAAATCGAAACCCAACATTCGGTTTGCCGGGCAAATCACGGGGGTTGAAGGATACGTGGAAAGTGCCGCCATGGGTCTTGTGGCGGGGCGGATGGCAGCGGCCGAAATTTTGGGCCAGACCTGTGATGCCCCCCCGCCCACAACGGCAATGGGTGCGCTGATCACACACATCACAGGCGGCGCAGTTGCCAAGACGTTCCAACCGATGAACGTCAACTTTGGCCTGTTTCCCCCGGTCGACACGGTCAAAGGGGGCCGCAAACGTCGCAAGGAACGGTACAAGGCATACACGGATCGTGCGAAGATTGACTTTGCCAACTGGGTTGCCGGGGTCACCCATCCGGCTAAAGTGGCAGAATGACGGATAAAACACTGAAACAAGCCCTGTGGGTCCCGCGCCCTGTCGAAGAAACGCTGCAGATTTATGCTGACTGGGCAAACACCTATGACAAGGATGTGCTGGAAGCGGGCTATGCAACGCCCCACCGGATCGCACAGGCCCTTGCGCAATTCGCAGGGCCAGACGCGCTGGTTCTGGATTTTGGGTGCGGCACCGGCCTGTCAGGGATGGCACTTCAAAATCAAGGGCTGGTGCATGTGGATGGCATGGATATTTCAGCCGAAATGCTGGACATTGCGTACAGTCGGCAGATTTACCGTGATTTGTGGCAGGCCACCCCGGGTGAAATGACGAATGTCGAAAAAGGGATCTATTCGGCTATCGTCGCAACCGGGGTCATCAGTTTGGGTGCGGCCCCGCCAGAAACACTTTCCCTTTGCCTGTCCTGCCTTGATCCCGGGGGATTGATGGCGCTGTCATTCAACGATCCAACGATTGAAGATGGATCTTATGACGCTGCCCTGACCGCAGTTATTGACGCTGGGATTGCCAAGGTCGTGTTCCGCGAACATGGCCCCCACCTGCCGGGTAAGGACATGGGGTCAGACGTTATAGTCCTTGAAAAACTGTGATCATCACACGTTTTGCACCATCCCCCACAGGTCCGTTGCATCTGGGCCATGCGTATTCAGCCATCGTTGCCCATGATTTTGCAACGCATCATGGCGGGCGGTTTCTGCTGCGCATCGAAGATTTAGATCAATCCCGTTCCCGCCCGGAATGGGAACGCCAGATATTCGATGATCTGGCATGGTTGGGTCTTGAATGGGACGCATCTGTTGTCCGGCAATCTGATCGTTCCGCACACTATAATCGCGCACTGGATCAGTTGTGGCAGGCATCGCAGGCGTATCACTGCACCTGCAGTCGCAAGGATATCTGGGCCGCCTCTGCCCCGCAAGAAGGGGGCGAACCATTGGTTGGACCCGATGGTGTGGTCTACCCGGGAACATGCAGGCCAATGGCTTCGACCCTAGGCAGTCACCGCAACCCCGATCATGCGCTGCGGCTTAATTTGGCATCTGCCGCTGCTACCCAGCGTTTCACCTATCGGGACATTGGACCAAATGGTGTTGGCGATGGCACCACCGTGGCGTTCACGCTGGATCATGCCATAGCAACCATCGGTGATCCCATCATTGCGCGCAAAGGCATGGCCGCCGCCTATCACTTGGCAGTTGTGGTGGATGACGCAGACCAAGATGTGACCCATGTTGTGCGTGGCGCAGATTTGGCAGAAGCCACGCAGGTTCATGTGATCCTGCAATCGCTGTTGGGTCTGCCGACGCCCGTCTATTTCCATCATCCGCTTGTTCGGGACGAATCTGGCAAAAGGCTCGCGAAGCGAGATGATTCAAAGGCCATCGCAAAATACCGAAGCGAAGGCGCAAGCCCCCACGATATCCGCAGGCTCGTGGGGCTGTGACACTCAGGCGCGTGGCGCTTTAATCATCTGACATCGGTTCTGTCAGAATATCCTCTGCACCTTGATCGATCCGTGTGTAAAAACAGCTTCGCCGATTGGTGTGGCACGCTGGGCCAACCTGTTCGATCAGCAAAAGCAAACAATCCCGATCACAATCAAGGCGCATTTCGACAAGGGCTTGGGTATGGCCGCTGGTTTCCCCCTTGATCCAGAACGCCTGACGGGACCGCGACCAATACGTGACATTGCGTGTTGATATCGTCTGACGGATCGCGTCAGCATTCATCCATGCCATCATCAGAACCTCGCCCGTAGTCGCATCCTGCGCAATCGCAGGCACCAGACCATCAGAATTGTATTTCACAGTCTTTGGATCAAACATCACGTACAGGTCCCTTGCAAAGCTCAGCCAGCAGCGCCTATCTAAAGGCCACAGTCAGAAAGGCAACGCCATGGCAGATCAGTCAGACCTGATCAAACTTTATTCGAACCGGATATTGGCCCTGGCTGCTGATATTCCCCATTTGGGTCGTTTGAATGATGCACAAGGTTCTGCCTTGCGCCGATCCCCCGTCTGCGGGTCAGAAGTAACCGTGGATCTGGTGATGAATGGCGCCCAAGTTGCCGAATTTGCACAAGATGTGAAAGCCTGCGCATTGGGTCAAGCTTCGGCGGCCATTGCAGGCCAGAACATCATCGGGGCGACGCGCGCGGATATTCTGCAAGCCCGTGATCAATTGGCCGCGATGTTGGCGGGATCCGGTGATGTACCGACAGCACCCTTTTCAGGCTATGACGTTCTGACGCCAGCCATCGCTTTCAAAAACCGCCATGGTTCGATCCTGTTGACATTGGAAGCCACGCTGGACGCAATTGATGCGGCGCAATCGCAGGCACATGCGCAGGGTGCAACGGTCCCCTAAAAAAAACCGCCGCACTTTGGTGGGGACCAAAGGCGGCGGAAGGAAGCGTTGGCTGTGGGGTTCATCGTCAGAGGCAGTCTTTCGATGAAAGGGACAGGGCAGTGTCAGTTACGCGCAACACGTGGGTCAGAAGGCGTATCGTTTCCCCATTGCAGGCCAAACGCGGGCAGAAAATCGTGGACTAAAGCGTCGGAATGAACAATCCGATGTAAAGCATCGCAAGAACAGAAAATGCGCCCAAGGCATCCTTGATAACGGCAACGGTTGCGGCATTGCGTCGGACGGTGCGTTTCAGATGTGTCATGGGCTGCTCTCGGTCATTAACGATGTTTGTTGACCCTTTGTTCTCATTTTAGAAACGATTTGTAAAGAACTTTTTAAGAACATTTGTGAACAAATCAGAACATCGATCATCCGACGCTGATCAATTGGATCGCTTTGTCCTGTTCCATCAACCACAAAAGCATGCGCACAGCCTGCCCGCGTTCGGATTTCAATTCGGGATCTTGATCCAACAAAAGCCGCGCGTCTTTTTGCGCTGTCGCCATAAGATGCGCCTGCCGTTCCAGGTTGGCCACACGAAAACGGGGCACCCCGGATTGGGCGGTTCCGATCACATCGCCCGCACCGCGCATTTCCAGATCGGTCTGCGCGATGCGAAACCCATCTTCGGTTTCACGCATGATCGACAGCCGCTTTTCACCATTTTCGGATAGCGGGGCCTGATAGATCAAAAGGCAGGTCGATGCAGCGGCACCGCGCCCCACCCGGCCGCGCAGCTGATGCAATTGGGCCAGGCCAAAGGATTCCGCCCGTTCAATAACCATGATGGTGGCATTGGGAACATTGACCCCGACTTCGATCACAGTTGTCGCAACCAAAACCTGTGTGTGCCCCGCAACAAAGGCTGCCATTGCTGCGTCTTTGGCCTGCGGTGGCATTTGCCCATGGACCAAGCCCACAACACCATCGCCCAATGCGGCTCGCAAAACCTTGAACCGTTCTTCCGCAGCGGTCAGATCCATCACTTCGGATTCTTCCACCAATGGGCACACCCAATAGGCCTGCTTGCCCTGCGCGACGGCCTGCGCCAGCTTGGCAATCACCGTTTCGATCCGGTCTGTGGGCACCGCCGCCGTCGTGATCGGCTTCCGCCCCGGCGGCTTTTCATCCAGAACAGACACATCCATGTCGCCATATTGGGCCAATTCCAAAGACCTTGGGATCGGTGTCGCCGTCATAACCAGCACGTCGACGGTTTGCCCTTTTGATCCAAGCGCCATGCGTTGGGCCACACCAAACCGATGCTGTTCATCAACAATCGCAAGCCGTAAGTCGCAAAACACAACATCATCTTGAAACAACGCATGCGTCCCAACCAGAATCTGTATCGCGCCGCTGGCAAGATCGGCCAGTTTTGCGGCACGCCCGGCACCTTTGTCCCGTCCCGTCAAAACAGCAAGTCTGACCCCCGCCTGGGCAGCCAGATCACGGAGGCCTTCTTCGTGTTGGCGGGCTAGAATTTCAGTTGGGGCCATCAATGCGCCCTGCCCGCCTGCTTCGACGGCAGCCAAAAGCGACAGAAACGCCACAAGTGTTTTCCCCGATCCAACATCCCCTTGCAAAAGTCGGTTCATTCTTTGGGATGCTGCCATGTCGGCCTGAATTTCTGAGACAGCGCGTGTTTGCGCACCGGTCGGTCGATACGGCAACGCAGACAATACCCGTTGCTGCAACTGGCCCGTCGCCACGGTTGTGCGCCCTTGGCCGGAACGTTTGCGCGCGCGTGCGATGGCCTTTGTCACCTGATGGGCAAGCAATTCATCATACGCCAGTCGCTGCCTGTGGCGATGATCCGGACTGGTTTCGGACAAGGCTTGCGGCGCATGGCCGGCCTGTAGCGCAGTTTGGAAATCCGACCACCCGTTTGTCTTGACCACTGATGGTTCGATCCATTCCGGCAAATCAGGCAATCGATCCAAAACAGATTTGGCCAGCTTTTGGATGGTTTTTGCGGTGACGCCGGCAGTCAGCGGGTAAACGGGTTCAAAATCGGGCAATCGATGGGCCTGATCCGGCGCGACGATCAGATCGGGGTGGGTCATCTGGGCGCGCCCGTCGAAAAATTCCAGCTTGCCGGACACGATGCGGCGCGTGCCCTTTGGCAGTTGGCGTTCGACAAAATCCCCCTTGGCATGAAAGAACACAATGTCGAACGAAAGCGCGGAATCGGCCACCGTCACGCGATGGGGGCGGCCCCGGCTGCGTGGGGCGGTATGGGACAATACGGTGATTTCCACAGTAATCACAGCACCCGCATCACAACCCTGCACAGTGTCAACCGGGCGACGATCGATCACATTGTGTGGCAGGGTAAAAAGCACATCCCGCGGTTTTTCGATCCGCAATCCGTGCAGATTCTGGGCTGTCTTTGGTCCAATCCCCGGCAGGCTGGTCAGATCGGAAAACAGGGGAAACAGAAGATCAGGGCGCCCTGTCATGGGGTAATCAAGGCAAGCCAGGCGTCTTCGTCGATCACTTGCACACCCAGATCAGCGGCCTTTTTCGCCTTGGACCCTGCACCCGGGCCAGCAATGACCAGGTCCGTTTTTGCAGATACCGATCCCGATACTTTGGCGCCCAAGGCTTCGGCACGCGCCTTAGCCTCGGACCGTGTCATCTTTTCCAACGTTCCTGTGAACACAACGGTCTGGCCCGCCACGGCACTGTCTGACCGAACGGTGGGCGTGGCGGGTTGGACGGTCAGATGTTGGACCAAATCCCTGATCATCGTCAGCCGGTCTGTGGATTGAAACGACGCCGTCAGGGACTGCGCCAGCACGTCGCCCACCCCGTCAATGCTGATCAGATCGGACCATGCATCCGATGTTCGATCTGCCGCAGTGATCATGGCTGTTTCGAATGCGGGCCAAGTGCCATAATGCTGCGCCAAATCCTTGGACGCGACTTCGCCAACATGGCGCAAACCTAATGAAAAAATCACCCGGTGCAATGCGATCGAACGGCGCTGATCGATTGCATCAAACAGTTTTTCTGCGGATTTTTGGCCCCACCCATCCAGATTTTTCAATTGCTGCGGTTGGCCCGGTCCAAACCGTTCCCGCAAGGTGAAAATATCGGCGGGGGAAGCGATCCAGCCTTTGGCATGAAACACTTCAATCTGTTTTGCCCCCAGCCCTTCGATGTCGAATGCCGCGCGGGATACGAAATGTTTGAGCGCTTCGACTTCAAGTTCAGGAAGCGGATCTGTGCCCGTATAACGCCAGACAGCGTCCCCGTCTGCCCTTTGGGCCTGCAGCCCCAATTCATCCAGTTTTTTCGAAAAATCAAATGGTTGCGCCTGTGCAGGGCGTTTTGACAGATCGACATCCGATACCTTTGGGATGACATCACCGGCACGGTAAATCTGCACCCAGTCGCCAATGCGCAGGTCCTTTCCACCCCGGATGGGATTGCCTTTGTTGTCTTTGCCGGCGATGTAATTTTCATTGTGCAGCGTTGCATTTGATACAACCACCCCGCCGACGGTAACCGGCGTGAGGCGTGCCACGGGGCTAAGCGCGCCCGTGCGGCCAACTTGAATGTCGATGTCTTCCAGCGTGGTCCATGCAAGTTCCGCTGGAAACTTATGGGCGATGGCCCAGCGGGGTGTCGTTGCGCGAAACCCAAGCCGGGCCTGCAATGACAGGTCGTCAACTTTGTAAACCACCCCATCGATGTCATAGCCCAAAGTGGCGCGCTGGCGTTCGATTTCACGATAATGGGTCAAAGCCTCTGCCGGGGAATGGCACAGACGGGTCATTGGGTTGGTTGAAAAGCCCAACTGGTTCATGCGTGCGATGGCGCCTGACTGTGTTTCAGCCAACGGTTCAGAAACGTCGCCCCAGGCATATGCGAAAAAGCGCAGCGGCCGGGCCGCGGTGATTGTGGCATCCAGCTGGCGCAAGGATCCAGCCGCAGCGTTCCTGGGGTTTGCAAATGTCTTGCCCCCGACCGCGGATTGACGCGCGTTCAGGGCCGCGAAATCGTCGTGCGACATATACACTTCGCCCCGAATTTCCAAAATGTCTGGCGCACCAACCAATGTGGTGGGGATGTCAGAAATCGTGCGGGCGTTGGCGGTCACATCTTCGCCGGTGGTTCCATCCCCCCGGGTGGCCGCATAAACCAGTGCGCCGGATTCATAACGCACAGACAGTGAAAGCCCATCGATTTTAGGTTCTGCCGTGTATGCAACACTTTCTGAATCAAGCCCAAGGAATTTGCGAATACGCGCATCAAAATCAATGATATCGTCATCGTCGAATGCGTTGCCCAGCGACAGCATCGGAACGATATGGGTGATTTTTGAAAACCCGTCTGCGGGGCGTGCCCCCACTTGGGCAGATGGGCTGTCGGGGCGGATCAGATCGGGAAACGCCTTTTCAAGTTCAGCATTTCGACGTTTGAGCGCATCATATTGCGCGTCATCCATGACCGGGTCGTCAGCTGTATGATAGGCCGCGTTCGCAGCCCCCAAACGTGCCGCAAGATCAGCCAGTTCTTTCGCGGCCTGATCTTTGGAAAGTTCTGATACTGGTTGATCCGACATGACGGCCCCCGGGCAATTCCAGCCCTTAGATTAGGGCTGGTGCCGCGGCCCGTCTAGGGACGCTTAGCCTGTTGCGGCCAATTCTTGTTCTGGTTCCATTGCAACGGGATCGCGCAGGACATACCCCCTGCCCCAGACTGTTTCGATATGGCTGTCGCCACCCGTGGCAGTGGCAAGCTTTTTGCGCAGCTTGCAGATGAACACATCAATGATCTTCAGTTCCGGTTCATCCATGCCGCCGTACAGATGGTTCAGAAACATTTCCTTGGTCAGGGTCGTCCCTTTACGCAGCGACAAAAGTTCGAGCATTTGATATTCTTTGCCCGTCAGATGGACGGGCTGCCCTTTCACATCGACGGTCTTGGCATCAAGGTTCACATTCACGTTTCCGGTTTTGATGACGGACTGTGCATGACCCTTTGACCGGCGAATGATTGCATGGATGCGTGCAATCAGTTCATCACGATGAAAGGGCTTTGTCAGGTAATCGTCGGCGCCAAAGCCGAACCCTTTGATTTTGCTTTCTGTATCGTCGTTGCCTGACAGGATCAGAATCGGTGTTTCAATCCGTGCCACGCGCAATTGGCGCAGAACTTCGTGGCCGTGGATATCTGGCAATCCAATATCAAGAAGGATCAGATCATAGTCGTAAAGCTTTGCCAGATCGATGCCTTCTTCCCCAAGATCGGTGGCATAGACGTTCAAGTTGGCATGGCTTAACATCATTTCGATGCTTTTCGACGTGGTTGGGTCGTCTTCGACCAATAATACACGCATAGACGATACTCCTGTAATCCGCACCTCTACGTTACGAAACCTAGGTTAATCCAAGGTTACCAATTCAACCTGCATTTGCATACCTTTAAGTTCAGCCGTGACTTTCACCAAAATTTTGGCGAAACTCCTGAAGTTTTGTGGTTTTCAGACCGCCCAACCCGTGTTTTTGCGCAAGACTGCGCCAGCTGTGCAATTCTTCTTCTGACAGATCATAGATGTCACAAGCTTCGTTCTGGCTTATCAGACCTGCGGCAATGGCTTTGACAACCGCAGCCTTGCGCGATGCGACCCATCGCCTTGTATTTTCAGGCGGCAAATCCGCCCGGGTCATGTGGCTGCCATCTGGCAATTCGACCGCGCGCGGTCCTTCTATTCGTTTCAGATACATTTTCTTTCCCACTCAAGAGAAAACGTACCCTACGCCTGCAGGCTTAACGGCAATTGAAACGGGGCCTTGTTGTTAGTTCGTATTTTCATATATTTCACAGGTCTCCGGAAAGGTTTGAAATGGCCTATGATATGCCCTTGAATTCGCTTGGTTTTGCCAAAGCGCCCAAAGATACCCGCGTGGTTGTTGCCATGTCTGGCGGCGTGGACAGTTCTGTGGTCGCCGCAGAATTGGCCCAGCAGGGCTATGATGTTGTGGGCGTCACGCTGCAACTTTATGACCATGGGGCCGCTTTGGCCAAGAAAGGGGCGTGCTGTGCAGGGATCGATATTCACGATGCCCGCCGTGTGGCCGAGGATCTGGGATTTCCCCATTACGTCTTGGATTACGAAAATACGTTTCGCGAAGCCGTGATTGATGAATTCGCTGACAGTTATCTGGCGGGGGCCACCCCCGTGCCCTGTATCCGCTGCAATGAACGTGTGAAATTCAAAGACCTGTTGGAAACCGCACGGGATTTGGATGCCGATTGCATGGCAACAGGCCATTACATTCAGCGCAAGATGGGGCCGGCAGGGGCAGAATTGCACCGCGCGGTCGATGGAACACGGGATCAAAGCTATTTCCTGTTTTCCACCACACCAGATCAGCTGGACTATCTGCGGTTTCCATTGGGTCATCTGGCATCCAAGGAAGACACGCGCGCCTTGGCCCAAAAGCATGGGTTGGACATCGCCAACAAACCGGACAGTCAAGACATCTGTTTCGTTCCGAATGGGGATTACGCCGCCGTCATCGAAAAGCTGCGCCCGGGATCCGCGCAAAAGGGCGATATTGTCGATCATACAGGCCGGGTTCTGGGCACCCATGATGGGGTGATCCACTACACGATTGGCCAACGCCGTGGGCTGGGCATCGGGGGCTTGGATGAACCACTGTATGTTGTTCGCCTTGATGTGGAAAAACGCCAAGTGATCGTTGGCCCGAAAGAGCTGTTGGCCACACGGGTCGTTCCCGTTCGCGAAATCAATTGGTTGGGGGATGTGCCATTCACAGAAACAGGGGAAATCACCTTGGGCGTCAAAGTACGGTCCACACGTCCCCCGCGCGATGCAATCATTCGCCCACTGTCTGAAACGGAAGCCGAAGTCGAATTGATCGCCCCGGAAAATGGCATCGCCCCAGGACAGGCCTGTGTGTTTTATGGGGCCGATGGATCGCGGGTTCTGGGCGGCGGTTGGATCTGGTCTGGTCGGGGTTAGGCCGCGCCCGCCAAACGCAGCACAACAGCCGCCGCGCGGTCACCGGGGGGCGCATCATTGCGGCCTAACAAATCCATCGCCATATCCATCGCCGTCAACTGCGCGGCATCATTTTCTACCCGCGCCAGCGCATCAGCAATCGCATCCGGCTGGCAGGCCGCCCCAATAAATTCAGGCACGGCACGCGTGTCCGTAACCAGATTGACCAGCGTCACAGTGTCCACCTTTAACATCCGTGAAATGATCTGGCGGGACAGCCAGTTCATATCATAGGCGATGACCATGGGTGTTCGGGCTTTCGCCAGTTCCAACGAAATGGTCCCGGATGCGGCAAGCGCCTTATGTGCGGCTGTCAGCGCGACTTGACGATCAAAGGCCGCTTGATCAGCCGGGGTCTCCGCGCCATCCACGAACACGATACGCTGCTTCAGTTTCCCTGTGAACGGTTCAATCATGTCCCGAAGATGCGGAAGCGTTGGAAAAACGAGCGTTTCGTGATCAAAGCGGCTGTCTTGCAGAACATCTTGAAACACTGTCATCATACGGGTGACTTCGCCTTTCCGGCTGCCCGGCAAAACAGCAAGCGGGGGCGTTTCCAAACCATGGCGCACCATGAATTCTGTAACATGCTGGGGCGCTACATCCCGTTCGGCAACAATTGGGTGACCCACAAAATCGCATCCCATCCCTGCGTCCTGCATAAAGCGGGGTTCAAATGGGAAAAGCGCAAGGACATGGTCAATGACCTTTGCCATTTTCGTGGCCCGCCCGGATCGCCATGCCCAGACAGTTGGCGCGACGTAGTGCACGGTCGTGACGTTGCTTTGTGATTTCACCAAACGGGCAACACGCAAACAGAAATCAGGGCTGTCAACAGTGATGACCATGTCTGGATTGGCATCCAGCACAGCCCGCGCCGTTTGTGAAATCCGCCGTTTCAGATGGCGATATTTGGGAAGGATTTCAGCCAAACCCATGACTGAAAGTTCAGACATATCAAACAGGCTGTCCATTCCCTGTGCCTGCATCAATGGCCCGGCAACGCCATGGAATTCGATATCTTTGCGCTGCGATTTCAAACCCGCCATAAGTGCGGCAGCCAGACGATCCCCTGATGGTTCACCGGCGATGATGAAAATCTTCACGATTTGGCCTCTGCCACCCACAGGAACATGCCTGCCTTGTCGGCTGCTGCAATCACTTGCGGTGGGTTAACCACCATGACGCCACGCGCTTCGATCACCAAACCGTTCAATCCAGCCCGTGCCGCACGGTCGATGGTGGGCAGGCCAATGGTGGGAAGATCGATCCTGCGATCCTGTCCACGTTTGGGCAGTTTGACCAACACACCCCCCGGCTTACCGAGGCGTGGGTGGCGTTTGCCGTCACGGGCCAACAACCCATCCAACATGAAATCTGTTCCACCCATGGTTTCGATTGCGATCACCTGTCCGTGGGCGGCAATACAGGCCTGCCCAACGTCCACAGGCGCAAGCGCGGACAACACCAACAACGCGCGTTCGGCATCGTCACGATCTGCTTGGGTCGGATGTGTCTGGGTCGGAACCCCGGCAGGCAAAAGGAAATCCTGTACGATTTCATCAACGCCGCGCACCACGAAACCGGCTGCTTCGAAAATACCGATCACGATGCGCAAGGCGGCATCATCGCCTTCGCCCAACGCTGCCAACAATTTCGGAACAAGGGGGGCCGTGGCCTGATCAATCGCAGAAACATCAACATCGGGGCGGCGAATGGCCCCTGCAAAACAGACCTCGTGCACGCCGCGTTCCGCCAAGGCCCGCAAAAACGTGCCGAGCGTTTCCAACCGAAAAGTCAGTTCCGGGATCAACTCGTCTGGCGGAAATCCATCCAGCGCGCACACGATCGGCCATTGGCGCAAACGTGACGCAACGCGTGTCGGCAGTTCCCCGGTTCCTGAAATCAACGCCAGCATCTTGGGTTATCCCGGTGTCAGGAACGAACGATCGCTGTCGCCCAGCACGAAACGCACGATGTCTTTGACATAGGCACTTTCGGTTTCTTCGCCCAGACGCTTTGCCCGATCCTGAAATGCGCCTTCACCCTGTGCCAGCATCTGAAATGCCGCCCGCAAGGCTGTGATGTCGGACCGTGCCACCCCTGCCCGTTTCAGGCCCACAAGGTTCAACCCATCCAACACGCCACGCGGCCCTTGGACAAGGCCGTATGGGATCACATCATTTGTCACCATGCTGACCGCACCGATGATAGCCCCTTTGCCGATCCGCACGAACTGGTGCACGCCGCACAGCCCGCCGACGATCACGTCATCTTCGATGATGCAGTGCCCGGCAATGGCTGCGGAATTCACAATGATCACTCGGTTGTGGACAATCGCATCATGGGCCACGTGGCATCCGGCCATCAAAAGGCAATCATCGCCAATGCGGGTCAATCCCCCCCCACCGTTGGTGCCCGTGTTGATAGTCACGTGTTCACGGATCCGGTTTCGCTTGCCAATTTGAAGGTGGGTCATTTCACCTTCGAATTTCTTGTCTTGTGGGATTTCACCGATCACAGCGAAAGAAAAGATATGGGTTTCTGCACCGATTTCTGTGACGCCCTTGACCACCGCATGGCTTTCCAAAATCACGTCTTCGGCCAGTGTCACGTCTTTGCCCACATAGCAAAATGGCCCAACAGAACATCCGGGCCCAACGTGCGCCCCCGGTTCTACAACAGCGGATGGATGGACAGTGGCAGAAGGATCAATCGACATGCATCAGACCTTTGGCAAATCCATCATCGCGGTGAATTCAGCCTCTGCGGCCATATCACCATCGACGGTGGCGGTGCCGGAAAATTTCCAGACTTTTCCGCCGGGTTTGCCACGCAGGGTGGTCAGATCCATCCGCAGTTGATCACCTGGAATCACCTTGCGGCGGAATTTGCAGCCATCAATCCCCATGAAATAGATCAGCAGATCCTTGTCCGCCAAATCCATCGAAACCCCAACCATCACAGCGGCAGTTTGCGCCATTGCTTCGATGATGGTCACACCCGGCATGATTGGGGTGCCCGGAAAATGCCCCTGAAAATGAGGTTCGTTCATTGTCACATTCTTGATGCCGACAGCCGATTGCGTTCCGTCAATATCGACAACACGATCCACAAGAAGAAACGGATAGCGGTGCGGCAGGATGCGCTGGATCAGTTGAATGTCCGCGCTAAGAAGTTCTGACATGGGCAAGTCCTTTCTGGTCCGGCGTAACAAGGGGCCATGGGCTGCGCAAGTTTATTCAGACTGGCCTGAATATGCTGCATCGATCCTGTCCACCGCAATCCGACTGATGTCGATGTCTGGGTCAAAATCCACAACGCTTTCGGTTTGCGTCACCAACAGGCTGGCGCCCCGTTCGATCCGTATTTCGGTCAAAATGGGGGCCGCACGCCGAAAAAAGACCTGGCGCAGCGTCGCTTCGCGCACATCCAGATCGCGTGTCTTTTCATCCTGAACACGTCTGATTTCAGTAACCTGCGCTTCGAAGGTTTCGACCAGTTCTGCGAAATCTTCGGGCGGCAACGTATCGCGCAATTCAGTCAAGCGCAGTTCTTCAGCCCGCAGCGCATCGAACAATCGCCGGTTTTCGGCACCCAACGCCAATTGATCTTGTTCCAATGTGCCCCGCAATGCGCGTGCATAAGAAGAATTCGCATAGACGAAATCCGGGTCCACCAAGATCACGCTGGACGACCCTTCCTGCGCAGACCCTGCGGCGCCCCACAGCGCCGCCAGACCAAGGATGGCTGCACGCAGCCAGTTCATCAAAAGCTCGTTGAAATGGTCAGATCAAAGTTCCGGGTTTTGTCAAAATCTTGCGATTTAAGGGCCCGGCTCCAGTTGAACCGCAAGGGACCGATTGGCGTTTGCCAGAACAACGAAACACCTGCGGTTGATCGCAGTTCAAACTCATCATACAGAACCGTGCCACCGGCCCCCGTGGCCGCTGCGACCGTATTGTCGTCCAAGCCCCAAACGGATCCGATGTCGACAAACGTGCCGCCACTGATGCCATATTCTTCTGGCAAGCCCAGTGGGAAGCGCGTTTCAAGCCGCAACACGGCAAAGTAATTGCCGCCCAATCCATCATCGTTTGTGCCATTCAGTTCCCGTGGCCCAAGTCCACCCGGTGCAAACCCGCGGAACGTGTCAGAACTTGGAAAGAACCGATCCGTTACACGGCCATTGTTGTCGGCAAATTCGAATGCGCCGCCTTCGAATACGGCACTGAACGTGACCTCTTCGTTTGGCAGGGTCCATTCAACACCTGTTGAAAGCGTAGATCTGATATATTTCTGATCACCACCCAAGGTGAAATCCTGACCAAACCGGAAAAAGTAGCCGAAATTGGGATCAAGGCCCGACCGCCGTGTGTCGTAACTGTACGTGTAGCCCAAACCATAGGCGTTCAACGTGCCGCTTGCCGCTTCGTTCAGGATCGCGCCGCTTGTCGTTGTGACATCAAACAGTTCTTCCTGTTCGTAAAACCCACGCACAAACAACCTGCTGTTTTCCCCGACGGGGAAACCAAGACTGGGCGCAAACCGCAGCGTTTCGGTATCGTACAGGGCATTGTTGTTGTCGGTCCGCCGATAATTCAGATCCAGATCAAAGATCAGATCGCGGTCCAGCAGTGCAGGTTCCGTAAAGCTCAGGTTGAAAGACCGGCTTGAACTGCCCGTCACGAACCCAAAAGACAGCGCCTGACCGCGCCCCAGAAAGTTTGCCTCCCTGAAATTGGCAATGAGGCCGACACCGTCGTCCGAATTATAATTTGCGCCAAAGCTGAAGCTGCCAGTGGGTTGTTCGGTGACATCAACGTCGATCACAACCTGCGACGGGTCATTTCCTTCGCGCGCGTTCACATCTGCATTGCTGAAAAACCCAAGCGCCCGGATACGTTCTGCGCTGGCGCGAATTTCGCGGGGGTTAAAGGGATCACCTTCGACAACGTTGAATTGACGCCGCACAACGCGGTCCAGCGTTGTGGTGTTGCCTTCGATGTCGATCCGCTGAACGAATACGCGTGGTCCGCGCGTGATGACATAGTCAACATCCAGCGTTAGCGCAGCATCGTTGCGGGTAACGCGGGGTTCGACGCGGATGAAGTCCAACCCCAATTCAACGGCGCGGCGTTCCATGCGGGTGATCGTATCTTCGACGATTTCAGGCGAATAGACAGCCCCGCTTGCACGCGACCGCAGCGCGCGTTCGAATGCGGCGACGTCCACGTTGGCCAAATCGCTGGATGCGGTCACATCACCAAATCGGAATTGTTGCCCTTCGCGGACGCGGAACGTCAGGAAAAACGCATCCTTGGTTTCGGCCAATTCCGCATTCACACCCAATGTTTCAAAATCCACGTAGCCGCGTGATTGGTAGAAATCCCGCAGGACCTGACGGTCAAACTGAATGCGGTCTTCGACAAATGTGTCGCGCCCGACCAGCAAACGAAAGAACCCAGCCTGTTTGGTTTCCAAAACCCGGCGCAGACGCCGGTCGGAATATTGACGGTTGCCGACGAACGAAATCCGTTCGATTTCGACCACGCCGCCTTCTTGAACTTCGAAGACCACATCAACGCGGTTTTCAGTGCGGCGGATGATGCGGGGCGAAACGGTTGCCAGCAGGCGCCCCTGATTGGCATAGGCTTCGGAAATATTTGTGGCATCGGTTTCGACCTGCGCCGCGGAATAGATGCGCCGGGGCGCAACCCTTACAATGCGCGACAACGCTTCGTCATCCAGCCTGCGATTCCCTTCGAAAGCGACGCGGTTGACCGTTGGGAATTCGACAACAGTCAGAACCAACGTAGAACCACGCACCTGCGCATCTACTGATTCAAACAAACCGCTGCCGCGTACCCGTTGGATGGCATCGTTCACGTCAGCCGCAGACAATACGGCCCCCCGTTCGATTCCGGCAAAGCTGATGATTGTGGATGTTTCAATCCGGCGATTTCCGTCCACATCGATGGCATTGATCCGGAATGATTGAGCCGCCGCAGGCAGTGCAACCAGTATCACCATCAGGCAAGCCAGACCCGCCATCCAAACGGCGTTCCAACCAGCCCAAAACGATTTGCGTGCCTGACCCATGTCACAGCCCCCCAGCTTGACGAAAATTCCTGATCCAGCCGTACCTTGGGGGTGTGCGCAAGTCAAAAGGCTACGGCACGTTTCTACTCAAAAAAATTACGGACAGAAGATATCGGTCGCCAGTGCGAAAAACATCAGCGTCATCACACATGAAAATCCAATCGCCATAAGAAATTGGTACGCCCTGTCACTGGGTGTCTTCCCGGTTATGGCTTCGTATGCGTAAAACACCAGATGACCGCCATCCAACATTGGGATGGGAAACAGGTTCATCAAGCCAATCGCTGTCGAAAGAACAGCGATGAAGGACAGAAACGTGATCGTTCCCATCGTTGCCATTTGCCCGGATGTTTCCGCGATTGTCACAGGGCCAGACAAATTGCAGGCGCTGATTGCCCCCGTGATCATGTGATACATCCCTGACAGGCTGGATGTGATAATGTCGCCCGTTCGTTCCGTTGCCGCCGTTACAGCACGCCATGGTCCCAGCCGTTCCGTGTCCGGTTCAAAGAACAAACCGCCCGATATGCCAATCAGCCAACGCTGATCGAAGCCACCGTCCGGGCGGGGAATATCGACACGCCTTGGTGTCAGGTCTGTGGTGAATTCCGTACCATCGCGCCACAGATCAAGGGTCAACGCGCCGCCGTCGGCTTGTGCCACGGCATATTGCAGTTCTGAAAATGTGTTGATCCCCTGCCCATTTACGGCGGTCACAACATCCCCTGCTTTCAGACCGGCATCAATTGCGGCAGATTGCGGGTTCACAGCCGAAGCAAGCGGTGGATAAGGGTATGGCCCTGTCACCACCAAACGGTCCCCGTTGCGATCAACGGTATAGTCGATTTGCCCCGATGCTGGCAGCCCAACGGCGATTTCATTAAAACCCGCGAAACCTGAAACGGTGCGCCCATCAATCGCGACGATTTCATCGCCTTCCTGAATTTCAAACGCCCCTGGCAATGGGGCAAGCGCGTTGATTGTCAGACGGTCGGCATAGGTTCCCTGAACCATAAACAATACGGCAAACAGGAGGATCGAAAAAACAAAATTGAACACAGGGCCAGCCGCAGCCGTGGCCGCCCGCGCCCAAAGCGGGGCACCGTGCATCGTTGTGCGGCGTTCCGCAGCCGACATGGCATTCACACCGTCAATATCGGGACCGCTTGCCGCGTTGGCATCACCTTTGAATTTCACGTATCCGCCAAGGGGCAAGGCCGCGACCTGCCAATACGTGCCGTGACGGTCTGTTTTCCCGAACAACACGGGGCCAAACCCGATCGAAAAGACTTCGGCGTGAATCCCGCTCCATCGGCCAACGATGTAGTGTCCGTATTCGTGAACCGCGACGATGATGGACAGCGCAACGACAAAGAACAACAGCGTCCAGGCAAGGCCACCGAAGCTTGAAATCAGTCCGCCAATATCAAACATCAGGTCCACCTATATTGAGACAGTTTTTGCGTAGTCTCTCGCCAGATGGTCCACATGCACCACACTATCAAGGGTCATTGCGTCACAGGACAGTGCTTGGTCGCGATCAAGCCGGTCCAAGACCTGTTCAACAACCCGCGCCATATCCAGAAATCCGATCTGTTTGTCGATAAACCGATCCAGCGCCACTTCCTTGGCGGCATTGAACGCCGCACCTGATAATCCGCCGCACTCCATCACCCGGCGGGCCAATGCCAATGCGGGGTGCCGCGTTTCATCAGCCGGACGAAATGTCATCTGGCTGGATTGGGTAAAATCAAGCCGCGCAACTGGCACATCCATGCGGTTCGGATACGACAGCGCAAACCCGATTGCATGGCGCATGTCCGGTGGCCCCACATGGGCCATCATCCCACCATCACGGAAACCAACCATGGCATGGATCAGGCTTTCGGGATGGATGACCGCTTCGATTTGATCGGCTTTCAACCCAAAGAATTCCTTGGCTTCGATCAATTCAAGCGCCTTGTTGAACATCGACGCGCTGTCGATGGTGATCCGCTGACCCATATCCCAGTTGGGGTGTGTTGCGGCCTGTTCAGGCGTGGCCGATGCCAGCTTGTCCATGGGCCAATCGCGAAACGCGCCACCGCTGGCGGTAATCACAACCCGTTCCACATCGGACATGCGTTCACCGATCAGTGCCTGAAAAATGGCCGAATGTTCGCTGTCGGTCGGAACGACCGTGGCCCCGTGTTTTTCCGTTGTGGCGTTCCACAGCGCCCCCGCGGCAACCAGCGATTCCTTGTTGGCCAGCGCCACGGTTCTACCCTGTTCAAGGGATTTCAGTCCCGGTGCCAAGCCAGCCGCACCAACGATCGCAGACATTGTCCAATCTGTTGGGCAGTCCGCCGCTTCGATCAGGGCGTCCGGGCCTGCGGCACAGTCGATTGTTGTTCCAGCCAGCGCATCTTTCAGCGCAGCGTATTGATGCGGATCCGCAGTGACCGCGCGTTCAGCCCGAAAACGTATCGCATCTTTGGCCAATTGATCTACGTTCGAGGCACCTGTCAGAACGACGACTTGGTATGCATCCGGATCACGCCCGATCAGATCAAGTGTGTTTTGACCGATGGACCCCGTCGCGCCGAAGACGCTGATGCGTTTCACAATCCGATCTCCGGCAAGGCGGTGAACTGACTGGCAATCAACATCGCCAAGGTCGCGCCCAGAACCCCGTCAAAACGGTCAAACAATCCGCCATGTCCCGGGATCAATGCAGAACTGTCTTTGACATTCATCCGTCGTTTCAGGGCAGATTCACCGATGTCGCCCATTTGCGACGCAAAGCTGACCAACACGGATACCAGCATCAGCTGGAACAAAGGTTTTCCGATGATCAGCGCCACAACAGCACCCAGAATTGCGGCGCAGATCCAACCTGCCACGGTTCCAGACCACGTTTTTTTGGGGCTGACAGCCGGCCAGAACTTTGGCCCCCCAAACGTACGACCCGCGAAATATCCCGCGATATCCGTCAGGATCACAACACCCAGCAGCCAAAGAATCCAGATCATGCCATGCTGGTTGCGAAATTCGACAAGCGCCCAACCAGACAGCAAAATCAAAAGGGCAAAGACGAAAAACGTGATCCGTTCCCGTTTGAGCGCAACCATACCCAAAATGGGCGGGATCAGGAACATGGCTGCAATCAACACTTTGTCCGTCTGAAAAATGCCCGACAAAAGCGCCGCAACGAATGCCGCCAACAGCATTCCGACAGTGGGTCGGTCGGGCGAAATCATCATCCACAATTCCCAGATCATGACCGCAGTGGCAAAAACAGCAAGCATCTGAAACCAGACGCCCCCCATGATAATGGCCCCCAGCCCCAGAACAACCATGGCCACACCAGACAACGTTCTGTCCCGAAGATCTTCCCAGTTTTGGCTCATGGTGGTGTAATCCTAGGCTTTGACGGCTCCGAACCGTCTTTCGCGGGTTCCGAAGCGCCCAACGACCGCCTTGAACTCTTCAGACGTGAAATCAGGCCACAGGGTATCGATGAATTCATATTCGGAATAGGCCGATTGCCAAAGCAGGAAGTTCGATATCCGCGCTTCGCCTGATGTGCGGATCACCAGATCAGGGTCAGGCAACAGGCGTGTGTCAAGGTATTTGCCCAAAACCTCTGCGTCGACGTCCGTGTATTTCAGTTTGTTCTGACTGACGTCAAACGCCAACCGCTGAACGGCACGGGTGACTTCGTCGCGGCCGCCGTAGTTCAACGCCACAGTCAGGTGAAGTTTCGTGTTGTCAGCGGTCAACAGTTCAAGATCATCCATCATCCGGACCAGCTTTTCATCCAGCTTGATCCGGTCGCCGATAAAGCGCACCCGGACGCCAGCCTGTAAAAGGGCCTTTGCCTCTTTCAAGATGTATTTGCGGAACAGGCGCATCAAACCAGAAACTTCGCGTTGCGTGCGTTTCCAATTTTCCGTCGAAAAGGCAAAGATGGTCAGGTATTCAACGCCGACATCGGGGCAAGCTTTCACGATTTCCTGCACCCGACGGGCCCCGGCATGGTGCCCCACCAACCGTGGACGCCCACGCATTTCTGCCCAGCGTCCGTTGCCATCCATGATGACGGCCACATGCTTTGGGGATGATTTTGGTTTTGCCATGGCACAAATGCAGGTCAGACCTGCATGATTTCAGCTTGTTTGGTTTCAAGGGCTTCATCAATTGCCTTGATCGACGCATCGGTCAGTTCCTGAACCTCTGCTTCCCAAAGCTTTTGATCGTCTTCGGACATGCCGTCGTTCTTGGCCTTTTTGATTTGATCCATGCCATCACGACGCACGTTGCGGATCGAAACCCGCGCGCTTTCCGCGTATTGACCGGCCACTTTACCCAACTGGCGGCGGCGTTCTTCGTTCAATTCAGGGATTGGCAGCATGATGATTGTGCCGTTCAATTGCGGATTAATGCCCAACCCGCTTTCACGGATCGCCTTTTCCACCTTTTGAACCAATGACTTATCCCAAACATTCACCGTCACCATGCGCGGTTCGGGGACATTCACTGTGCCAACCTGATTGATCGGCGTCATGGACCCGTAGGCATCCACCATCACGGGTTCCAGCATCGACGCAGACGCGCGCCCCGTGCGCAAGGATGCAAATTCGGTCTTCAGGTTGGCCATTGCGCCGTCCATGCGGCGCTGAAGGTCATCTAGATCAATTTCAATATCGTCTGACATTGCTTTTCCGTTGGTTTTGGCTGGTCGTATACGCCGTCAGCATGCAACGCACCAGCAGGTTTTGTGCAAATCCCGTGCAGCGCGCCTAACCGTGCACTTTGGTAAACGTCCCTTCGCCCGCAAGAATGGACCGGAATCCGCCGGGTTCATCCAACGAAAACACAACGATCGGCAGGTTGTTGTCCCGGGCCAATGCAATGGCGCTGGCATCCATCACGTTCAGACGCTTTTGCAAGACGTCATCAAAACTGACCGTATCGTATCGTACCGCATCTGCATGCTTTACAGGGTCCTTGTCATAGACGCCGTCAACCTTTGTTCCCTTAAAGATCGCTTCGCAAGACATTTCATTGGCCCGCAAGGTTGCCGCGGTGTCGGTCGTGAAATACGGGTTTCCGGTTCCTGCGGCAAAGATACAGACCCGCTTTTTTTCCAAATGGCGCACAGCACGCCGACGGATATAGGGTTCGGCCACTTCGTTCATCGTAATCGCCGAAATCACCCGCGTGTGCAGGCCCAGCGATTCCAACGCACCTTGCATGGCAAGCGCATTCATGACCGTCGCCAGCATCCCCATGTAATCAGCGGTCGTACGTTCCATACCCTGTGCGGACCCTTGCAAGCCCCGAAAGATATTCCCGCCCCCGATCACCATGCAGATTTCCACGCCCATATCATGGACCGACTGCACTTCCTTTGCGATGCGTTCGACGGTGGGGGGATGAAGACCGAACCCCTGATCCCCCATCAACGCTTCCCCAGAAATCTTCAGCAGCACACGTTTGAAACGCTGCTGTTCACCTGCATCACTGCCCATGGTCACCCTCTTGACGATTTCAGTCAGGATGTCTGAAAATGCCCGTCAGGGCAACGGGGCCTGACGAACCTTACAGGGAAATTTTTCAGTGAGATCAGACTATGATGCTGTCTTGGAAGAAATTGACAATCACACTCCCGTTCTGATTGCAGGGCCAACGGCGTCGGGCAAATCTGATCTGGCTTTGACCATTGCGGAACAGGCCGGGGGTGTGATCGTGAATGCTGATGCCCTACAGGTTTATGAAAACTGGTCTGTTTTGACAGCGCGCCCCCAACCACAGGATTTGGCCCGCGCGGATCATGCTTTATACGGACATGTGGCAAAGACTGTGGCTTACACCGTCGGGGATTGGCTGCGCGATGTAACGCCGCTGTTGCAGGGACCGCAGCGTCCCATAATCGTTGGTGGCACAGGTCTGTTCTTTCGTGCCCTGACAGAAGGGTTGGCAGAAATTCCGCAAATCCCGGCCGATATTCGGGATCAGGCACAGGCGATTTGGAAAGATGCGGGGCTTGACCCTTTGTTGTCGGACCTGGACCCAACGACCAAGGCGTCGATTGACACCGAAAACCCCGCACGGGTCATGCGCGCGTGGGAGGTACAACGCGCCACCGGACGGTCGATCAAGACATGGCAAAACAATACCCCTGCCCCCGCTTTGCCCTTGTCAGATAGTTTTGCGATCCTTTTGGATGCTGACAAGGATTGGCTGTCAGACCGCATCAGCAGACGGTTTGATCTTATGATCGGGTCTGGTGCGCTGGAAGAGGTGGACCAAAACGCGGCTGACTGGAACCCTGAATTGCTCGCCAATCGCGCCATTGGGGCGCCGGAACTGATGGCATATGCTAAGGGTGAAATGTCGCTGGATCAGGCAAAAACACAAGCCATCATCGCAACGCGCCAATATGCCAAACGCCAGCGCACATGGTTTCGCAAACGTATGATAGGCTGGCATCGTGTCGCGCTGGGATAAAGTTTGCAGGCACGGCTGCCGCATTCTGGCCAAAATGAGCCATCAGAATTAAAGAAGGCAGGCAGAAAACGAAATGCAGGACCCGATGGACACTGTGCGCATCACGCCAATTGGCAACCTCGTCCATTCCGGCTCGTGGGCCACGGATATGCTGCACAGCCATGATTTTCACCGTTTGATCTGGGTGACACGGGGACAAGGGCCCTTGGTCTTGAACGCGGCGCAGTTGTCATACCTGCCCTATTCTGTGACATTCATTCCTGCCGGACTGACCCATTCATTTGTTGTCAAACCCGGGGTGTTTGGCATCGCAATCGACATCCCTGCACACGCAAACTTGGATATGCCACAAGACGCGTTTTCCCTTCGATTGCGCGATGTCAGCGAACAGCGCAGATTCAGTGCGCTGGTCGACACCCTGCAAACGGAACTGAACCGACCCGCCGACCCGAAAGTTGCGGATCTGAATGTTCGTGCACTGCGTCATCAGGCCGGGTTGATGGGGGTCTGGATCGAACGGCGGATGCGCAGCCGCCCGCAACCTGCGAAAGCTTCCCCGTCAAACAGATTGGTGCAGAAATTTCTGCACCTGATCGAACTGCGATTGGGGTTGGGGGACAACATTGCGGGATATTCCGCATTGCTAGAGGTCACGCCAACCCACCTGACCCGGTGCTGTCGCAAAAGCCTTGGCAAATCTGCGCTGGAAGTCTTGAACGAACGGGTGCACCACGCGGCACGCATGCTACTTTTGACGACAGATATTCCGGTCAAAGACATTGCCAATCAGCTTGGGTTTGCATCTGCGGCGTATTTCACCCGGGCGTTCCAAAACACTGTTCAGGAAACACCGTCTGATTTTCGCGCGACTCGGAAGCGCAAGTCAGAACCAGACCGGTAGAAACACGAATCACGCCCCTATCCCAAAAGCGACTGTTTGATGTCGCTTTTTTCCGCTGATTTTCGATTCATTGCGTTGACCTGTGCGCCATAACCGTCACTATGGCCAAAGGCGCTTGTGCGCCAAAAAACAATAGAGTGTCACAGGGAGAAGAGAATGACGCTGAAAACAACCGGGATGCATCCCGCTGCGAAAATGTATGCGGACGAATGCAAGGCAGGCAAACTGGATCGCCGTGAATTCCTTGCCCGCACCACAGCCTTGGGTGTAACATCCGCTGCTGCATACGGCCTGATCGGCATGGACGCGCCAGCAATGGCCGCCGCACACGCCAAACAAGGCGGCACGCTGCGCATGCAGATGGAAGTGCGCGCACTGAAAGACCCACGCACTTACGACTGGACGCAGATCGCGACATACACGGCTGGTTGGCTGGAATATCTGGTCGAATATAACTCTGATGGTTCGTTCAAGCCGATGCTGCTGGAAAGCTGGTCTGCAAACGATGACGCCACCCAGTACACACTGAACGTTCGCAAGGGCGTGAAATGGAACAATGGTGACGACTTCACCGCGGCTGACGTAGCACGCAACATCATCGGCTGGTGTGACAAAGACGTCGAAGGGAACTCGATGGCGGGCCGCATGGCGACGCTGGTTGACCCAAACACCAACAAAGTGATCGAAGGTGCCGTTCAAGTCACCGACAGCCACACCGTTGTTTTGAACCTGCCTAACCCAGACATCACAATCATTCCGGGTATGGCAGACTACCCTGCCGCCATCGTTCATTCCAGCCACAACCCAGACGACATGTTGGGCACAGCTGTCGGCACGGGCTACATGAAGCCTGAAAGCCTGGAAGTTGGCGTCAAAGGCGTGATCGTACGCAACGAAGACCATGATTGGTGGGGCTATGCCGCTGGCATGGGTGGTTATCTGGACCGCATCGAATTCATCGACTACGGCACAGATGAATCTGCGTTCGTTGCAGCGTTCGAAGCCGAAGAAATCGACATGAACTGGGAATCCACTGGTGATTTCATCGACATCATGGATGGTCTGGGCCTGACCCGGTCTGACGTGGTGTCCGGTGCGACCATCGTGATCCGCCCTAACCAGACCGCTGACGCCTACAAAGATGTGCGTGTCCGTAAGGCGCTGGCGATGGCTGTCGACAACGCGGTGTGCTTGGAACTGGGTGTGTCTGGCAACGGTATTCCGGCTGACAACTGCCACGTTGGTCCTGTTCACCCCGAACACGACGCATCTGTGACCCGCATCCCACATGATCCAGCAGGCGCACTGGCGCTGATGGAAGAAGCCGGGATGGCCGATTTCGAACACGAGCTGATTTCGATCGACGACACATGGCGCAAGCCAACAACTGACGCCGTTGCGGCGCAGTTGCGTGACGCGGGCATCAAGGTGAAGCGTACAGTTCTGCCAGGATCCACATTCTGGAATGACTGGGCGAAATATCCGTTCAGCTCTACCAACTGGAACCACCGCCCACTGGGCACACAGGTTCTGGGTCTGGCCTATCGTTCCGGTGAAGCATGGAACGAATCCGGCTTCAACAACGCAGAATTTGACGCTGCACTGGCAGAAGCGAACTCCATCGCTGATGCAGATGCACGCCGCGTTGTTATGGCAAAGCTGCAAGGCCTGATGATCAACGAAGGCGTCACGATCCAGCCATACTGGCGGTCCCTGACACGCCACCACGTTGACGGAATGGTCGGCGTTGATATGCACATCGCGTATCTGCCACAGGTGTATAAGTGGGGCTTTTCTGCCTAACTGACCACGATCGGGGGCCGTCAATCTTGGCGGCCCCTTTTCGATAAAAGCAAGCAATAATAATACGCTAGCGTCCAACAGGGAATATTATGGGTTCATTCATCCTTCGCCGATTGGGGGTGATGGTGCTGACGGCTTTTTGCCTGACATTCATCGTCTTCTTCATGACCAATCTTTTTCCGAACCTTGAAAAACTTGCCAAAACCCAAGGCAACTTTCGCATGAGTGAGGCCGAGGTCACATCGTGGCTTGAAGACCGTGGATACCTGCAACCTACGCTGGTGAAATATGCCGAATGGGTGGGTGTAAAACCCGGGTATTTGACCGTTGACGCTGAAAATGACCGCTATGTTGGTCGCTGTGTCCGGCCCGGCGTGGCATTGGAAGACACCCCCCGCTATTGCGGCCTTCTGCAAGGCAACTGGGGTTTTTCATCAGTCTTCAAAGAAGGCGTCAGCGATATCGTTTGGAAACGTTTGGGGCTGACGGGTTACCTGATGTTCTGGGTGATGCTGGTGATGGTGCCCGGTGCGCTCATCGTCGGGGTGTTGGCCGGTATGCGCGAAGGATCCCGAACTGACAGGACGCTGTCGACGTTTTCAATCGCATCGACCGCGACACCCGAATATGTGTCCGGTGTGATTTTCATCGCAATCTTCGCCAGTTCAGCCTTTGGCCTGAAATGGTTCAAGGGATCGGCGACCAAAGCGATGGAAGAACCAACCCTTGAAAACTTTACTTTGCCGGTGATCACGATTGCCCTTTACGGGCTTGGCTACATCGCCCGCATGACACGCGCATCCATGGCCGAAGTGATGACAGCGCAATATATTCGCACCGCCCGGCTAAAGGGCGTCAGCTTCCGCAATATCGTGATGAAACATGCGCTACGCAACGCGCTGATCGCGCCGTTCACGGTGATCATGCTGCAAATCCCGTGGCTGTTGAACGGTGTGGTGATTGTGGAAACCCTGTTCAACTACAAAGGGTTCGGCTGGCTGTTGGTTCAGGCGGCAGGCAATAACGACATTGATCTGTTGCTGGCCTGTTCGGTTGTGGCGGTGGTTGTTGTCTTGGTCACCCAGCTGATTTCCGATATCGGCTACGTCTTTTTGAACCCACGCATTCGCGTCAGCTAAGGGGGGATCACACTATGGAACCATTAACTTGGACAGGTGGCCTTGGAACTTTCCTCGTCCCCCTCTTTTATCTGTTCTGCGCGATTGGCGCGCTGGGCGTCATCGCACTGTTTGTCTTGCCTTTGGTGATTGCCGAAGACACAAGCGGCGCTGCCATCCTGAAACGCGGCCCATCTGACCATGCGGCGTCTGTTATACAGTGGGCGTTTTTGGGCTTGGTCGGTGTTTTGGTCATCTACACCGTGGTCGCAATCTTTGGGCCCTATGGGATTGGCGGGATCATTGGCGAAGTGGGCGCACGGTTTTTGCCGGTGTGGATTGCGCTGATCGTCACCTTTGCACTTTCGATCACGTTTAAGCGTAAATTGGGCCTTTATGGAAAACTGTTCGACAGTCCAATTGGCATGATCGGCTTTGGACTTGTGATGTTTTGGGTCTTTACGGCCATATTCGCAGATCTGGTGATGACCCATGATCCGCTGTCGCAAGTTTCAGGCATGAAGAACAAGAAACCAGGCCATCCGGGCGGCGAAGGATTGGTGGGTCATTATCTGTTGGGCGGCGACGCGCTGGCACGGGATGTGTTCAGCCGCATGGTCAAGGGCAGCCAAATCGTGATCACGATTGCCCCGCTGGCCACGTTGTTTGCGTTCATGGTGGGGATCACCCTTGGCCTGCCAGCGGGTTATTTCGGTGGGTTCTTTGACACATTGCTAAGCTTTCTGGCGAACCTGATCTTGGCCTTCCCAGTGATCTTGCTGTTCTATCTTTTGGTGACACCCGAAATCGTGTTGACGGGCTTGCCCACCTTCATGGCGATGGTGCTGTTTTTGTTCCCGATGATCTTCCTGATCATCCTGTTCAACAGCCGCTATTTCATCAAACCGCAGAAGCGCAACTTGCTGATTGCGGGTGTGTTGATTGTGGGTTTCGCTCTGTATCTGTCGCTGATTTCAGACCAAACGCGGCCACAACCTTTGTGGGTCGATTTCGTGCCGGCATCGCTTGATCTGTTCAACATTCCCGGCGGTATCCTGATTGTGTTTGTGTCGGTGGTGTTCGTGAATTCGCCCACAGTGTTTCGGATTGTACGCGGTCTGGTGTTGGATATTCAGACCCGCGATTACGTTGCCGCGGCGCAGACACGTGGCGAAGGACCATGGTACATCATGCTGTGGGAAATCCTGCCAAACGCACGGGGCCCGCTGATTGTCGATTTCTGTCTGCGGATTGGTTACACGACTATCCTTTTGGGAACATTGGGCTTCTTTGGCTTGGGGCTGCCGCCCGAAAGCCCGGATTGGGGCACAACGATCAATGCCGGGCGGCGTCTGCTGTCTGCGTTCCCGCACCCCGCAATTGTGCCCGCTGTGGCGCTGATCACGCTGGTGTTGGGTTTGAACCTGCTGGCTGACGGCCTGCGCGAAGAAAGCCTGAAGGACTGATATCATGGCAAAACAAGACTATGACGGCCCGATCCTTGAAATTGACAATCTGTCGATTTCATTCTTCACGCGGTTGCGCGAAATCCCCGCAGTGATGGATTTTTCCTGCACCGTACAACCCGGCGAAGCCATGGGGCTGGTCGGGGAATCCGGATGTGGGAAATCCACAGTCGCGCTTGGCGTCATGCAAGATCTGGGCGTGAACGGACGCATCGTTGGCGGGTCCATCAAATTCAAGGGCCGTGATCTGGGTGACATGTCGATCGAAGAGCTGCGTGATATTCGCGGATCCGAAATCGCCATGATCTATCAGGAACCGATGGCATCCCTGAACCCGGCGATGAAAATCGGCAAACAGCTGATGGAAGTGCCGATGATCCACGAAGGTGTTGGCGAAGCCGAAGCGTACGAACGCGCGTTAGAGGTCGTCACCGACGTGAAACTGCCCGATCCGGAACGGATTTTGAAATCCTATCCCCACCAATTGTCTGGCGGGCAGCAACAGCGGATCGTGATTGCCATGGCGTTGATGGCGAACCCGTCGCTGCTGATCTTGGATGAACCAACCACCGCGCTGGACGTGACCGTTGAAGCCGCCGTGGTGGAATTGGTCAAGGATCTGGGCAAGAAATACGGCACATCCATGCTATTCATTTCGCACAATCTGGGTCTGGTTTTGGAAACCTGTGACCGCATCTGTGTGATGTATTCTGGCGAAGCTGTCGAAACCGGCAAGATTGAAGATGTGTTCGACAAGATGCATCACCCCTATACTCAGGCCCTGTTCCGGTCGATCCCGTTGCCCGGGGCAGACAAGAACGCGCGGCCTTTGAAGGCGATCCCCGGAAATTTCCCCCTGCCCCATGAACGGCCCAATGGCTGTAACTTTGGGCCCCGGTGCGATTATTTCGAAGCCGGTCGGTGTGATCAGGGTGTGATACCCATGTCAGATGTCCCGCATGGGGACCGGCACGGGTCGCGCTGCCTGCGTTGGTCAGAAATCGATTGGGATGCCCCGATGGAGCTGACGGATAAGAAAGAAAAGGCCGAACCCGGCAACGTCGTTCTGAAGATGGACAATCTGAAGAAATACTACGAAGTGGCGGCAAATGCGCTCTTTGGCGGCGGCAACAAGAAAGTGGTCAAAGCCAACGAAACCCTGTCGTTCGAAGCCCGCGAATCCGAAACCCTGGCCATTGTCGGCGAATCTGGTTGCGGGAAATCCACCTTTGCCAAGGTGCTGATGGGGCTGGAAACGGCAACGGACGGAACGATCATGGTCGACAACCGTTCCATTGGGGATGTGCCGATCGAAGATCGCGATCCCAAAACGGTTGGCGAAATTCAGATGGTGTTTCAAAACCCATTCGATACGCTGAACCCATCGATGACGGTTGGATCGCAAATTATCCGTGCGCTGGAAATTTTTGGCGTCGGAAACAGCGATGCGGACCGCAACGAACGCATGCTGCGCCTGTTGGATTTGGTAAAGCTGCCCCGCGAATTTGCGGGCCGGATGCCCCGGCAGCTGTCTGGTGGTCAGAAACAGCGTGTTGGAATCGCGCGGGCCTTTGCAGGGGATGCGCGGATTGTTGTGGCCGATGAACCTGTGTCTGCGCTGGATGTTTCGGTTCAGGCGGCTGTCACCGATCTGCTGATGGAAATCCAGCGCGAACACAAAACCACGCTGCTGTTCATTTCGCATGATCTGTCAATTGTGCGGTACCTATCAGACCGTGTGATGGTGATGTATTTGGGCCATGTGGTGGAATTGGGCACGACGGAACAAGTGTTCCAGCCGCCCTACCACCCCTATACCGAAGCCTTGCTGTCTGCTGTGCCGATCGCAGACACATCTGTGGAAAAACAGCACATCGTTTTGGAAGGCGATATTCCTTCTGCCATGAACCCACCCCCGGGCTGCCCATTCCAAACGCGCTGCCGCTGGAAAGATCAGGTGCCCGGTGGGTTGTGTGAAAAGGAAGTGCCGCCCGTGCGTCACGTGGCCGAAGGCCATCAGATGAAATGCCATCTGGCCGAAGATATTCTGGCCCGCATGGAACCCGTGATCAAGATCGCAGCGGAATGATCATCTGATTGGGGAGTGTTTCATTCGTGGAATGCTCCCTTTTCGCGGACTGAACGGCAGATGGATCAACCTCAAACACGGGCAACTGAACAGTTCGCACGCATCTTTTAACCCATTGTTAGGGTTCAGTTTCCCAGAATGATCCGCACATAATCGCGCGTTTCCTTGAACGGCGGCACACCGTTATAGCGCCGCACAGCGCCTGGCCCCGCATTGTACGCCGCCAACGCCAACCGCCACGATCCGAATTCGCGGAATTGTTCTTTCAAATAGCGGGCGCCACCTTCAAGGTTCTGGCGCGGGTCCATCGGATTGACACCCAAATCACGGGCAGTCGCAGGCATCAACTGGGCCAATCCAATCGCCCCCTTGTGGGACCGTATTGTTGGATTCCAACGGCTTTCCTGCTGCACCAAACGCAAAAACAAATCTTGCGGTATACCGTGGCGTAACGCCATTTCACGGGCAACGGCCAGAAACGGGCCACGATAACGACCTGTATAAGCGGGAGTCGCGGCCGCCGCACCCGGTGTCCCCGGCACAATCACCGGGCTGGGCGCTAATCGGACAGATGAATTGTATTGCTGTGCAGCGCGGTTGTCCAAAACATCCAACTGATTGCGCAAAAGATCAGTTCTGCTGCGCGTCGAAGTAGATTGGGCCATGGCATCAGACGCCATTACCGCAAGCAGACTAACAAAAACACTGGCCCTCATCCGGTTTCCCGTTCCCCTTTGCCTGAAGCCTATATAAAACAACTGTTAACAAGTTCTACACCTCATGTGATTAGGGCTAAAATTGTAACGGTTTACGCAACAATTGGCCCAACGCGTGGGTCAACAGGGGGAATGATATGGCCGGATCCGTGAATAAGGTGATTTTGGTTGGCAATCTGGGCCAGGACCCAGAAGTCCGCAGCTTCCAGAATGGGGGCAAGGTGTGCAATCTTTCGATTGCGACGTCCGAAAACTGGAAAGACCGCAACACGGGCGAACGTCGCGAAAAAACCGAATGGCACCGGGTTGCGATTTTCAGCGAACCTCTTGTGCGGGTGGCCGAACAGTATCTGCGCAAAGGATCCAAGGTTTACATCGAAGGCCAATTGGAAACGCGGAAATGGCAAGACCAGAATGGTCAGGATCGTTACACCACCGAAGTTGCGCTGCGCCCCTATCGGTCTGAACTGACGATGCTGGATGGGCGCGGCGAAAACCAAGGCGGAAGCGGTGGCGGTGGCGGTTACATGGCCGACCAATCGGGCGGCGGCTACAGCGGCGGCGGTGGCAACTATGGCGGTGGACAAGGCGGTGGTGGCTATGGTGGCCCTGCACCCGCCGCCGACTTGGACGACGACATCCCGTTCTAAAGCACCGCTGTGCACATGTCCCCGGAATGGCAGATCATCGTGATCAACGCGGTGGTTTGCGCGGTCGCTTATTTTGGCATCTATCCGACCTTTAAGCCAATCACGTGGACCAAGATATTGGTCAGTGACGCGGCGGTCACGTGCGCCGCTTTGGGGTTGGCTGGCATGTTGTTCGCTGGATCCGGCGTCCGGTTCACCCTGATTGCTGTCGAAACCCATTGGGCTGTGTTTTCGCTGGCGACGTTCTTTGCCATCGAAGCACCCTTGGTGATTTGGTTCGCCCTGACACAGGATATCGAAGACGGCTAACGCCCTTGCAGCGCATCGTTCAGCACGGATCGCACGACATCGGCATCCACATCCGATGTGACAAAGGCATCGCCGATCCCACGCGCCATGATAAAGCGCAATTTGCCCGCTTCGACCTTTTTGTCCTGACCCATTAGATCAATCAATGCGTCGGCGTCGGGCAAATCGCCCGGAATTTGTGACAGATCGCGTTTCATACCCATCGCCTGCAGGTGATCCCGCACCCGCGAAGGCGCCTCCTGACTGCATAGGCCCAACCGGGCAGATGTTTCAAATGCCAGCGCGCAGCCAATTGCAACACCTTCGCCATGCAGCAACCGATCAGAATAGCCTGTCGCTGCTTCCAAGGCGTGGCAGAATGTGTGGCCCAAATTCAGCAAAGCGCGGTCGCCCTGTTCGGTTTCATCGCGCACCACAATGTCCGATTTCATTTGGCACGACATGCGCACCGCTTCGATCCGTGCATCCAGATCGCCGGCTGCGGCTTTGGGACCATGGGTTTCCAGCCATTCAAAGAACGGGGCATTCCCCAAAAGCCCGTATTTCGCAACTTCCCCGTAACCCGCAAGAAAATCGCGCGGGGTCAAAGTGTTTAGCAAATCGATATCCGCAAGAACCATCGTGGGTTGATGAAATGCCCCGACCAGATTCTTCCCATGGCGGGTGTTAATCCCGGTTTTCCCCCCCACCGAACTGTCGACCTGTGCCAACAGGGAAGTCGGCATTTGCACAAACCGGATGCCACGCCGAAACACAGCGGCCGCAAATCCCACCAGATCGCCGATCACGCCGCCACCGAAGGCAACAACAACATCGCCCCGTTCCAAACGCAGATCCAACATCCATTCGACCACTTCCGTGAGATGGGCCCAGTTTTTCGTGGCCTCGCCCTGTGGCAGCGCCAGCACATCCGACGCGATGCCGGAACCGTCCAACGCTGCTGTCAGTTTATCCAAATGCAGCCGCGCCACATGGGCGTCGGCCACAATAGCCACACGCGGGCGTTTCAAAACCGGGCCAATCAAGTGCCCCGCCCGACCGATCACACCGGAACCGATAGTGATGTCATAGGCCCTTTCGCCCAAGGGCACGTGTACGATGGTGTCGGTCATGGGTGTGAATCCAGGATGTTGGCAGACTGCAGCGCGTCCCTGACCTTGGTCATGGTCTTTTTCACGCTGTACGTCGTGCGGGTTTCGATAACCAAATCGGCCTTCAGATAGGTTGGTCTGCGATCACGGCGCAGCGTGTCGAGCGTGGTTTTCGGGTTTTGGGTTTGCAGCAAAGGGCGCGTTTTCGAATGTTTCACGCGATCCCACAGGGTCGCAAGGCTTGCATCCAGAAACACACTGATCCCACGCGCCGCGATGCTGTGGCGTACGGGGTCAGACATGAAGGCCCCACCCCCTGTTGCCAAAATCATCGGCGTGCCAGACAAAAGCCGTTCGATCACCTTGGCTTCTGCGGTTCTGAAGAACGCTTCCCCATCGCGTTCGAAGATTTCCTTGATCGTTCTGTCAGCAGCACGTTCAATTTCAGTATCAGAATCGCGAAATTCAACATTCAGATCAGCGGCCAATGCCTTGCCAACGGCAGACTTTCCCGATCCCATCATCCCAACAAGAACCACTGTTTTTTTGAGCACAGAGCCACCATATTCAGACAAACACGCGAAGAACGCTTTCCCCTCAATGGCCGTATTGATACAAAAAGACCAGAGGCGAGACAGTACCACAAAAGGACAATTCCCATGCTGCGGTTGATAAAGGTTCTTTTTTATCTTGCGGTCATTGGGGCCATTTGTCTTGTGGCCTTTGCCTATATTGGCCCGATGATGGGTTTTGATTTTTCCGCGCCACAGTCAGATGTGCGCATACCCGTCGAACTCAATGCGCAGTAACACCCGGGTACGACTGACCGTTCTGTGTGTGCTCGGCATTCTGATTGCAGTGCCAGCCGCAAGCCAAAACGACGAAGCATCGGCCCCACTGTCAGCGATTGAATGGCTGACCCCACTTCCCGGTCAAACCGTTCTGACTGAACCTTTGGAAACACCAACCACCAACAACGCACCCGTCCCATCCGTGGATGTTGCGCCGCTGGGGCGGTCTAAAATCCGCAGCGTCGGGCTAATTGATGCTGAAACGCTGCTGTATGCACCGGATTTCTGGTCGGGCTTTGATCCTGCGGCGCTGGTCCCCGGCCCCGCGGCCCCATTGCCCGAAGTGGGGCGCATCCGGGCACGCATGCTTATGACCCGGGCCCCATCCGATGATGCAACCCTTGTTGGACGTCTTCGAACCCTTGTTGCGTTGGGCAATCTGGAAGCGGCGTTTGCAATGGTGCAAAGTTTGGCGACTGAAGACGCGACCTATTTTGACATTGCCAAGGATATTTCGCTTTTGTCCAGCAGGGACCAAGCGGTGTGCCGGAATTGGGCCGATGCGCGGCACTTGGATCCTGATCCTGGGCTTCGGGTCTTGTGCCTGTCACAAATCGGTCGGTGGGATGCGGCGGCAACGGTTTTCGTCATCCACGATACTTTGGGTGATTTCGATACCCGGGATGCCGATCTTTTGGCGATGCATCTGGAACCGGAACTGGCGGAATCAGAACCTGCCCCTGAATTTCAGGCAACAGAAATAACCCCCCTGCGCTTTCGGTTGTTGGAAAGTGCGGGTTTTGCACGCGGCACACAGGATCTGCCGCTTGGGTTCGCGTTTGCGCAATTGCGTGAATCGGCAGGGTGGAAGCCACGTTTGGATGCAGCGGAACGGCTTTTGCTTGCCGGTAGCATCCCACCCAATCAAATGCTTGGATTGTACACGGAAAATCGCCCGTCAGCGTCGGGCGGGGTGTGGGAACGTGTGCGAACGGTGCAACGTTTGCGCCGTGGATTTTTGGATGGAACACTGACGATGGCGGATGTGACCGCGGCATGGATTGCAGCCGATGCAGCGGGCCTTGCCGGACCAATTGCGAAAATGTTCGAAGATCGCTGGTCGGTCGATGCGATCGATGGTGCCCCCGGGCCCGCATTCATTCGGTTCGCCCTATTGGCAGGGCAAGGCAAGTTGGTGGATGATGGCGGCCTGATCTGGGAAAACGCACCTGTCGGCGACATTCCCCAGGACCTGCGCACCGCAGTTCGCGATGGTCTGTCACACCAACCCACAAGGCAGGCCACTGCAACTGACATGGCGACCGTTTTGAACCATACCTATCGCGCAGAAGAAGGTGACTTGACCGCCCTGACCCGCGCCATGCGTCTTTTGGTGGAAACGGGCCGCAGGCATGTCGCGGAACGCGTTGCCATCGAATACATGGTGCTAACCGCAGGTATTTTGGATGAGTGACGCACTGATTTCCATGTTTCTGGAAGCACAGGCCGCCGAACTGGGCGCTGCGAACAACACATTGTTGGCCTATGGTCGTGACCTGATGGATTTTCAGGCCTTCCTTTCGTCCAAGTCACAGTCGCTGGAAACTGCACGGCAATCGGACATTGAAGCCTATATGATCTATCTGGATGGTCAGGGTTTGGCCCGGGCGACACGGTCGCGCAGATTGTCATCCATTAAGGGTCTGTATCGGTTCCTGTTCGAAGAAGGTCTTCGCGATGATAACCCGGCAATACAGATCAGGGGCCTGAAACGCGAAAAGAAGCTTCCTGATGCACTGTCGGTCGACGACGTCGACGCATTGCTGTCAGCGGCCAAAACCACTGCCAAAAAAGAAACCGATCGTCTGCGCGACGTGTGTTTGATGGAGGTTCTATATGCCACGGGTCTGCGGGTGACCGAACTTGTCGGGCTTCCGCTGTCGGCTGTTTTGGGTGATCCGCGGATGATCCTTGTCCGTGGGAAAGGCGGCAAAGACCGCATGGTGCCCCTGTCCCAAGATGCGCGCAACGCCCTGAAAGCCTGGCTGTCGGTTCGCAAGAAAGACAAGAAATTCGCGGACCATCCCGCCCTGTTTCCGTCAACCAGCAAAGACGGGCATGTCACGCGGGTTTGGTTTCACGGTCGGGTCAAGGCATTGGCGGTGCAGGCCGGCGTCGATCCATCCCGCGTAACGCCCCATGCATTGCGCCATGCATTCGCGACGCATCTGTTGGCAGGCGGCGCAGATTTGCGGTCTATTCAAACGATGCTGGGCCATGCAGACATTGCCACAACGGAAATTTACACTCATATCCTTGACGAACGGCTGAAATCGCTGGTGTTGGATCACCATCCATTGGCCGAACGCGACACCTGATAGGACCCGAAAATGGATTCAACAATTTGGCTGACGGCTGCGGGAATTGCCGTGTTATTGGTATTGTCGGGCTTTTTTTCTGGCTCGGAAACGGCACTGACTGCAGCGTCGCGCGGAAAGCTTCGCGCGCAGGCTGACAAGGGATCGTCGGGTGCTGCGCGGGCCTTACAGATTACAGAAGACAACGAACGCCTGATTGGGTCTGTTTTGTTGGGCAACAACTTGGTCAATATCCTTGCAACCGCGCTAACCACTGCGCTGTTTACATCGCTGTTTGGCGAAAGTGGCGTTGTCTATGCAACCGCGATCATGACGATCCTTGTCTTGATCTTTGCCGAAGTCCTGCCGAAAACCTATGCCATCACCAACGCCGAAACAGCCGCAAGTCTGGTGTCACGTCCCATATCGATTATCGTGATGGTGTTTTCGCCAATCGTCAGCTTTGTACGCCTGTTGGTGCGGGGCGTTTTGCGGGTATTTGGCGTTGAAACGGACCCCGACGGCAATATCCTTGCCGTGCGCGAAGAAATTGCAGGGGCGCTGACCTTGGGCCACCAAGAAGGTGTCGTGGAAAAAGAAGACCGCGACCGCATTTTGGGCGCATTGGATTTGGGTGACCGCATGGTTGAAGAAATCATGTTGCACCGATCCAACATCGAAATGATTGATGCGACCCTGCCCCCCGAAGACATCCTGTCAGCCTGTCTGGAAAGCCGCCACACGCGCCTGCCGCTTTACAAGGGCAACCCAGAAAACATTGTGGGTGTTATCCATGCAAAGGATCTTGCGCGCGCCATGGATCAGCTGACGCGCGACGGTGCAGACCGCAAGAATTTCAAGGTTCTGGACGTGGCAATGGAACCTTACTTTGTCCCGGAAACCACCCCGCTGGATGATCAGATGCGTGAATTTCTGCGCCGTCATACGCACTTTGCGCTGGTGGTCGACGAATATGGCGCGTTGCAAGGTTTGTTGACCCTTGAAGATATTCTGGAAGAAATCGTTGGTGAAATCACCGATGAATTCGATCAATCAGAACACGAAGTCGTCCCTGCCGAAGATGGCCATGTTCTGGTGGATGGCGCCATGACAATTCGCGATCTGAACCGCGCCATGGATTGGTCTTTGCCAGATGATTGGGCCAACACAGTGGCCGGTCTTGTGATTCACGAAGCCCAGATGATCCCGACTACGGGGCAAGTCTTCAATTTTCACAACAATCGGTTCGAAGTTGTCGAACGCAAAGAAAATCGATTGACCCGGCTGAAAATCAAACCGCTTGCAACACAACGCGTGTCATCGCCCACGGAACAATCCACCTAACACACCGCGCACAATCCGGCGGCCTGTGGTGCCGGTCAGTTCCTTTAGGACCATCTTGCCCAACTGTTCGGCGACAGACCCGCCTTTGCGGGGTGTTTTCGATGATGACCGCCCGACACGCGATCCTGAATACCGACGCCCGGCGCTGTATTCGCGTTCTGCCGCTGGCATATCGTCTTCTTTCGCTTCTTTTGACGCGGCCTCTTGCGCGGCCTGATCTGCACGGGCGGCCAACATTTCAGCCGCAGAATGGCGATCGACCATGGTGTCGTATTTGGCCCCCATTGGCGATGCCGCCATCAGATCTGCCCGCACCGAAGGATCGATCGGCCCCAACCGGGATGACGGGGGCCGGATCAACGTGCGTTCGACGATGCCCGGCACACCTTTGCGTTCCAAAAACGATGTGACCGCTTCGCCTACGCCGACGTCACGAATGGCATCTTCGGTTTCGAACCGGGGATTGGGGCGATACGTGTCGGCCGCAAGCCGCAAATTCATATTGTCGCGCGCCGTGAACGATCGCAAAGCATGCTGAATGCGATTGCCCAATTGGCCCAGCACATCTTCCGGGACGTCAGCAGGGTTTTGGGTAATGAAATATATCCCCACACCCTTTGACCGGATCAACCGTGCCACCTGTTCAATCTTGTCAATCAACGCTTTGGGCGCATCATCAAACAACAGATGCGCTTCGTCGAAAAAGAACACGAATTTCGGCTTATCCGGGTCGCCCACTTCGGGCAGGTTTTCAAAAAGTTCAGAAAGCATCCACAACAGGAACGTCGCATAAAGCCGCGGGGCGATCATCAGCTTGTCTGCGGCCAACAAATTGACCCGGCCCCGGCCATCGGGTTCGATGGCAATCATGTCCATCAAATCCAACGCCGGTTCACCAAAGAAATCGGCCGCCCCTTCGTTTTCCAAAACGAGTAAAGCGCGTTGTATCGCCCCAACCGAAGACGTGGGCACGTTGCCATAACGCAATGCAATCGATTTGGAATTTTCCCCGACCCAAACCAAAAGCGACCGCAGATCGGCAAGATTCAATAGGGGCAATCCCTGTTCATCCGCCACGCGAAAGGCAATGTTCAACACGCCTTCTTGCGCGTCAGTCAATTGCATCATCTGAGAAAGCAACAGTGGCCCCATATCCGCGACCGTTGTGCGGATCGGGTGCCCTTGCACGCCGTACAAATCCCAAAAGGTGACCGGAAACGCCCCATAGGCATATTCAGAAAAGCCGATCGTTTCAGCGCGGGACTGAAAGGCACCGTGCAATTTATGGGTCGGGTCACCCGCCTGCGCCAACCCAGAAAGATCCCCCTTCACATCTGCAAGAAAGACTGGAACACCAGCGTTGGAAAAACTTTCGGCCAGAATTTGCAAGGTCACGGTTTTGCCCGTTCCCGTGGCGCCTGCGATCAGACCGTGGCGGTTTGCATAGCCCAGATCCAATTCCTGTGGCTGGGTGTAATTCGGACCGCCGCCACCTACAAAAATCTTTGCCATTTGTTCGCCCTTTTCTAATCGCCTTGAACGCCAGATATCCTGTCTGTTGGCCAAAAATAAGTGCAAACTGGATTATTGTGCTTGTGGACAGTTCTGGAGAAGTTTTCCACAAATCAGCAATATTTACCGTTGACCGACCCCTGATTGGACCATAACCTTCGCACATAAGTCGGCTAGTCCGGCAGGGAGAAAGAGTTGAAAAGGCCTCAATCCTTTGGTTGGGGTCTTTTTACGTCGGCATGATACTGCAGGGTTTTCGGTGACAGGCTGACACTTTTTTTGCCCCATGATAAAGCACGGCTTGAAACGCACAACGAAGGGTGAACGAGTGACTCGTACGACCACATTTCTGGCAGGTTTGATTGCCATGTCCCTGGCAGCCGGACCCGCATTTTCCCAAACGGAAGAAACCACCGAAACAACTGAAACCGAACAGGCCGAAACAACCGAAAACGGTTTAAGCTTGGGTGAACCCGTGCAGAACGGCCCCGAAATCGGTGAACAGTATATTGCGGAAACCTTTGGCGATTGGGGCCTGCGCTGCCTGAAAACGGAAGCTGAAACAGACCCTTGCCAATTGTGGCAGCTGTTGCGCGACAATGATGGCAATGCTGTTGCTGAAATTGCCATTAACCCCCTGCCAGCCCAAGGGCGCGCAGTGGCTGGTGCAAACCTGATTGTGCCGCTTGAAACCTATTTGACGGAACAGGTCACGATCCAGGTCGATCAAAGCAAGGGCCGCCAATATCCTTTCGCCTTTTGCACCCAAATCGGATGCGTCGCGCGGATCGGTCTGACTGCCGAAGATATCGCAGCCTACAAGGCAGGTGCAGGCGCGGTGGTACGGATCGTGCCATTTGCAGCGCCAGATCAGAATGTGATCCTGCCTTTGTCGTTGACCGGATTCACCGCAGGATACAATGCGCTGACAGGCGGTTGATCCGCTGCCACTGTTTGTTGCAAACGAAAGGGGCCAATGGCCCCTTTTTTCATGCCGCCTTTAGCGCCAGAACGGCGTTCAGCCCCCCAAAGGCAAACGCGTTGGATAGGGCATATTCAACCTTTGCGTCCCGCGCGCAGTTTGGAACGATATCCAGCGCACATTCCGCATCGGGTTCTTCGTAACCAATGGTTGGGGCTATAACCCCGTCGCGCAGGGCCATAATGCAGGCCAGCAATTCCACGGCACCCGTGCCCCCAATGCAATGACCATGCATTGATTTGGTCGATGAAATCATAAGACTGTCTGCCGCTGCACCAAACACATCGGCCACTGCAGCACATTCCGTCTTGTCATTGGCTGCCGTGCCTGTCCCGTGGGCGTTGATATAGGCGACCTGATCTGCGTTCAAACCGGCGTCATCCAACGCCCCTTGTATGGCACGTGCCGCCCCATGTTTGGACGGCATCACGATATCAGCGGCATCAGATGTCATCGCGAATCCAACCACTTCGGCCAGAATATCCGCACCCCGTTTTTTGGCGTGGGTCATGCTTTCAAAGACAAAAACACCCGCGCCTTCCCCTTGCACCATGCCGTTGCGATTTCCGGAAAACGGGCGGCAAGCGTCTTTGGACATGACGCGCAACCCTTCCCAAGCTTTGACGCCGCCAAATGTCAGCATGGATTCCGATCCACCCGTCAACATGGCCGTGCAAGCACCGGATCTGATCATCTGAAACGCAAGCCCCATCGCATGGTTCGACGATGCACAGGCAGTGGATACGGTAAACGATGGCCCTTTCAAATTGTATTCCATGGACACGTGGCTTGCGGCCGCATTGTTCATCAGCTTTGGGACAACGAAAGGATGCACCCGGTTTTTGCCGCCTTCGTACACGGCCCGGTAATTGTCATCCCAAGTGTTCATTCCGCCCGCGGCCGTACCCAAAACAACCCCGGTTTTCATGGACAATTCACCACTAAACGACAGGCCCGCCTGCCCGATCGCCTCGCGCGCTGCAAGAAGGGTGAATTGGGTGAACTTGTCGTACAGGGCGATTTGCTGGCGGTTGAAGTGCGCGGTTTCATCATAGCCGCGCACCTGCCCGCCAATTTTGATCATCAGCCGATCAACGTCGCGGAATTCAAGCGGCCCGATGCCACAGCGTCCTTCCTGAAATGCCACCATGGTTTCAGCGACATTGCCGCCCAACGCATTGATGGTCCCTGCCCCGGTGATCACCACCCGTTCCATGGGTCAGGCCTGATCTTTGACCAGCTGTTCTACAGCCGACACAATCGCCTGCACAGAGGAGATATCGAAATCACTTTTTTCGGGTTCGTTTGCGTTGAACGGCACCTGAATATCAAACGCTTCTTCGATCGCAAAGATGCTTTCCACCAACCCCAAACTGTCGATGCCCAGATCATCCAACGACGAGTCGAGTGTGACGTCGCTGATATCCAGCATGCCTTGTTCCGCGATAATTTCGATGACCTTGTCCTGAACGGTCGTCATTTGGGCACCCCTTCTTTGGGGGTCATTTAGGTGTTCTAGTCATCATTTGGAATAGGCTTTTTCGATGCGGTCAGGTCTTTGACGATCCGGGGCAACCGGCGCAGAAGCCGGTGAATTTCCAACTGTTGGTCCATTTTGATCGCAGGATAACCCAGCATCACCCGGCCCGCAGGGACGTTCGCCAGAACCTTGGTCGCGCCCCCGGTGATGACATTGTCACCAACGCGGGTGTTGTCGCTGATGCCAGTCTGTCCCCCCAAAACCACGTTGCGCCCAATGTGCGAAGACCCCGCGATCCCGACTTGTGCACAGATCAGGCTGTCGTCGCCGATCACCACGTTGTGGCCGATTTGGGCAAGGTTATCGAATTTGCATCCATTGCCGATCACCGTGTCGCGGATTGTGCCGCGATCAATGCATGTGTTCGCCCCCACTTCGACATCGTCCCCAATGGTGACGGATCCTAACGAATGCACACGCATCCACGATTGGGCCGTCACGTCGCCCTGATCGCCCAACGATTGCCGCGCCTTTTCCACGCCAGACGGTTCTGGTGTCACAAACGAAAACCCGTCTGCCCCAATCACAGCCCCTGAATGGGCGACGAACCGATCCCCAATCCGCACATCTTTCCCGATGGTGACGCGCGCCAGCAGGGTGGCATGCGCACCAATGCGCGTTCCGTGTTCAATGATCGTGTGTGGGCCGATCCAAGCATTTTCGCCAATAACAACATCTGATCCGATGACGCAAAACGCCCCGATCGTTGCACCGGAACCAACTTGCGCTGAAGGGTCAATTTGCGCTGTGCTGTGTATGCCTGTCTGCCCCTGACGCCAACGTTGATCCATCAAGCGGGACATATGCCCCATGCCCAGCTTTGGACGCTTGATCAGGATTGCAGCCTTCAGGCCCAGATCTGCCCAATCCACGCCTTCTGACAACAGTGCTGCTTGCGCTGAACCTTCTGCCAGACGCGCGACATACTTTGGATGGGTGGCCACGGCCAATTGATCGTTTGTCGCGGTCTGGGGTTCCGCAGCCCCAGAAAATGACAAACTGGCATCGCCGACCGGGGTTCCCCCGATGGCAGATGCCAGTTCTTTGATCGTAAATCGTTTCATACCCCAACCCTATGTGATTGGGGCAGAACTTAACCCTGCACGCCCCGCAGGACCACCCCTTCACGGCGCAACGCGTTCCAGATGCGCGCATCGCGGCCATAAACATCCCGACGGAACTGGGTCATGCCAGCGGCTTGGGTGAAAGCGGTGCGATACACCAAATGCACCGGCACCGGGGTTTCCAAATTCACCCGGCTTTCGTTCCCTGTGCTTAGACGGGCCTGAAAGAACGCTTCGGGATTGGCCGTCTGTGGTGCCAAAAGTGCGTAGGCAAAATCAAACGGGTCCCGCAGTCGGATACATCCATGCGAAAACGCCCGTGTTTCACGACCAAACAGCGACTTCGCTGGGGTGTCGTGAAGATAGATGTTGTACCGGTTGGGGAACATGAATTTCACCAGCCCCAGCGCATTACCCTGGCTGGGGGGTTCGCGGAACGAATAGGGAAATGTGTCTTCATTGAAGCTGTTGAAATCGACCCCTGCGCGGCTGACGGCATTGCCACGCGCATCGCGCATTTCCAGCTTGCTGACCGCGTTGCGGTTTTGTTGCAGCAGCGGCAGATATTCTTTTACTGTGATTGACCGTGGCACATACCAACTTGGATTGATCACCATGAATTCCATGATGTCTGAAAATTCGGGGCTGCGCCGTTCTTCAACATCGGCACCAATCACGGACCGCGTTTGGAAGGTGACACGGTTGTTGTCGATGATCTGTGCGCTAAAATCCGTCAGGTTCACCCAAACATGGCGATCACCGCGCGGGCGGTTCATCCACCGTTCGCGTTCCATCGCAACGATGATCGATGTCAGCCGTTCTGCCGGTTGCTTGTTGATTTCGGCCAGGGTACCGGGTCCAACAACGCCATCAGCTGCCAAACCATGCGCCAGCTGGAATTGCTGCACGGCGCTGCTGATGCTTTCGTCATAGACGGCTGTGTTGGTGCGCCCCAGAAAGCCCATCGCCATCAAACGGTTGCGCAAGATGACCACTGCGTCACCGCTGGCACCAGCTTCCAGACGGCCGCCGGGCACCTGTTGGCCCCAACCACCAGAAGCCACCAAACGTTCAAACCGCAGCTTTTCTTTCATCAAACGCGCGTATTCGGGCGTTTTGGGCGGCAAGGACCGCATAAAGTTGGACGGGTTGGACCGGGTAAAGGCCACCAGCGTTGCTGTACGCCCACGATATGGAATCTTGCGAACGATTTCTTCGTCCACACGCGATGGGACAAGAATGCCGGTTTGAATGTCACGTGCGTATTGCAGGAACAGGCGCGTCATTTGCCCTTCCAGGGTGCCGCGGGACACATCATCAGATGCAGCACGGACCATCCCCTGCAGATTGCGGTGATCATACTGCGCAGACGGAAGGCCATGCGCATCGGAAGATTCGAACGCGCCCACCAATGCCTGAACCCGGGCACGGTTTGTCCCTCGGTCTGTCATCCAGATCGGGGCATAGTCCCGGGCGCGGTAAAACGCGGCAACATCATCGTCACCAGCGACAGCCTGCGCCAACGCCTGTTTGAAAGCCGTAGATTGGGCCATCGCCCAACCGGGAAGCACAAGAACAAGGACCGTAACTGCGCCCAAAACGGCGCGACGGGCACTATGCAAAGCAGACATAACATTCTCCCTCATGATGTGTGACATGGGTGCTTTACCCAATATACCTTGTCTATTCACAAACATGCTAGTGGTTCCAAATCATGAACGATGTGTTTTCAATGCCGCAAGACTGATGCAAAAAGGCCGCTGTAATGGTTCTGCGCAAATTTCTGCTGATTTCCCCCTTTTCATCGTCAATTGCGCAATCCGTTCTTTGAATACGATTCGAGCTATGTAATACCTTCACGTGCATCTGGGGATTTCCGGTCTGGGCAACTTGATCGGGGTGCAACGTGGGACAAGAATAATGAACGAGACAGGCTCTTCTTTGAAGATGACACGGCGTGGATTGTTGGGCGCATTTGCAGCCACCGCAATCACTGCCGCACCAACATATTCCAACGCATTCGGCTTTTTGCGGGGATCAGGCGATATTCGCAGACTGAAAATGTATTCGACCCGAACAGGCGAAAGCATCGACATGATCTACTGGGTCGAAGGTGAATACATCAAGGACGCGTTGCGCGAAGTGAATTGGTTCATGCGTGACTGGCGCCAAGACAGCGCAGCCAACATGGACACGCGCACCATCGACCTGATGGCAGCGACGCAAAACCTTTTGAACACCGACAATCCGTTCCTGTTGCTGTCTGGTTACCGGACACGGCAAACCAACAATATGCTGCGCGCCAATGGCCGTGGCGTTGCGAAGCAATCGTACCACATGCGCGCGCAAGCGGCTGATTTGCGCATGGATGGCCGTTCGGTGCGTCAGGTGGCCCGTGCCGCCGCGTCGTGTGGTGTTGGGGGCGTCGGTCGCTATTCTGGTTCCAACTTCACCCACGTGGATTGCGGACCGGTCCGGACCTGGGGCCGATAGCCGATTATTTCGATTGCGGCCCCCTGACAGGCCGTCTATACGCCCACGCAGGCACCCATAGCTCAGCTGGATAGAGCGCTGCCCTCCGAAGGCAGAGGTCTCAGGTTCGAATCCTGATGGGTGCGCCAGATTACCCGAACAATTCCCTGCAGAATTCCAGTCCGTCCACAAGCGCGTCGACTTCTTCGATCGTGTTGTACATGCCAAAGCTGGCACGACAGGTCGCAGGAACCCCCATATGTTCCATCAGCGGCTGTGCACAATGATGACCCGCACGAACGGCAACGCCCTTTTTGTCCAAGACCGTTGATATGTCATGTGCGTGGGCGGCGCCTTCTAACGTGAAGCTGAAAATCGCGCCTTTGGTTGCGGAATTTCCTTGGACATTCAGCCAGTTAAGACCATCCAGTTTGCTTCGCGCGTAATCCCGCAAGACTTGTTCATGCGCAGCGATTGCATCCATCCCGACGTTCATCATGTAATCAAGCGCAACGCCTAATCCAATTTGTTGAACAATACCGGGTGTTCCGGCTTCAAACCGCATGGGTCCGGAGTTGTAACTGATGTGTTCGCGATGAACGTCTTTGATCATGTCACCGCCGCCCAGGAACGGCTGCATTTCCGCCATCCGTTCGGATTTCACGTAAATTGCCCCAGATCCCGACGGACCATACAGCTTGTGGCCGGTAATGGCATAAAAGTCGGGGTCGATATCGGACAGATCAACGGGCATGTGCACGCTTGCCTGCGACCCATCAACAAGGGTCGGCACACCCTTGGTCCGTGCCCCCTGCACGATGGTTTTCACATCAACCACCGTGCCCAGCACATTGGACATATGCGTGACAGCCACCAATCGCGTCTTGTCCGTGATCGCATCCAACACGCGCTGCGGGTCCAGATCGCCATTGGCGTCCACATCGACCCACACCAGTTCGACCCCCATCCGTTCGCGCAAGAAATGCCACGGCACGATGTTGGCATGGTGTTCCATGATCGAAAGAACAATCTGATCGCCAGCCTGCATGCGGGGCATCGCCCAACCGTAAGCCACCATGTTGATGCCTTCGGTGGTGCCCGAATTGAAAATGATATTGTCTTCCGATGGGGCGTTCAGAAAGCGTGCGATGGTGCCGCGAACGGCTTCGTATTTGTCTGTTGCCAGATTGGAAAGATAGTGCAGCCCCCGGTGCACATTTGCGTATTCCATGGAATACGCCTGTTCCACGGCATCAATGACCACCTTCGGCTTCTGCGCAGACGCGCCATTGTCCAGATACACCAATGGCCGGTTGTTCACCTGCCGCGACAGGATTGGAAAGTCAGCACGGATTTTGTTCACGTCATACATCATACTGATCTCCATATCGTTGTTGATTGACCGCCGAAGCCGGACAGGTTGATCAAAAAGGAAAATGCCAGCGCAAGCCCGACCACAGCCAACAGCACAACAACCACCGCAGCCCCCAAAGATGGCAATTCATGAAGGGCGGCGGTAAAATTCAACAGCAACCAAATAACAAACACGCCCACCAAAATCCCAAACACACCCGCCGCTTGGACAGACACCAGACCAATGGCGAGTTGCAGAACCTGAAACCCAATCAACATCGCCTGAAGCCAAGCCAAAAGAACAATCGCCTGATCCACACGCCCTGCCCCGCGAAAGGGCAGACCGCAAACCGTCAGCGCAATGGCAAACAAGGCTGTGACGCCTGTCAGGCTAACCGCAAGCGCAATCGGCCCAATTGGCATCATACCCGCGCCGCTGCCCTGCCCCATCATGATTAGGAAAAACATGACAACAGAAATGCCCACTGTCCCCAAAAGGCACAGGGCAGACACAAATGGCCCAAGGTTCAGTTTCAAAATCGTCTGGCCCGCCGCACGGGGTTGGCGCAGGGTTTGATCAACCAATGCTATTACGTGGGTCATCATTCGGTTTCGGCCTGCCACAACGATGAAAGCCAAATCCACAAGAAGACCGCAAACCAAACACCCCCGACAATCGTGTTTTCGATCCCTTGTCCAACGAACCCCTTTGTCAGTCCAGCAAGAACAATCAAAGGTGTTGATGCCAGCAAAGACCAAAACAATGCCAACCGTGCCCCGTACCAGGTTCCCGTGCCACCAAGAACCTTGGCAATGATATGCGACAGGGCGGCAAAACCATAAGCCATCAGCGGAAGAACGAAGATCAAGCCAAACATGTCATTTTGCAAAAGATCCGTCAGATCTTGACCTGTTTCATGGGCTTCGCGCGCGCGCCACGGCCATTGGGCCACAAACATCACAAAACAAGCCGCCATCAGCATCGCCAGAACGCGATCTTCGCGTTGGCCCATGCCAAGAAGTTTGGCCATGACGGCACGCGGGCGACGGTGCGCCCGCACGATATCAAGCGTAACCGACATCAGCCGTGACGGGCCTGCAGCAACGCTTCCAGATGCGTCAAGACCACCTGTTGCACGTCGTCATCGGCAATTTCATCCACGGCTTCGGCCAGAAATGACAGGGTCAACAGATCAACCGCGGTGCCATGGGGAACCCCCCGCGACCGCAGATAAAACAGCGCATCATCGTCAATCGCACCGGATGTGGATCCGTGCGAACACGCGACGTCGTCGGCATAGATTTCAAGCTCAGGCTTGGCCAAAAACTGGCTGTCATCATCCAAAAGCAAAGATTGGCTGATTTGATAACCGTCCGTTTTCTGCGCGCCTTCCTTTACAAGGATCTTGCCTTGGAACACGCCCGTCGCCCCATTGCGCAGAACTTTTTTGAATACCTGACGGCTTTCGCAATCTACCGCATCATGGGTGATGAACACCGTGTCGTCGTGGTGTACCGCGCCATCGCCCAGACACGCCCCGGCAATATGCGCAGTGGCTGCATCACCTGTGATATCGATCACAGCTTCATTGCGCGTCATCGACCCGTCCGGGGTCAGCGTGAAGCTGCGGAATGTCGCGTCTGCCCCAACGCGGGCAAAGATGTGGCTGGAAAGATCACGCCCGTTGATCGCTGGGAAAACCCGCACATGATCAAACCGGCCACCATCTTCCACCACCACTTCCAGATTGGTCGACGCGCGCGCACCTGCCGCACCTTCTTCCAGCACGGTGATCCCTGCACCAGCGGCCACCTTCACCACATGGTGCAAGTTTGCCTGACCACCATCAGTGGATGTCACGATGCGAATGGGTTGCGTGACGTCGGCGGTCACGTTGATCAATACGCCATCACCGGCCAGTACTGTGGTCAGTGCCGCCAATGGCCGTTCAACGTTCACCTGACCGGCTGCTTCCAAGACACCGAACGTGTCCTGCACCCAGTGGATGTCTGCGGCTGCTGCTGTGGCAAGGCTGTGAATTTCGACGCCGTCCAATTTTGGCATATCGCCTACAATCGCGCCGTTTGCGATTGTGATCGTCACCGCATCTGCGCTGTCAAAAATCGCCGATGCTGGGATTTCAGACTCAAATTTGGGATCAAAATCTGTGAACACCGTAGGATTGGTGTATTTCCAATATTCGTCGCGCCCCAACGGCAGGCCCATGTCGGCAAGACGGGCGCGGGCGGCGGCGCGCGCTTTGTCTGCCCAGCCTGCCCCTTCGAACGTTGGCACATGTTCCAACAGCGCCGCTGTCAGGTCCATTTTGGCCTTGGATTTATGCGTGGCTTTGGGTGCAAAAACCATCAGGCCACCTCTGCCAGCAGATCGGCATAGCCGTTGTTTTCCACTTCCAATGCCAATTCCGGCCCACCGGACTTGATGATCTTGCCATCGGCCATGATGTGCACAACGTCCGGTTTGATGTGATCCAAAAGGCGTTGATAATGCGTGATCACCAGGAATGTGCGGTCACCGCCGCGCAGGGCATTCACACCCTGGGCCACCAGTTTCATCGCATCCACATCCAGACCGGAATCTGTTTCATCCAGAATGCACATCTTGGGTTCCAGCATCGCCATCTGAAGGATTTCATTGCGCTTTTTCTCACCACCGGAAAAACCGACGTTGACCGGGCGCTTCAACATATCCGCATCAATCTTCAGCGATTTCGCCTTTTCGCGCACGGCTTTCAGGAAATCCCCAGCAGACATTTCTTCTTCGCCGCGAATTTTGCGCTGTGCGTTCACGGCGGTGCGCAGGAACGTCATGTTGCCGACCCCGGGAATTTCCACCGGGTACTGGAACGCCAAAAACAGCCCGGCTGCCGCACGTTCTTCGGGTTCCAGATCCAGCAGATCTTGCCCTTCGAGCGTGGCAGACCCATCGGTCACTTCGTACCCGTCCTTGCCAGACAGAACGTAAGACAGTGTCGATTTGCCTGATCCGTTTGGCCCCATGATCGCATGGACCTTGCCCGGTTCCAATGTCAGGTTCAAACCCTTTAGGATTTGCTTGTCTTCTTCTTCCAAACTGACGTGCAGGTTCTTGATATCTAGCATGGTTTTTCCTTTTGGCGGGACGGGGCAATCCCCGGAACATTCAAGATTAGGGGTTTGGTTTCGGAACAATCAGAAAATTCTGGTTGTCCTTGAATTGGCGGAACCGCACGGCAACGCGGTAATCGTTATCGTTGATCCAAAGCTGAAATGCATCACGGTTTTCCGTATCGACTTCGACCAGCGCATTTGGACGGCAACGCACAAAGGTTTCTGTCAACGTAGACAGAACCTGCATTTCCATGCCTTCCACATCGATCTTGATGAAATCGACCTGTTCGTTTTTCAGCGCGTCGTCAGCGGGAATTGTTTTCACATCGCCCCGACCGGGGGCCAGTTTTGTTGCACCCAAATTCCAATGCGGTGTGATAAATCCGAAGCCAGCATCGGCGGGGCCCACGCCAACGCCGATATGTGAAAAATCAACCAAATCCGCCACATCATTCAGCATCATGTGGGTCACGAACATTTCAATCGCCGTCGGATGTGGTTCAAAAGGGATGATTTTTTTGGGCCGCAAGAATTTCGCCACATACAGCGCATGGTTGCCAATATTGGCGCCGATATCGACATAGGTTCCACCAAACGGGAAAAATCGGCGGATCTGGTTCAGCTCATCTTCTTCGTAGAACCGGCCCAGGTTGTGATATTGCTGAATCACATCTTTTGGGTTGGTGACAAGAAATTGCACTGGCACGCCGTGTTTCACCGTTCGCACCACGTTCCCTTGCGGTGCTTTGAACACACCCGCGCCCACAGCGCGCATTGCACGCTGCCCTGCATCCAATTCGGATGCTTTTGCGGATGTATCTGCGCCATCGGCCAATGGGCTATCCTTCTAGCGTGACGGATGTGCCAGAGGCGCTGACCATCAGCATGTTGTTGATCACTTCGTAATCCAAATCGACACCGACAACGGCGTTGCCGCCCGCCGCACGTGCGCGATCTTCCATTTCTGCCAGGGCGGTTGATCGTGCCTCTGCCAAGCTTTCCTCATAGGCACCGGACCGGCCGCCAATGATATCTGTGATCCCGGCGAAGATGTCCCGAAATACGTTCGCGCCCAAGATCGCCTCACCCACCACAACACCATGGTAAGCGGTGATTTTGCGCCCTTCGACGGACGGTGTTGTCGTCACAATCATCTTGCTATCGCCCGACTTTTCATTTCCCCAGGGTGCCATCTACCGCCCCGTCACTTTCTGCCCAAAGAAACTGCCACAAAACCCAGACACCGCGCCGAACGCCATGACGTGCCACATGGCGAGCTGATCGGTCACGTAGTCAACGGCACCCGCGAAACAGGCGCAGAAGAAGGCGGTGGCAAAAGAGGTGATGAGGATGGGGCGAGTCATTTTTTCTGAAACTTATTTAGGGCACCTGACGCTTTGGCCGCATCGATACGCGCTTGTGTTTCAGCGCGCCGCTGTTCGTCTAGTTGGCTTTCTATCTCCCAATGCTCTGCCATTTCGCGTTTGTTCGACCAACGGAAATAGAACCAATACAAAATTGCCGCGCCAACAGGCATGCCAAGCACTATGACAGGGATCCAACCTTCATTCGCAGATCGCGCAATGAAAAGGCCCATCAGAAACGCAAGCACCACAATCGTGGGCAATTCGAACGATAGCGCGCGCTTGCGATACGCCGTTGCTTTTGCACGTGCCAAATTTGGATCAATCGTTTTGGCCATAACAGTTTATCCCACAGACCCTTCCAACGAAATCGCAACCAGTTGCTGCGCTTCCATAGCGAATT
>JAHDBC010000002.1:108368-113563 GCA_020630595.1 Planktomarina sp.
CCCACAGACCCTTCCAACGAAATCGCAACCAGTTGCTGCGCTTCCATAGCGAATTCCATTGGCAGCGCTTGCAGCACTTCCTTGCAGAACCCATTCACGACCAACGCCACGGCCTCTTCTTCGTCCATTCCACGGGATCGACAATAGAACAGTTGATCGTCATCCACCTTGGACGTCGTCGCCTCATGCTCTACCCGCGAAGAATTATTTTTCACTTCGATATAGGGCACCGTATGTGCCCCGCATTTGTCACCAATCAACAATGAATCACACTGGGTGTAGTTCCGTGAATCCTTCGCCTTTGGGTGCATCGATACCAACCCGCGATAGGTGTTCTGCGCCTTGCCCGCGCTGATCCCTTTGGACACGATCCGGGATTTCGTATCTTTGCCCAGATGCACCATCTTTGTACCTGTATCCGCCTGCTGCATGTTGTTTGCGATGGCGATGGAATAGAACTCCCCTTGGGATTCCTTGCCGCGCAGGATGCAGCTTGGGTATTTCCATGTCACCGCAGACCCTGTTTCCACCTGCGTCCACATCACCTTGGACCGATCGCCCCGGCAATCCGCGCGTTTGGTCACAAAGTTATAGATGCCGCCTTTACCGTTCTCATCGCCCGGGAACCAGTTCTGGACGGTTGAATATTTCACCTCTGCGTCTTCTTCGATGATGATTTCCACCACAGCGGCATGCAGCTGTGCCACATCGCGCTGGGGCGCAGTGCACCCTTCCAGATAAGAAACATACGATCCCTTGTCGGCGATGATCAGCGTGCGTTCGAACTGGCCCGTGTTTTCTGCGTTGATGCGGAAATACGTCGACAGTTCCATCGGGCATTTCACACCTGGCGGCACGTATACAAACGACCCATCGGAAAACACGGCGGAATTCAACGTCGCATAATAATTATCGGACACCGGCACCACGGATCCCAGGTATTTTTTCACCAGTTCGGGATGTTCCTTGATCGCCTCTGAAATCGAACAAAAGATAACCCCTGCCTTTTTCAATTCCGCCTGAAACGTCGTGCCCACAGATACGGAATCAAACACCGCATCCACGGCCACTTTGCGTTCTTCTTCCGGGACTTCGACGCCAGCCAAAATCGCTTGTTCTTTCAACGGAATGCCCAGCTTGTTGTAGGTTTCCAACAGCTTTGGGTCGACCTCATCCAATGACTTGGGCTTTTCGGCCATGGATTTGGGACGGGCATAATAATACTGATCCTGAAAATCGATTTCGGGATAGTTGACCAATGCCCAAGTGGGTTCGGTCATCTGTTCCCACCGCGCAAACGCCCCCAAACGCCATTCGGTCATCCATTCAGGTTCATCGTTCTTGCTTGAGATCAATTTTACGATGTCTGGATTCACCCCCTTGGGGGCGTATTCCATTTCAATTTCCGTGTCCCAACCATACTTGTAAGTGGACAGCGATTTCACAGCATCAACGGTTGCTTCTTCTACACCGTCTTTGACTTTGACTTCATCCAAGCTCATCTGTCTCTCCTCACATCAGGCCGCACGGGCCAGAAATTTTTCATAGGCGGCAATCCACGTGGCGGCGAAGCCAACCACCTCTGCCTCTGTTGTTTCAAGCCCCAGCGACACGCGGACCGCAGACCGCGCCTCTGTTTCACTGAACCCCATGGCGCGCAGGACCTTGCTGTCTTTTACCTTGCCCGATGAACAGGCGGACCCTGCTGAAATCGCATATCCCGCAAGATCCATCTGCATGACCTGCGTCTCACCTTTCCAGCCGGGCGCAATGATACAGCTCGTGTTCGGCAGCCGCGCCGTTTCTTTCCCAACTAAAATAATCGGCAATCCCGCATCTTCCAGAGTGCTTTCTAGAATATTTCTAAGTTTCGCAACCCGGTCCCACCGATTTTCCGCCAAATCTTGTGCTGCAGCTGCTGCTGCCGCCCCAAATCCGGCAATTCCGATCACATTTTCAGTGCCTGCCCGCCGGCCCAATTCCTGACCGCCACCTTTCAGCTGCGCGGGAATATCCGTGCCGCGCTGCACGATCAAACATCCAACGCCCTTCGGCCCGCCCAGTTTGTGTGCGCTGGCACAGGCACAGGTCACACCCGCCCATGCAAAAGACACAGGCAATTTGCCAAACGCTTGGGTCATGTCGGAAAACCAAGCGCCCTCAACGGTGGCTTGCACAACCCCAGTTTCAGAATTCGCCCACTGAACGACATCCGCGCCCCGTGCAACTTGCCCATCTGGCCCCACCGGCACATCGTCTGAAATCCACGCGCCTATGGCCTCATGCTCAATCCCAGCGCCCGACAGGTTTCGGCCTGCCAATGCCAGCGCCGCAGCCTCGGTCGCACCGGACGTCCAAACAATGTCATTTTCGCCGACGCCAAACGCATCGGCCACCTGACGGCGGGCCTTTTGAATAATGCCAAGCGCCGCGCGGCCTTCTGCGTGAACCGAAGACGGATTGCCAACCCTGTCCATGGCAGCAATCATCGCGTCACGGGCCTCTCCCCGCAGCGGCGTTGTCGCATTATGGTCCAAATACGCCCGTGTCTTCATTTTGCTGAAAATACTCTGGGTGTGTTGAGGGCAAAGCCCTCAACGCCCGCGCGGCGAGCGCAAATAAAATATCGCGTGCGCGCAGCGCACTCATGGGGATCAGGGCCGTTCATTCGTCCACCACTTCAAACAGATTGGGCACCGCAGGGCATGGCGTTAGATCATTGCCCACAACATCGGACAATCTTGTTTGATGCAAAAACACATAGACATGCGCAGACAGACCTTCCCACAGTCGATTGGTCAGGCTTTGCGCACGACTGCCAGACAGCCCACCCGATGCCCCTGCCCCTTTGTGAAGTGCATCAACGGTTTCATCGACCGCTGCCAGAATATCTGAAACGCGAATATCCGATGCAGACCGCGCCAATCGGTATCCCCCGGTCGGTCCACGTACGGAATCGACAAGTCCACCGCGGCGCAATTTCACAAACAGCTGTTCCAGATAAGCCAGTGAAATATCCTGCCGTTTGCTTATTTCGCCCAACGAGGTCAGCTTATCATCTGGTTGCAGTGCCAAATCGGCCAAAGCAACCATCGCATAACGCCCTTTCGTGGATAGTTTCATGGCCCCGACCCCCATCGGAATTGACGTTCAGCGCGCACTTCCTTACCTCTGACACGCAAAGGCGAAAGCCAACCACACGAATTAGAATTGTTCTAAACTGTCGCCCCACATCGGTCAAGCGCAGCGCACGGACAGAAAACAACAAAGGACGCGTGATGCCCGAAGTCATTTTCCCCGGTCCCGAAGGCCGGTTAGAAGGCCGCTATCACCCGCAAAAAACCAAAGACGCCCCGATTGCCATCATCCTTCACCCCCACCCGCAATTCGGGGGAACGATGAACAATAAGGTGGTCTACAACCTGCATTATGCGTTCCATCAAATGGGGTTCACGGTGCTGCGTTTCAACTTCCGTGGCGTTGGACGGTCGCAGGGTGAATATGATCAGGGCATAGGTGAATTGTCAGATGCCGCTTCTGCGCTGGATTATCTGCAATCCATGAACACAAACGCCAAACATTGCTGGGTCGCAGGGTTCAGCTTTGGCGCATGGATCGGAATGCAATTGCTGATGCGCCGTCCTGAAATCACGGGTTTTATTAGCGTGTCGCCACCGGCGAACATGTATGACTTCAGCTTTCTTGCACCCTGCCCGTCGTCCGGTCTGATCATCAACGGCCTAAATGACCGCGTTGCCCCACCAGCGGACACCCGTTCATTGGTCAGCAAGTTGCACGAACAAAAGGGCATTACGATCACCCATGAAGAAGTCGAAGGGTCTGGCCATTTCTTTGAAGGCGATCACATGGATCACATGATTGGGTCCGTGCAAACCTATGTGAAACGTCGATTGACTGAAAACACGCGCTAAGATCACGCAATTTCATTATGAAACAATGCTTTACACCGCGCTTTTGTGCGGTGTTTTCATTTTGTCAGTTGCTTTGCAAAGCCTTTGAAAACGGGTACACCGTCATCAATGGACCGCAATCCGCAAAGGCTGACCCATGTCAAAAATCAAGGTAGAAAACCCCATCGTCGAACTCGACGGCGATGAAATGACGCGCATCATTTGGCAATTCATCAAAGACAAGCTGATCCTGCCTTATCTGGACGTGGACCTAAAATATTATGATCTGGGCATTCAGGCGCGCGATGATACCAACGATCAGATCACCATCGACGCGGCAGAGGCGATCAAGAAATACGGCGTCGGCGTCAAATGCGCGACCATCACACCCGATGAAGCACGGGTCGAAGAATTCGGGCTGAAAGAAATGTGGAAATCCCCCAACGGGACCATCCGCAACATCTTGGGGGGCGTTGTGTTCCGTCAGCCCATCATTTGCAAAAACGTGCCACGCCTTGTGCCCGGATGGACCCAACCGATCGTCATCGGACGCCACGCGTTCGGCGATCAATACAAAGCCACAGACATGAAATTCAGCGGGCCCGGCAAGCTGACCATGAAATTTGTTGGGGAAGATGGCACCGTTGACGAACGCGAAGTCTTTGATGCGCCATCTGCCGGGGTTTTCATGGGCATGTACAACTTGGACGAAAGTATCCGCGATTTTGCCCGGGCATCGTTCAATTATGGCTTGAACCTGAAATGGCCGGTTTATCTGTCCACGAAAAATACCATTCTAAAACAGTATGATGGCCGGTTTTTGGAGTTGTTTCAGGAAATCTATGAAGCCGAATTCGAAGACAAATTCAAAGATGCCGGTATCTATTACCAGCACCGTCTGATCGACGACATGGTGGCTTGTGCGATGAAATGGAACGGCGGATTCGTTTGGGCCTGTAAGAATTATGATGGCGACGTTCAGTCTGATACCGTGGCCCAAGGATTCGGGTCGTTGGGTATGATGGCATCACAGCTGATGACACCTGATGGCAAAATCGTGGAATCAGAAGCCGCCCATGGCACCGTCACCCGCCATTATCGCCAGCATCAGAACGGCGAAAGCACATCGACCAATTCCATCGCATCAATCTACGCGTGGACAGGTGCGTTGCGCCACAGGGCGAAACTGGACGACAATGCACAGCTGATGACCTTTGCCGAAACGCTGGAAAAAGTGATTATTGACACAGTGGAAAGTGGCTTCATGACCAAAGACCTTGCCCT
>JAHDBC010000002.1:113663-160851 GCA_020630595.1 Planktomarina sp.
TAGGTCACTATAACTGACCTATGCCAGCCCAAATGCCGCCCCCAAACCCAGACGCCGTGCGCCATAAATGGTACGAAGACGTCCTTGGAATATTCAGTGGGGTTTTGATGTGTGCGGTGTCCTTGCACATTCTGTCTGCCCTTGGGTTCATCACGGGCCAGATGGCGGGTCTTGCGCTGTTGTTATCCCATTTGACCGCCTACAGCTTTGGGGTTTTGTTTTTCGTGTTGAACGTACCGTTTTACATTTTCGGCCTGCGCCAAATGGGTTGGGTGTTCACCGCCAAAAGCCTGGCTGCCGTGGCAACCCTATCAGCCATGACTGAAATTTTGCCCTTAACCCTAACGCTGGGTCCTGTTGACCCCGCAGTCGGGATCACAATCTTTGGCATTGTGACATCCGTTGGACTGATCGCTGTTTTTCGCCATGGCGCGTCCATTGGGGGGATCACAATTCTGGGCCTTGTTCTACAGGACAAGGGCATCGCAAAGGCGGGGCATGTGCAGATGGCGTTTGATATCTGCCTGTTTGCCTTGGCGGTATGGGTGTTTCCTTGGTCGTTGGTGGCGTGGTCCCTTGCCGGTGCGGTGATCTTGAACGTTATGATCGTGCTCAATCACCGCAGGGACCGTTATATCGCCTAGCCCCGTTTCTGGGTTTCCAGCCACGGCAGGATTGCAGAAAAATCCTGCCCCGCCCCCCCATTGTTTTCCACAAACGATTGATACAGCGTCAGGGCAAGTTCCCCCATCGGCGTGTGTGCATCCGCATCCGTGGCAGCATCTTGCGACAGCCCCAAGTCTTTCAACATCAAATCAGCCGCAAATCCGGGCTGATACCCGTTATCGGCGGGTGATGTTGGCCCCACCCCGGGCGCGGGGCAGTATGTGTTCATCGACCACGATGATCCCGAAGAAGTGCTGACCACATCATACATGGCCTGACGGTCCAAACCCAATTTGTCAGCCAGTGCAAAGGCTTCACAGGTGCCCAGCATCGTGATGCCAAGGATCATATTGTTGCAAATCTTGGCGGCCTGCCCATTCCCGGCGGCCCCGCAATGCACGGCCTTTGAACCCATCACGTCAAACACGGACCGCACTTGGTCAAGTGCCTTGGGGCATCCCCCCACCATAAAGGTCAGTGTTCCGGCGGCCGCCCCACCCACACCGCCAGACACGGGCGCATCCAATGCATGCACGCCCGCATCGGTTGCAAGTTCGGCGATCTTTCGGGCGGTTGATACATCAATGGTCGAACAATCAATCAGCACGCTGCCAAAAGGCATTTCTGCCAAAACATCTGACGCCACAGCCTGCGCAGTCTTTCCGTTTGGAAGCATCATAACAACAACGTCTGCACCCTTTGCGGCCTGTGCAGGGGTTTGCGCGATGGGGACGCCATCGGGCTTTGAAACAGGATCGCATCCGGTCACATCAAACCCCGCCTTCAACAGGTTTGCAGCCATGGGCCCACCCATATTGCCCAAACCGATAAAGCCAATTTTCATGGTGTCTTCTCCGTCAGATCCAGCGCGTTTGCGCCCAAAGGTTTCAACATATTGGCCACAGAAACACCGGGCACAGACTTCAGGTCATGTTGCCAGTTGGGGGCCTTGTCTTTGTCGATGATCATTGCGCGAATGCCTTCGACAAATTCGCCATCGCTTGCCGCGCGGAAGGTGAAGCGGTATTCCAGCTGAAGGGCAGCAACAATATCACCGGCCCGCCTGTTGCGATGGATCACCTCAACCGCGCACGCCATGGCAAGGGGGCTGTTTGGCTTCAGCTGGTCCAATGCCACGGCAGCCGCTTCATGTTCTGATTGTTCCAGCGCGTTCACGATATCCGTCAGGCTATCGCCCCCAAAATGCGCGTCGGCAAAGGACTGCATCTGGGCCAGCTTGCCCGTTGGCGGCGTGCTTGCCAGCGCGTCTATTGCGGCAGGCGTGCCCGTCCGGGAAATGTCTTCCTTTAGCTGGGACCAATTTTCATAGGGCACAAACACGTCCGCAAATCCCGCATAAATGGCATCTGCAGGTCCCATGCGTGCAGCTGTCAGGCCCAGATATTCACCCATGCGCCCCGGCGCACGGCCCAAGAGCAGCGATCCGCCAACATCTGGCACAATGCCAATTTGCACTTCCGGCATTGCGATCTTGCTGGTTTCACAAACGATCCGGTGGGGCACATGGCAGCCAATTCCAACGCCCCCGCCCAGCGTATGGCCCTGCAAAAAGCTGACGATGGGTTTGGGGCTTGTCGCCAATTTGGCGTTCAGCCGATATTCATCTGTCCAGAATGCGCGACCATAGTCAAAATCCCCTGCGGCACCGGTTCGATACAAATCTGCGATGTCGCCGCCTGCACAGAATGCCTTGTCCCCCATTGAATCCAGACAAATAACCGTCACGGCATCGTCCGCTTCAAAGGCATCAAGTGCGGCTTCGATTTCGCTGCACATCTGATGGGTCATGGCGTTCAATGCGCCGGGTCGGTTCAAGGTGATCCAGCCCGCCAAGCCGGCCCGTTTCGTCAAAATCTCAGACATAGATGATGTCAAACCCCCGTTCGTCGTGGGCACTATTTAACGCGGCTGATCCGCAGATAACAGCCGCAGGCCAACGTTTGGCGAACAATCCCACTTGACCGCACCAAAACGCCTAAGTCACAAGGCGCTATGGCTACTGGACGACTATCGATCAATCTGACCGGCATCGCCGCGAACTGGCAGGCGCTGGATGCGCTGTCTGCAGCGCACGTGGAAACCGCAGCGGTCGTCAAGGCCGATGCCTATGGGCTGGGCGTGGAACGCGTTGCGCGCTGCCTGTCACAGGCCGGGGCAAACACGTTTTTTGTGGCCGCGGCCGAAGAAGGGGGCGCGGTTCGCAATGCAGTGGGCCCAGATGCGACGGTCTGCGTGTTTTCGGGGCATATGGCCGGTGACACGGATATGATCAACGATCTGAACCTTGTGCCGATGATCAATTCCGTTGAACAGCTGACACGCCATCTGGAAGCCCTGCCCGGGCGCCCGTTTGGGGTGCAATTGGACACCGGCATGAACCGACTGGGCATGGAACCCGCCGAATGGGACGCCGTGCGCGATATCACCCTGTCACAAAACCCTGTCTTGCTGATGAGCCATCTGGCCTGTGCCGACGATCCGGAACACCCGATGAATGCGTCGCAGCTGGAAGTGTTTCGCGCGATGACAGATGGCTTGGATGTGCCCCGGTCCCTGGCTGCGACCGGTGGCACGCTTTTGGGATCTGATTATCATTTTGACATGGTGCGGCCCGGCATCGGTGTTTACGGCGGACTGCCGTTCGAAGATGCGCAACCGGTCGTACATCTGTCGTTGCCTGTTATTCAGACGCGCGATCTGATGGAATGGGAAACGGTCGGTTACGGCGGAACCTGGACGGCCAAGGGACAGGCAAAAATCGCCACTGTTGCCGCCGGATATGCCGATGGGTTGATCCGCGCACAATCAAACGCTGGAACGTTGTGGGATGGCGACACGCCCTGCCCTATTGCCGGGCGGGTGTCGATGGACATGATCGGCGTTGACGTGACCCATCTTGACCGCGTTCCAGACAGTCTTGATATCCTGTGTCCCTATCAGGGCGTCGACGCTGTCGCGGATGCCGCCGGAACGATCGGGTATGAGATCCTGACATCGCTGGGACACCGCTATCAGCGGCGGTATATTACCGGATGATCAGGTTTGTGACTGCCGTGGGTGCGGGCGTGATCGCCGCGATTTCCGCATTGGGGCGGATCGTTTTGTTTGCCTGCACGGCTTTGATCCACATCGTCAAACCGCCCTACTATTTTCGTGAATGGCTTAATGCTGCGCTGAATATCGGCTATCTGTCCCTGCCTGTTGTGGGTCTGACCTCCATTTTTACGGGCGCAGCCCTTGCCTTGCAAATCTATGCGGGCGGCGCACGGTTCAACGCAGAAGCCGTGGTGCCCCAGATCGTCGCCATTGGCATGGTGCGCGAATTGGGGCCGGTTCTGGTGGGCCTGATGATCGCCGCGCGGGTCACATCATCGATTGCTGCCGAACTGGCCACGATGAAGGTCACAGAACAAATTGACGCCCTTGTGACCCTGTCGACCAATCCGCTTCAGTATCTGGTCGCGCCCCGGGTGTTGGCGGGTTTGATTATGGTGCCGATTTTGGTCGGCGTGGGTGATATCATCGGAATCTTAGGTGGCTTTTTGGTTGGAACGGGCAGCCTTGGATTCAACGCGGCGGCATATTTGAACAACACTGCCGATTTCCTGACCCTGTCCGATATCGTGTCGTCATTGGCCAAAGGCATGGCGTTCGGCTTTATCGCCACGCTGATGGGATGCTATTACGGGTTGAATTCCGGCCGTGGGGCACAGGGCGTTGGACAGGCCACCAAAGCCAGTGTTGAAGCGGCCGCTGTGATGATCCTTGCCGCAAACTTTGCGCTGACAGCGGTGTTCTTTTCCACATGATAAGCCTGACCGATATCCACAAATCCTTTGGCTCGAATGCGGTTTTGCGCGGTGTCAACCTGCAAGTGCCCAAAGGGCAAAGCATGGTGATCATTGGCGGATCCGGGACCGGTAAATCGGTTTTGTTAAAATGTGTTCTGGGGCTGATTGAACCGGATCAGGGAACAATCGAAGTGGATGGCGCAAACGTTCAGACCGTCAGCCGTGATGCGTTTCTGGCCCAGTTTGGCATGTTGTTTCAGGGGGCCGCCCTGTTTGACAGCTTGCCAGTTTGGCAAAACGTGGCGTTTCGTTTGCTGCGCGGGTCGCTGAAACGCCCCAAAGACGAAGCACGCGATATCGCGATTGAAAAACTGCGCCGGGTTGGCATGGGACCAGAGGTTGCTGACCGGTTCCCTGCGGAATTGTCTGGCGGGATGCAAAAACGGGTTGGGCTGGCGCGCGCGATCGCAACCGACCCAAAGATCATCTTTTTTGACGAACCGACCACGGGGCTGGACCCGATCATGGCAGGTGTCATCAACGATCTGATCCGGGAAATCGTCGTTGAAATCGGGGCAACGACCATGACAATCACGCACGACATGACATCCGTGGACACAATCGCCGATCAGGTTGCCATGTTGCACAAAGGTAAAGTGCGATGGTGCGGCCCGAAATCCGATCTGCGCGACAGTGGTGACCCATATGTGACCCAGTTCGTGAGTGGTTCACCAGACGGACCGATTGAAACGCTGCGCTGACTGTTTCTTTTGCGGAAACAAACAACTATTGCAGTTTCGCCACCATTTGAAAATTCAGGGTATATTTCTAGATTTTTCCACCGTGCCACTATATATTGTGGTCAAGGCGGGTCAGAATTTTGACGACTCGGTGGCGGTTATTTGCGGGGAAAATTCCCCCTTGTGACAGGCCAACAGGACACAGACATTAAGGCGATCCATTGGGTCGGAGGGACAAATGGCGAAAAAATCGGGTGTGGAAAAGAACACTGTTCTGATCTGGTTGCACTGGGTCGGTATTGTCTATGTTGGTTTGGTTGCATTGGTATTGGTCGCCGCAACAGGCGCAGCGATGCTGAAGATTATTCCTTGGTTTGATATTCTGGTGCCCAAGGGCGACGGAAGCTGGCTTCAAATGGGGCCAACCATCCAGATCATTTTGACAGGCATGGCCATGATCTTGGTCACATACCTGCCGTCATCTTTGCGTGTGTTGAAACTAGAAGCAGAACACCGCGATTTCAATCTGACCATGGAAGACGTGTCAAAGGCCTATATTGCCAGCCACGAAGCAGACCGGGCCGGCTTGTTCAATCTAAGCTCCGAATTTGACAGCGTGCGCGAACGCATCAATCACATGCGGGCGCATCCAGAACTGTCCAAACTGGAACCTGCCGTGTTGGACGTTGCCGCACAGATGAGCCACACAAGCCGCGAACTGGCAGAAGTGTATTCAGACGAAGCTGTGGACCGCGCGAAAACGGTGTTGCGTCAGCGGCAGATCGAACTGGAAGAATTTTCCGATCAATTGGCCTTGGCCCGTCGCCAAACAGATGAAGTCAAACGCTGGATCCAGCAATTGGAAGTCGAAGGCAGTGTGACAGACAATCAACTGGCACAACTGAAACAGGATCTTGCTGAAATCCTGCCCAGTGTTGGCTTGAAGGTCATTCGTGGCCCGAAACAACCCATGCAGCCCGCGATCGAAGCCAGCAGCGCTGATGCGATGCCTGCAGCACTGGAAGATCAATCCCAAAATGTTGTTTCGTTGCAAGACGATGCCCCATCAACTGCAAAGCTGAAGTCCAAGGTGACATCCGCCAAAGACAGCCGCGCGGCAGAATAATTATCAACGAAAACACAGTCATCTGAAAACGGCCTGCGGGTCGTTTTCTTGTTTTGTTCTTTGACTTTTCACAGTACGAGGGTGCCATGTTACGCTATTTGAACTTATGTCTTTTGGTGGCTTTTCCGATTGCTTGGTTTGCGCCGCTCCTACGGGCAGGTCTCCTGCCACTGTTTGGACTTTCCGAAATCTCTGTCATTTCCGGCTTGCAAAGCCTTTGGGGCACGGATGTGTTTCTGGCTTTGGTTGTAACCGTATTGGCAATATTTGCCCCCATTCTAAAGGTGCTGGGTCTGGCCCTGGTACAATTTCGTTTGGCAAGCCCCCGATTGATGCCCGGCATTGCACTGCTTGGAAAATTCGCAATGGCGGATATGTTTCTGATCGCGCTGTATGTGGTGGTGATCAAGGGTATTGGGGTTGGCCGCGTAGAAGTCGCGTGGGGACTGTATCTGTTTACAGCCTGCGTTCTGGCGTCCATTGTTTTGCAAATTCTGCACACACGACAAAAGTAATGGCAAAGACCAGTTTCACATGCACCGGATGCGGCGCCAGCCATTCCAAATGGGCAGGCCAATGCGATGCATGTGGCGCGTGGAACACCATTCTTGAACAGGGTCCCCTTTCCGCCGGTCCGTCCAAAACACTGGGCGGGAAACGCGGGAACCGGCTGGTGTTGACAGATCTTGCCACGCAAGAAGCCGAACCCCCGCGAACCAAAGCTGGTGTTGACGAATTGGACCGTGTTCTGGGCGGCGGTCTGGTTGGGGGCAGCGCGCTGTTGGTGGGGGGGGATCCAGGGATCGGTAAATCCACCCTTTTGCTGCAAGCCGCCGCGCGGTTCGGGCGCAACGGTCTGAAAGTGATTTATGTTTCCGGCGAAGAAGCGACCGCACAGGTGCGTCTGCGCGCAAACAGGCTGGGACTGAAAGACAGCCCCGTTCACTTGGCCGCTGAAACCAACCTACGCGACATCCTGACCACGCTGGAAGATGAAAAACCAGATTTGGTCATCATCGATTCCATTCAGACGATGTGGGCTGATCATGTTGATTCCGCGCCGGGGTCCGTCAGTCAGGTTCGTGCCTCTGCGCATGAACTGACCAACTTTGCCAAACGTCGGAACGTGGCAATGATTATGGTGGGCCATGTCACCAAAGAAGGGCAAATCGCGGGCCCCCGCGTGGTCGAACATATGGTCGACACTGTGCTGTATTTCGAAGGCGAACGAGGCCATCAGTTCCGAATTTTGCGCGCCGTCAAAAACCGTTTTGGCCCTGCCGATGAAATTGGCGTCTTTGAAATGACCGGCCGGGGGTTGGTGGAGGTCAAAAACCCCTCTGCCCTGTTTCTGGCCGAACGGGGGGACCCGACGCCGGGGTCTGCTGTATTCGCCGGGATCGAAGGGTCACGCCCTGTTTTGTGCGAATTTCAGGCCTTGGTCGCGCCCAGTCCACACAGCCAGCCCAGGCGCAGCGTTGTGGGCTGGGATGGATCGCGGCTGGCGATGATTCTTGCTGTGCTCGAATCACGTGGGGGCGTCAGCTTTCAGGGCCTTGATGTGTACCTGAACGTGGCGGGCGGGATGCGGGTCACCGAACCGGCCGCGGATCTTGCAGTGGCCGCTGCGCTGATTTCCGCCCGTGAAGACGCAGCCTTGCCCAAGGATGCCGTGCTGTTTGGCGAAATTTCCCTGTCAGGCGCGGTTCGCCCCTGCCCCCAGACAGAAAATCGGTTGAAAGAAGCGCAAAAACTTGGTTTTTCACAGGCAGTCTTGCCGCCGGCCAAAAAACAGGTTGGTCCGGCGGGCATAGAACAAAAACAAGTCCGGGATCTAACCGACTTTGTAGAACAAGTGTTCGGGGCACAGTCGCCCCAGCAAGAAGGGAGTACCGATGGAAGGGTTCACAATCGTTGACGGTATCGTTGCCGTCATCATCGTTCTGTCGGCGCTTTTGGCCTATTCGCGTGGTTTGGTACGTGAATTGATGGCCATTGCTGGCTGGGTCGGTGCAACCATTCTGGCCTTCATCTTTGCCGATCAGGCGCGTCCGCTGATCCGCCAAATCCCTTATGTGGGTGATTTCCTGTCAGACAGTTGCGAATTGCTGACGATCGCAAGCTTTGCGGTGGTGTTTGCCGTGGCACTGTTGATCGTATCGCTCTTTACCCCGCTGTTTGGTGCATTGATCCAACGGTCCGCGCTTGGCGGTGCGGATCAGGCACTGGGCTTTGTATTCGGCGTTGTGCGCGGTGTGCTTTTGGTCGCCATCGGCTTTTTCGTCTATCAGACCATGCTGCCCGGTCAGGATATTTCGATGATCGACGGGTCGCGATCTGCTGCCATCTTTGGCCAATACACCGACGATATTCAGAACCAGAACCCCGAAGCGGCGATGGGTTGGATTCAAACCCAGTACGATCAGCTGGTTTCAGGCTGTAACTAATGTGCGAAAAACTCCGCCGCATCAGGTGATTGCGGCGTGACAGACCGGTGCGCAACCGTTATGGGACCCCAAGGTTTCCCAAACAGAGCGCGCCCTGTCATGACCCCCCAGATGCCACCTGCCCATCCTTTCGATGACGACAAGCTGAAAGAGGAATGCGGAATCTACGGCGTCAGGGGCATTCAGGATGCTGCAAATTTTGTCGCCTTGGGACTTCATGCCCTGCAACATCGCGGGCAGGAAGCGGGCGGAATTGTCGCCTACAGCCCCGAAAGCCATTTTCAGTCCGCCCGGCGGTTCGGGTATGTCCGGGACAATTTCACCAGCAAATCCCTGATGGAAACGCTGCCCGGGTCGTTGTCGATTGGACACGTGCGGTATTCAACGGCTGGATCAAAGGGTGCGACCGCCATCCGTGATGTGCAGCCCTTTTTCGGCGAATTCGCCATGGGTGAAGCGGCCATCGCCCACAACGGCAACATCACCAACGCAGCCGCATTGCGCCGCGAACTGATCGAACGCGGATCGATCTTTCAATCGTCTTCTGACAGCGAATGCATCATTCACCTGATGGCGCGATCACTGCAACGGACAATCCCCGATCGGATGGAAGACGCGCTGCGTCGCGTCGAGGGTGCATTTTCTGTTGTCGCCATGACCCGTACAAAGCTGATCGGTGTGCGCGATCCTTTGGGCGTCCGGCCTTTGGTCTTGGGAAAATTGGGCACAGGATACGTGTTGTCATCGGAAACCTGCGCATTGGACATCATCGGTGCAGACTTTCTGCGCGAAGTTGAACCGGGTGAAATGGTGGTGATCACGGATCAAGGGATCGAAAGCCGCAAACCATTCCGGCCTGCGAAACCCCGGTTCTGTATTTTCGAACATGTATACTTCAGCCGCCCCGACAGCATTCTGGGCGGACGGTCGGTTTACGAAACCCGCGCGCAGATTGGCAAGGAATTGGCACACGAGGCACCGGTGGACGCAGACTTGGTTTGTCCTGTTCCGGACAGCGGAACCCCGGCTGCGATCGGATATTCACAGGCGTCCGGCATTCCCTACGCCATGGGGATCATCCGAAACAGCTATATGGGGCGCACGTTCATCGAACCCAGCGAACAAATTCGCAACATGGGGGTTCGCCTGAAACTGAACGTGAATCGCGCGTTGATCAAAGACAAGCGCGTGATCTTGGTGGATGACAGCGTTGTGCGCGGCACGACCAGCCGCAAGATCAAGGATATGATCCTGGATGCCGGCGCGAAGGAAGTGCACTTTCGCATCGCTTCACCCCCAACAGCATGGCCGTGTTTTTATGGGGTGGATACGCCACAACGCGAAAAATTGTTGGCTGCCACGATGACCGAAGACGAAATGCGGCATCATCTGGGTGTCGACAGCCTGAAGTTCATTTCGCTGGATGGGCTTTACCGCGCCGTTGGCGAAACCAAGCGCAACGCCGCTGACCCGCAATATTGCGATGCCTGTTTCAGCGGGGAATATCCCGTCCGCCCAACAGATCAGATCGAAGCGGGTTTTCAGATGAAAGATGGCCCCGAACCAACGAGTGTTGCAGATGTCTAAACCCGTGGCCCTGATCACCGGCGCATCCCGCGGCCTTGGCGCAGCATTGGCCGAAGGGCTGGCAGATACGCACCATATCATTGCTGTGGCCAAAACCACGGGTGGTCTGGAAGATCTGGATGATCGCATCAAAGCAAAGGGCGGCGAAGCCACGCTTGCGCCCATGGATGTGACAAACGCACAGGCCATGGCCCATTTGGCCGGATCGATCGCGGATCGGTGGGGTGCGCTTGATCTTTGGTGCCATACGGCCGTGCATGCCGCCCCGCTGTCCCCTGTGGATCACATTTCCCACAAGGATTGGGGCAAATCATTTGACGTGAACGTGCATGCCACCACGCAGCTGATTTCCGTACTGGCCCCCGTTTTAGGCAAGAACGGAACCGCTGTGTTTTTTGATGATCCAAATGCGCAAGGCAAGTTTTTTGCAACCTATCGCGCGTCAAAGGCGGCCCAAAGGGCGACGGTGGCATCATGGCAAGATGAAACAGCAAAAAATGGCCCCAGCGTTCATATTCTGGTTCCTGCCCCGATGCCCACGGCCACACGTGCCCGGTTCTTTCCGGGTGAAGATACAACTGCGCTGCGCCCCTGCACAGATGTGGCGCAAGATGTGCTGCAGTTTTTGACAGGCAAAGGGGCACTTGCGGCGCAATAACCTTGTGACGCGGGGCTGTCCGATGTACCCGAAACCATGCGTATTTTGATCACAAATGACGACGGTATCGCCGCACCCGGTCTGGCGGTTTTGCATGACATCGCCCATGCTGTTGCAGGGCCAGGCGGGGATGTCTGGACAGTGGCCCCAGCGTTCGAACAGTCTGGCGTCGGCCATTGCATTTCATATACCAAGCCGGTTCTTGCACAAAAGCGGGACGCACGCACTTTCGCGGTCGAAGGCAGCCCGGCTGACACGGTTCTTGCCGCCGGGCATTTCATGGACGTGCCACCCGATCTGGTGCTGTCTGGAATAAACAGCGGCAACAATTCTGCTGAAAACACCGTCTATTCCGGCACCATCGGCGCCGCGATGGAAGCGTCCCTGGCTGGTATTCCGGCCATTGCACTGTCGCAGTTTTATGGGCCGCGCAATACGGGCCTGGATGACCGGTTCGAAGCGTCCCGGCAATGGGGCGAACGCGCGGTGCGCGCCTGTTTGGCTGCAGGATTTGCCCGTGCCGAAGGTTACGCGTTGTTTTACAATGTGAATTTCCCGCCAGTGCCATCCGCCGAAGTTCAGGGCCTTAAGGCAACACCGCAAGGATATCGCGGCGATCATGCGTTTCAGGCCACCCCGATGGACGCACCGAACAGACGGACGTACCTGTGCCTTCACGGCAAAGATCAGCAACGCCCCACTGCGCCCGGAACGGATGCCATGGAAAATCTGAACGGTTGGGTCAGCATCACCCCCATGCGCTGCGATCTGACCGCGCGCGATCAGATGGCGGGGTTGGACGCGGTGATAAAGGCCTTGTGATGACACCCGCTGAACAGAAAATGGCGTTCCTGTTTTCCCTTAGGTCCCGGGGCATCACAGACAAAACCGTTTTGACGGCCATGGAAAAAGTGGATCGTGCGGCCTTTATCCGGGGCACATTTGCAGACCGCGCCTACGAAGACACGCCGCTGCCGATTGCAAGCGGGCAAACGATTTCACAGCCGTCTATCGTTGCCTTGATGACGCAGGCACTGGATGTCCAACCCCGTGACAAGGTGTTGGAGATTGGCACCGGGTCCGGATACCAGGCCGCCATTCTTGCCCAGTTGGCGCGCCGCGTCTACACAGTTGACCGCTACGCAACGTTGGTGTCACAGGCGCAGGCCCTGTTCAACGATTTGGGCTATCACACCATCACCGCCATTCTGGGCGATGGAACCCGCGGTTTGCCGGAACAGGCACCGTTTGATCGTATCATTCTGACAGCTGCCGCCGAAGATCCGCCATCACCCCTATTGGCGCAATTGCGCGTTGGGGGTATTATGGTGCTGCCCGTCGGGCAATCCGATACCGTTCAGACCCTTGTGAAGGTCCATAAGACAGAAAACGGGTTGGATTATGAAGAACTACGGGCCAGCCGATTTGTGCCACTGATGGCCGGGCTGGGAAAAGACAATTGACGCCACGCTCAAAAAAGTGGTGCGCATGGACAGTGTGAGGAGAGCAGTATGACACGTCCGACCCTGAAAACACCACGTCTGGCCGTGGCCTTGGTAGGCATGACCGCCCTGTCGGGCTGTATGGACGCGCTTGATCTGGATTTGCGCGGAACGCTGGGCGGGGTCGATACGTCTGACGCCGCGCGCAACGCGCAGGTGGCAAACAGGCCCGCCGCCGACGAACGCGGTGTGATCACCTATAGCGATTATCAGGTCGCCGTTGCGCGGCGCGGCGATACGCTGGGCGCACTGGCCAACCGCGTGGGTTTGCCTGTCGCTGAATTGGCGCGCCACAATGGGCTTTCTGCGGATACGCAATTGCGCGACGGTGAAGTGATCGCCCTGCCCCGCAAGGTCGAAACAAGCAATGATACATCTGGCGGATCAGCGCTGACGCCCACGATCGTTGATGTGTCTGAACTTGCGCCGTCCTCTGGCGGCACTGGGTATCAAGCGGATCCGATCCGACACCGGGTCGAACCCGGCGAAACGGCCTTTACGATTGCGCGGCTGTACGACATCCCTGTGTCAGCCTTGCGCGACTGGAATGGGCTTGCCGCTGATCTGAACGTGCGCGAAGGTCAGTTGCTGACAATCCCTGTTGTTGTACCGGGCACCAACGGCGCCCAGCCAGTTGCAGCACCCGGCACCGGGTCACAAACACCGACGCCCCCGTCCGCCACGCGCCCGCAACCGCGTGATTTGGATGTGGCACAAGCCGCCGCCGCTGGCGCAGCATCGACCACCGCGGCCGCAGCACCCAGCCCCGCTGCCCCCATTGGGGCAACGACGTCCGCATCCGCTGAACCCGAAACGGCGATGGTGCGCCCCCTGTCGGGCAGCATCATTCGGGGCTACGCCAAAGGGCGCAACGAAGGGATCGATATCGGTGCAGCCGCAGGCACATCCGTCAAAGCCGCAGATGCCGGCCGCGTGGCCGCAATCAGCAAAGATACCAACGGTGTGAACTTGCTGGTAATCCAGCACGATGGCGGCCTGCTGACTGTCTATACGAATGTTGACAATATCGCCGTGTCCAAAGGCGACAGCGTGCGCCGTGGGCAATCGATCGCGAAAGTTGCACCGGGATCGCCATCTTTCCTGCATTTCGAAGTCCGGCGGGGACTGGAATCCGTAGACCCGGAAGAATTCATCTAGACCGCGATGGTCACCCCATGACGGCCGGCCAGATCCAGAAAAAACTGCCACGCGACGCGGCCTGAACGGGACCCGCGCGTGGTATACCATTCGACCGCTTCAGCCCGCAAAACATCTGGCGCGATGGCCAGCCCGAAGTGGTCGCAGTATCCTGTGATCATCTCCAGAAATACATCCTGTGAACATGGATGAAATCCCAGCCAAAGACCAAATCGATCCGACAAGCTGACAGATTCTTCCACGGCTTCCCCCGGTGTGATGGCCGTAGACCGTTCGTTTTCCATCATATCACGGGGCATCAGATGCCTGCGGTTTGATGTGGCGTAAAACAGGATGTGGGGCGGCCGCCCGGCCAAACCGCCATCCAGCACCGCCTTTAGCGACTTGTACTGCGCATCGCCCGGCTCAAAGCTCAGATCATCGCAATACAAAAGCACGCGGTCCGGCACATCGCGCAGATGATCCAGAAGTGCGCCAATATCGCCCAGATCTTCGCGGTGGATCTCTACAATCTTTAACGATGCGCCCTTGCCGATCAGATGCGCATGGACAGCCTTGACCAATGACGATTTCCCGGTGCCACGCGCACCCCACAACAGGGCGTTGTTCGCAGCAAAGCCATCAGCGAAGCGTCGTGTGTTATCCAACAAAATCCGCTTGGCCTGATCGATGCCCAACAACAAATGCATTGGCAACGCAGACACCACTTGCACCGGAACCAGACCGCGATCAGCCCCCGCCCATTCGAACGCATCCGCACCAGAAAGATCAGCCACCCCCACGGGTGGCGGGGCCAGCCGGTCCAGTGCATCGGCAATGCGTGTCAGCAGCGCATCGGTCATCGCAACCCTTTAGGCAAAATCTTCTTCGTCTTCATCCAGCAGACCTTCTGCCCGCAAGCGCGCAATCCGCCGCCGTTCGACAAAGGCAACCAACCAGATCGAAATTTCATACAAGCCATAGACAACTGTGAACAGGATCAGCTGCGTGAACACGTCGGGCGGGGTCACAAGCGCAGCAAGAACCAGTATGCCAACGATCGCGTATTTGCGCACATCCCGCAGACCCTGTGCAGAGACCAACCCCGCCTGACCCAAAAGCGTCAACAAAACGGGAAGCTGAAAACAAAGACCAAAGGCAAAAATCAGCTTCAGCGATACGTCCAGCGTTTCGCGCACCGAACCCAAAAAGATCGTTGCCAGTTCATCACTTTCCAGAACCTCTTCCGCGTCTGGGGAAACGGGCGCATCCGTCGCCCCCACCATAGCCGCAAGGCTGGGAATGATGTCACCGAACCCGATGAAGAACCGCATCGCAAGGGGCGTGATCACATAATGGGCAAACGCCGCACCCAAAAAGAACAGTGCCGGGGCCGCAACAATAAAGGGCAGAAATGCCCCCTTTTCGTTTTTATACAGGCCCGGCGCAACAAACGCCCAAAGCTGGAAGGCAATCACAGGAAAGGCCAAGCCGATCCCGGCGATGAACGCGATACGTACCTGTGTGAAGAACTGTTCCTGCGGTGCTGTAAAAATCAGCTGTGGGCTGGCGCCGCGTTCTTCCAGAATGATCTTGATCGGGGCTGCCAGAAAGTTCAGCAAATCGCCCGATACGGCGAACATGATCAAGAACCCCACGACCAATGCGGCCACGCATCGGATCAGCCGTGTGCGCAATTCGGCCAGATGTTCGATCAACGGGGCAGAGCTGTCTTCGATATGATCGTCAGCCTGTGTCATTCATCTGTGCCTTTTGATGCGGTCTGCGCCGGTTTTTTCTTTGCAGGGGTTTTCTTGGCCTTTGGTGCCTTGGCCTTTGCAGGTTTTGGTGCAGGGTCTGACGGCGCGTCTGCTTGCGCCGCCGCCGCTTCCGCCTCTGCCGCTGCTTTCTGATCCTTCAGTTCGGCCGCGCGTTTTTTCACACCGTCTTGCAACGATGCTTTGCGCGCCTCTTTTTCCTGGGCGAGTTTTTCCGTTTCGCTGCCTGGAACATAGCTGGTCCACGCTTTGGTTGGGGATTTCACGCTGTCCACGGAATCCTTCAACGAATTCACGCTGTCCATTGTGTCTTTCAGGCCTGCGCTGTCAGCGGCATCGTTCATGGCCCGGGAAAAATCCCGCGCCATGCCCCGCGCCTTGCCGACAAAATTACCCAATTTGCGAAACATGACGGGCAGCTCTTTCGGGCCAACCACAATCAGCGCGACAACGCCAACAATCATCATCTCCGCCCATCCCATACCAAACATGGCAGGATCCTTTCGGTTCAAGCGGTGGTATTAGCTGTCTTTCTTTTCTTCTTCGGCGGGCGTGATGTCTTTGGCATCATCGGCCATCGCTTCTTCGATTTCCTTCTTGCCATCATCAACGCCCTTTTTGAACGCGGTGATGCCTTTGCCGACTTCGCCCATCATCGATGAAATCTTGCCGCGCCCAAACAGCACCAGCACAACAATGGCGATCAGCAGAAAGCCCCAAGGGCCAATGTTTTGTACGAACAACGGTGTCATAGGTCATATCCTTTGGATGTATCTGTCTTTGGTGATGTACCTAATGCGGGGGCATATCGGGGGAAAGTGACAACTGACCTGTCCCCTATCCCTCCTGACATATTTGTGTCAGGAGGGGGTATGAGACGCAAAGACAGGCTGTTCGAACTGATTCAGATTCTGCGCGACGGTGCGTTACACCGCGCAACAGATCTGGCCGCGCGTTTCGGCGTATCTGAACGCACCATGTACCGGGACATGGAAACACTGATCGCCGCTGGCGTGCCGGTCGAAGGGGAACGGGGTGTGGGTTACATGATGACCGCTGCCATCACCCTGCCCCCATTGAACCTGTCACAGCTGGAGTTGGAGGCCTTGCATGTGGGCCTGATCCTTGCTGGGCAAGTGGGTGACCCGGATATGAAAACGGCGGCCACCACCCTTTCGGAAAAGGTTGATGCAATCCTGCCCCACGACCGCCGGTCCCCTGCATCTGCATGGGGATTTGCTGCACAGCCACTGACGGACGCAATCGAAGGGTTCCGCTACGTGCACGGGTTGCGCAGCGCGGTCAAAGCCATGCAAAAGGTCGCGTTTGATTACCCGGGCGGTGACGGTGGTTCAGTGCGCCACACCGTGCGACCGCTGGCACTGGATTATTGGGGCCGCGTCTGGACTTTGGCGGCATGGTCGGAAAACGCGAACGATTTCGCGGAATTTCGGGCCGACAAAATGGAACACCTGCGCCCCCTGCCCGCCAATTTCGTCGATGAACCGGGAAAGGCCTTTGCCGATTATCAACGGTGGAAACGCTGATCAGCGCGGAAAGACGTAACAGTGTTTGCGGGGCGCCAAGATCCAGAACGGCGTTCCGGGTTTCGGCAAGAACACGGATGGCACAGATGCCGTCACAACCGGCCCGTCATCCAACAGAAAATCCACCAGCGAATTCTGCCCCAGAAACCGGGCGCGCTTTACCGTGGCATGGGCCGCCTGCCCCATAGCCGGGGTTTCAGTCGGCCCTTTTCCCGCCCGGTCGAAATCAATGCGCAGATGTTGGGGTCGAATGACAATATCAACACGCGTGCCGTCGGCGTGACCCGGCGCAAGAAAGGCCCCGAATGGGGTCGCAGCCAATGCCCCGTCCACCACAGTTGGAATGACATTGATGTCACTGAAAAAGCCAGCGGCGGCCCGGTCGACCGGGGTGTTGTAGATCGTATACGGCGCGCCGGACTGCACAATGCGCCCATCACGCATCAGCGCGATTTCATCGGCCATTTTCATCGCTTCGGATGGATCATGCGTGACCATCAGCACAGCAGTGCCATCGTCGCGCAAAACGCGCAGGGTTTCATCCCGGACGTCGTCGCGCAGACGATCATCCAGCCCCGAAAACGGTTCATCCATCAACATGATCTTCGGCTTGGGCGCAACCGCGCGGGCCAGCGCAACGCGTTGCTGTTCCCCGCCAGACAATTCTTGCGGCATCTTGTCTGCATATCCTGACAGATCCACCCGTTCCAACAGATGTTCTGCCTGTGCCCGACGGTCCTGTTTGGACCCTTTCAAGGCAAAGGCCACATTTTCCCAAACACACAGATGCGGAAACAGCGCGAAATCCTGAAACATCAGCCCAATAGAACGCCGTTCCGGCGGTGTCGTTTGAACGCCATCACACACCGTCTGGCCATCCACAGAAATGACGCCGCTGTCCTGACGTTCGACCCCAGCGATGATGCGCAGTGTGGTTGATTTGCCGCAGCCCGATGGGCCCAACAAACAGGTCACCTGTCCAGGCATCAGTTTCAGGCTGACATCATCAACCGCCGTCTGTCCCCCGAAACGGCGGTTTAGACGTGTCACCTGTAATCGGGGAATTGCGGTCTGATCCATGACGCCCGGAAGTCTGATTAAAACAGTCAGGCTTTCCTAAGGCGTTGGCACGCGATTAGCAACAGCTTGCACCGCCTTCCAGTTCCGTTTCAAAGGGTGATCCCGCGCCACAGCCTTCGAAAATACCGTAGTGCGTGTCGAAATCACCGATGAACGTGAAGTGTTCTGCCAGCCGCGTGTCGGCCAGCATTTTCCAGGTGTTGCCGCAGACCGGGAACACCTTTCCCGTTTCAATGACATGGTGACCATCCAGCGTGATGGCATGCGCACAATTTTCGATCGTCCCCTTGTAAATCACCGCCTGACCATAGTCTTCGCAATCGGATTCAAGACCATCCAATTTCCAAAGGCGATAGGTTGCAGATGTGAATTTCAGGGGCTGCACCGCAAGTTCCAGGCGCTGGTTTTCAATCGTTATCGGGCGGTGCGTCACCAGACGCGGATCGTCAAACCCCACGCGTTTGGCAAAGGTCAGAAAGTCATTCCAATACAATGCACCCGACAGACATTCGCCATAAAGAACTTCGTCTTTTGCCATGGCTTCCGGCACACGACGGTCAGCATAAACGTCGCTGAAATACATTTCTCCACCCGGTTTCAACAGGTGATGTGCCCCGCGCAGAACCGCTTCTTTGTCAGTGGCAAGGTTCACCACACAGTTCGAAACAATCACATCGAACGACCCCGGCTCCAACGGCAGCTTGTCCAATTCTTCGATAAAGCCCTTGTGGAATTCCACATTCGATTTCGCATAGCCATATTTTTCACGGTGCCAATCTTGATGGTCACGTGCGACGGCAAGTTGTTCGTCGGTCATATCGACGCCCACCACATACCCGTCTTCCCCCACCATGCGGGACAGGGCGTAAACATCGCGGCCGGCACCACATCCAAGATCCAAAACCCGTGCGCCCTTCAGCGCCTCTGGCGCGATCAGGCCACATCCGTAATAGCGCATCAGCACTTCGTCATGGACATCCGACAAAACCTGCTTCAGCCAGATCGGCATTTCTTCGGGTTCGCAGCATGCGTTCGTTTGCAAATCGGCCGATGATTGCAACACCTTGCCGTAATAATCTTGGACGTTTTCATGCTTCATAAGATGCCCCCCGTAACGTGCTGATCTTCCCTAGCCAGCCGGGCGTGTTCCAACAACGCCTGACATCAGACATAACAGTGTTGTGAAAGATTGACAGACAGATTGTCGCACCTAATATATCTGCATGGTCCGCAGCCTAACCCGAAGGAAGGACCAATATCATGGCCACCACAGTCGTTATCCCGATTTTCTTGTGCATCTTTGCAGCCGCCGGTTTGCTTTGGCTGTATCGTGCGGGATTGTAAGCGCAGGGGGCCGCCGGTTATTCGGCGGCCACTTTTGCGGGATTAAGCATATCTTTCAGATAACGACCCGTATGGCTGGCTTGCACATTTGCAACATCTTCGGGTGTGCCTTCGGCAACGATCGTGCCGCCGCCATCCCCACCTTCGGGGCCGACATCAATGATCCAATCAGCCGTTTTCACCACATCCAGATTGTGTTCGATGACGATGATCGAATTGCCCTGTTCCACAAGTTCGTGCAGCACCTCCAGAAGTTTGCGCACGTCTTCGAAATGCAGGCCGGTCGTCGGTTCATCCAGGACATAAAGCGTTCGACCAGTTGACCGTTTGGCCAGTTCCTTTGACAGCTTCACCCGTTGGGCTTCGCCACCCGAAAGCGTCGTGGCCTGTTGGCCGACCTTGATATAGCCCAGACCCACGCGCATCAGCGCATCCATCTTTTCACGGATCGACGGCACGGCGCTGAAAAACTGTTGCGCGTCTTCGACGGTCATATCCAACACATCCGCGATGGATTTGCCTTTGAACTGGATTTCCAGCGTTTCCCGGTTGTAGCGTTTGCCTTTGCAGGTTTCGCATTCCACGTACACATCAGGCAAAAAATGCATTTCGATCTTGATAACGCCGTCGCCCTGGCATGCCTCGCACCGGCCGCCCTTGACGTTGAAGCTGAAGCGTCCGGGCTTGTAACCGCGCGCCTTGGCCTCTGGCAGGCCAGCAAACCAATCCCGGATCGGCGTGAAGGCCCCCGTGTAAGTTGCTGGATTTGAACGCGGTGTCCGCCCGATGGGGCGTTGATCAATGTCGATCACCTTGTCCAGATGTTCCAGCCCCTTGATCGTTTCACAAGGCGCTGGCGTCTGGCGCGCGCCGTTCAACGTCATTGATGCGGTCTTGAACAAGGTTTCAATCGTCAGCGTCGATTTACCGCCGCCCGACACCCCGGTCACGCAGACAAACTTACCCAGCGGGAAATCGACCGTCACATTTTTCAGATTGTTGCCCGTGGCTTTCCGCACCGTGACCTTTTTCTTATTCCCCTTGCGGCGTTCCGCGGGAATGCTGATTTCGCGGCGACCCGCAAGGTAGTCGCCCGTGACAGACGCTGGGTTTGCTATGATTTCTGCAGGGGTGCCTTTGGCGACCACTTGACCACCGTGAACCCCCGCCCCGGGGCCAATATCGAACACGTAATCTGCTTCGCGAATGGCTTCTTCATCGTGTTCAACCACGATGACCGTGTTGCCCTGATTGCGCAGATTTTTAAGCGTTGTCAGCAAGCGGTCGTTGTCGCGCTGATGCAGCCCGATAGACGGTTCGTCCAACACGTACAGCACGCCCTGCAACCCTGAACCGATCTGCGATGCCAGTCGAATGCGTTGGCTTTCGCCGCCCGAAAGCGTGCCTGCGTTGCGCGACAACGTCAGATATTCCAACCCGACATTGTTTAGAAAACCCAACCTTTCGCTGATTTCCTTCAAAATCGGGCCCGCGATTTCCAGCTTCTGCTTGGTCAGGCTTGGACCGACTGTGTCACACCAATCTGCGGCTTCACGGATCGACATTTGAACCACCTGTCCCACGTGCAGGCCAGCAATTTTCACAGCCAAGGCTTCTTCACGCAGACGATAGCCCCCACAGGTGCCACAGGCGCGATTGTTTTGGTAACGTTCGAATTCTTCACGAATCCAGTTGCTGTCCGTTTCGCGGTAGCGTCGTTCCATATTTGGAATGACGCCTTCAAACGTGCGCGTCACCTGATAAACACGGCCACCTTCATCGTAGCGGAACAGGATTTCATCATCGCCGGACCCATACAAAAACACTTGCTGAACATGGGCAGGCAAATCTTTCCATTTCGTGCTTTTGTTGAATTCATAATGCTTTGCCAGCGCTTCGATTGTTTGCAGAAAATACGGTGATTTCCCCTTGCGCCATGGGGCCAGCGCACCATCGCTGATTTTCAGCGTTTGATCGGGCACAACCAGACGTTCGTCAAAGAACAGTTCCACACCCAACCCGTCACATTCCGGGCAAGCCCCGAACGGCGCGTTGAATGAAAACAGGCGTGGTTCGATTTCCGGGATAGTGAAGCCGGACACCGGGCAGGCAAAGTTTTCGCTGAACGTGATGCGTTCTGGATCCCCTTCTTTCGGCGCGGTTTCAAGGATCGCGATGCCATCTGCCAAATCCAGCGCGGTCCGGAATGAATCCGCCAAGCGCGTTTCCAGCCCTTCACGCACCACGATGCGATCGACCACCACATCTATGTCATGGCGGAATTTTTTATCCAATTGGGGTGGTTCATCCAATTCGTAGAATTCCCCGTCCACCTTGACCCGTTGGAAGCCCTGCTTTCGCAGTTCCAGAAATTCTTTCCTGTATTCGCCTTTGCGATCACGAATGATGGGGGCCAGCAGGTAGCCGCGCGTGCCTTCGTCTAGTCCCATGACCCGGTCGACCATGTCTTGAACCTGTTGCGCTTCGATTGGCAGGCCTGTGGCTGGCGAATACGGCGTGCCAACCCGCGCGAACAACAACCGCATATAGTCATAGATTTCAGTAACCGTTCCGACTGTGGATCGGGGGTTTTTCGATGTGGTCTTCTGTTCAATTGAAATCGCAGGGGATAGGCCGGAAATGTGATCCACATCCGGCTTTTCCATCATATCCAAAAACTGACGTGCATAGGCCGACAGGGATTCAACATAACGCCGCTGCCCTTCTGCATAGATGGTGTCAAACGCCAACGAAGACTTGCCCGACCCAGACAATCCGGTGATCACCACCAGTTCGTCGCGGGGAATATCAACGTCGATGTTTTTCAGATTGTGTTCCCGTGCGCCACGGACTTCGATGTTCTTCAGCTCTGCCATTTTGGCCCCCAGGATCGCCTTCGCGTTAACATAGGGTGAAGAGTTTCTGCCGCCAATCGAAAAGTTAGAACAAATCAGGAACTATCGGCATCGATGCCAAATTGCTGTCACAACGGCAATGCCAACCACACAAAAGACAATTGCGGTTGCAAATACCGCGTTCAATCCGCCCCACATAAGGGCGGCCACAAAGATCGGTGTGCCCGTGGTTGTGCCAACATTGCCCAACTGTGCAATGGCGCCCGTGGCGCGGGCACGTTGCGCAAGCGTGGCGTTGAAATGTGGGATTGTTGCAAAACACGCCCCCGGGATCAAACCCGCCGATAAGAAAATCGCGATGGCAGGGCCAAGCCCCGGCGCCACGGCGCACCAGATAAACGTCACGATCAAACAACCGAACCCGGTGATTGTGATTGCAGGCGGCGCAACAGATCGGGCGACGTATCCGGCACCAAATGTGCCAATCAACGATACTAAGGGCAAAATGGCAGTCTGACTGGCTTTGAATTCAAGGGCATTCGGCAAGACGGCAATCAACGCGATATAAAGGATCGTGTAGAACACAAACCCACCGCCCGCGATTACGGCGCGGGGTGTGCCATAAATCGCGACATGTTCGGCCCAAAAGGGTTTCACTTGCACGTCTTGGGGGGAATCATCCGGCACGATCCGCGCCACGAAAACCGCCATAAGCCCCGTGCCAATCCCATGAAAAACCAACACGGCCGGAACACCACCAATCGCCAGCAGAACCGGTGTCACCAGGGCGAGGATGGCCAGTGCAACACCAAAGAAACTGGCCCAGATGCCCATGACCACGGGTCTGTCCGTGTTGCTGGCCAAACCAGACATCAATGTTGGGGCCGCAATCACGATGGCCAGATGGGAAAATCCTTCTGCGATGCGCAGTGCGACCATGATTGGCAGATTGGGCAAACTGACTTGCATTAAGGAAAGCGCCGCCCCCGCGGCAAGCGCCCAGATCATCGCCCGTTTCAAACCAAACCTTGCGACGTGGGCGCCCCCCACGGCCCCAAACATAATGCCAACAATGCCAACAATGGACACGATAAACCCAGCGGCAGAACCGTAGACCAAAGCAAGTTGGTCCAGTGTCAGGGTGAATTTTCCGAATTGTGCTGCCGAAAATAGACCCGCCACCAAGAGGGTCGCAATGGCCGCCCATCGGGTGGATGTGTCAGCCATCCATCAGGCCACTTTGATAGCTGTAATCACCTGAAAATTCGAACTCACCAATGTGGCTGACCTTTGATGCCCGGTCGATCCAGACTTTCCCGCCGCACCCCAGAATCCAACGGCGACAGAACGATTGATCTTCGCCGTAAAACGCATCGCCTTCTGCCGTCAGATGATGGGAAAAGAAATCCGCAAAACGTGGCGCATCGGAATAAATGCTTAGTTGGCCTGTTCGTGGCAAAGGCCGGGCCTGCCCTGCGGCGACAATATCTTCCACCACTTTGCGCGTGATCAGCATGAACCCTGTGCCCGCAGATGCGACAGTCATGAAATCGCCCTTGATTTCGCTATCAAACGGGATCGATTTACCCAAACTGGTCGACGCAATGTATCGCATGTGCCGTGCAAGCGCGCGACTGACACCGGGTGTGGTTGCCAGATCTTCGGGGGTGGCCGTCGCCATCGCCTTTTTCAGAACGGAACCGGTCACGCGGCGGTCGGCGTAAACGGCAGCGGTGAAATCCGCATCAAAATCGGCCAGACGAAAGAATTGTTCCGGTTCAAACACCAAATCGCTGTCCAACAACAGCGCGTGGGTAAAGCTTTGCTGGCTTAGGAAAAAGCTGACCAGATAATTGCGTGACATGATCAGATCGGAAAATTCATAGTGCTTCAGCGCAAAGGGGATGCCCTTGCGCTGCAACGCCTGTGTCAAGCCGATCATGCTGGCCATAAAGCGGGTGTGCACGGTTCCCCCCGTGGGGCACAAAATCACCAGCTTCATGAATTGGCCTTTGTGTTAGATGTGGATTGCGCGTCCATACGCGTCCAGAACGCTTTCGTGCATCATTTCAGACAACGTTGGATGAGGGAAGACCGTGTGCATCAGATCTTCTTCCGTGGTTTCCAACTGACGGCCAATCACATAGCCCTGAATTTGTTCGGTCACTTCCGCGCCGACCATATGCGCACCCAACAATTCGCCGGTTTTTTCATCCCAAACGGTTTTCACCATGCCATCGGGTTCACCCAATGCAATGGCCTTGCCGTTTCCAATGAAGGGGAAACGGCCCACTTTCACCTTATGGCCTGCCTCTTTCGCTTTGGCTTCTGTCATGCCCACACTTGCGATCTGCGGATGGCAATAGGTGCAACCCGCGATGGATTCCGGCTTGACCGGGTGAACATCGTGTCCAGCAATTTTTTCGGCAACCATCACACCTTCGTGGGATGCTTTGTGCGCCAACCACGGGGCGCCCGCGATGTCACCGATGGCATAAATGCCATCGACACCGGTGCCGCAATATTCATCTGTGACCACATGGGTGCGGTCGACTTTGACACCCAGCTTTTCCAATCCCAAGCCTTCGACATTGCCAACGATGCCCACAGCGGAAATCACGGTGTCAAATTCTTCGGTGGTCACTTTGCCGTTTTGTTCGATATGCGCTGTGACCTTGCCCGTTGCGCGATCCAGCTTTTTGACCATCGTCTTTTCGCGGATTTTCATACCCTGCTTTTCAAACGATTTCTTGGCGAAGGCGCTGATTTCAGCGTCTTCTACGGGCAAGATCCGGTCCATCACTTCGACGACCGTCGTATCCGCCCCCAAGGTGTTGTAAAAGCTTGCGAATTCGATCCCGATGGCCCCTGATCCGATCACCAGCAGCTTCTTTGGCATCCGGCTGGGCGTCAATGCGTGCTTATAGGTCCAGACCAGATCACCGTCGGCTTCCAGACCTGGCAATTCGCGGGCACGCGCGCCTGTTGCAAGGACGATATTCTTTGCGATCAGGGTGTCAGTGCCCTTTTCCCCGGCCACTTCGACCTTGCCCTTTGCAGGGATCGTCGCAGTGCCCATAAAGGTTTTCACCTTGTTCTTTTTCAACAAATGACCGACGCCACCGTTCAACTGTTTGGCCACACCGCGCGACCGTTTCACGACCGCCTGCAAATCATAATCGATACCCGTGGCAGACAAGCCGAATTCTTTCGCCCGATGCATCAGGTGGAACACTTCGGATGACCGCAGCATCGCCTTGGTCGGGATACAGCCCCAATTCAGGCAGATGCCGCCCATATGTTCACGTTCCACAACGGCAACCGACAATCCCAACTGCGCAGCCCTGATTGCAGCAACATAGCCCCCCGGCCCTGCCCCAATCACCACCAGATCAAAGGATGTATCAGCCATTTTCGACGTCTCCCGAATGTGAAACCAAAATATAGTTTAACCTTAAACTATATCTCGGCCGGGTGAAAGTCGATGCGGGGCATGGCCCCTATGCGCTTAGCGCAGGCCTTTGCAATTCCTGAAGAACGCCGCGGTATCCGGCACCGGCCAAAAACGCGGCTTCGGACTGGGTGTCGGTGCGTCCCAGCGCGGCATTGCGATATGGAAATCGCCCAAACTTGCGGATAATTTCACGATGCACCCGTGCATGCAGAATATTATCATCCCCCGGCAAACGATCACGCATCAATCGAACACAGCGGTCCTGATCCGGAAGACATTCGGAATGCATCAATGGCAGGTAAAAGAATTGCCTGGCCGGCGGATCAATGCGCATGTCCCACCCCTGATGGATGGCCTTTTTCGCCGCAGCCAGGGCAAGCCGATCAGACCGGAACGCCAACATGGAATCACGATACATGTTGCGCGGGAATTGATCGGTGAGAATCAGATAGGCCAGTGCCCCACTTGGATACGTCAGCCAAAGTCCAAACGACCCACGCATCGCATCCTGCCACGCCGTTTCAAAACGGTCGGTGATCTTGCCATCCAATTCGGGCGTGCTGTTGTACCAATCCGACGGGCTGCATTCATCCAGCCAAAACGACAAAACCTGCTCCGGTGCCATACCGTATCACTCCACACTGCGCCCCTTGGACCGATTGTGACCGGGAATGTATTCAGGTCAAGGATTTCTTCCGTCTTCTTCTGACCCTTCTTCTTCCAGCACCGCTTCCCCATAAACTTCGGAGGCCAGTTCAACAGCCACAACAGATGCGGATGGCATGATCGGTGTATAGCTTGCGGTATCTTCCGATGTTGTGGTCGTCGCACGCTGTGTCATCCGGTACAGGGCGTATATCGCCAGTGCCACCAGCAGGATTCCGACAAACAGGAAAAACCCCATCGGCCCAGCGGTGGTCATCACCCAGCCTGTGACCAACGGCCCACCGACCGCACCGACGCCATTGATAAACAGCAGCCCGCCAGAGGCTGCGGGCATATCATCAGGTTCCAGGTAATCGTTCGTATACGCCAACAACAATGAATACAGCGGGTTCGACGTGCCCCCCATCAGAAACCCGACAATCAGAATGGCAATGAAATTTTCGCCAATCATGAACGCAATTATGGACGGAATCCCCCCAAGCGCGGAAACACCCAAAATCAAGATCCGGCGATCCATGCGGTCGGAAAACCAACCGATCGGATATTGCATGACAAGCGCCCCGATATAGATCACCGACACAAACAGCGAAATTTGCGGGATCGATAATCCAATCTGCGTGCCGAACACCGCCGCCATGCCAAATTGCGCAGAATACACGCCGCCCAACAAAAACATGCCCATGCACCCCAATGGCGACGCGGAAATCAGCTGCCGCAGGGTCATTGGTTTCGTGGTGCCAAACGCAGGCGTGGGCTGAATCGACAGCAAGATCGGCGCGAATGAAATCGAAATCAGAACCGATGCCACCACGAACAGCACATAGCCACCAGCATCCCCATAGGCCAACAGGCCCTGTGCCGCGACGACGCCCGACATTTGGACAATCATGTAAAGCGACAATGCCTTGCCACGGTTTTCATTCGTCGACGCGTTGTTCAGCCAGCTTTCGGCGGTGACATAAACGCCGGAAAAACAGAAACCGATCACGATGCGCCCCACGATCCACGCAGCCGGATGAGTCAAAACCGGGTACAGGATCAAAACGGCAGAGATGAAAGAGGCCAGTGCCGCAAACACCCGAACGTGGCCCACCCTGCGGATCAGTTCCGGCGTGATCCGCGACCCGCCCAAAAAGCCCGCAAAATAGGCTGACATGACAAGGGACATTTCAAAAGTCGAAAACCCTTCGATGTCGCCGCGCACACCCAAAAGCGTGCCCTGCAGCCCGTTGCCCACCATCAAGAACAGCATACCCAGCAGAAGGGCCCAGGACCCCGTCAAGACTTGAAACATTTTACTGATCCTTTGTGGTGTGGCCCAGGCCAGCTAGGGCAAAAGAAGGGATGCATCGCCATAGCTAAAAAAGCGATAATTCTGTTTTAGCGCGTGATCATAAATTCCCATGATCCGATCTTTGCCCATAAATCCTGCGACAAGCATCATCAAAGTCGACTCTGGTAGGTGAAAATTTGTCATCAAGCCGTCCGCGACATGAAATTCGAACCCCGGATAGATGAAAATATCCGTGTCACCTTCCCACGCTTCAATCTGACCTGATCGGGCCGCGGTTTCGATCAAGCGCAACGCCGTGGTGCCCACGGGAATGACGCGCCCGCCTGCCATCTGTGTCGCCTTAATCTCAGCGGCGGCCTGTTCGGTGACTTGCCCCCATTCGGCATGCATCTTGTGGGTTGTGATATCGTCAACCTTGACAGGCAGGAAGGTCCCCGCCCCGACATGAAGGGTGACATAGGTAAATTCGACACCACGTGCCTTCAATCCGGCAAGCAAGGGATCGTCAAAATGCAGGGATGCCGTTGGTGCAGCCACAGCACCCCGGTGCCGCGCCCAAACCGTTTGGTAATCGGCTTTGTCCTGTTCATCCGCAGCCCGTTTCGACGCGATATAGGGCGGCAAGGGCATATCCCCTGCGGCGTCGATTGCTTCGTCCACTGATCCGTCTGCGACATCTAGGGCAATGCACGCCTGCCCGTCGGATTTGGACAACAAAACAGCCGAAAAACCATCGGTGATAGTGACCCGTTCGCCTTCCTTCCATTTGCGCAAAGGTTTAACCAACGCAGTCCATGTGCCGTCAGGCTGTGGGTCCAAAAGCGTGATTTCAATACGGGCTGAAACGGGGCCTTCAGCAGAAAGCCGATGGCGCACACCCGACAAGCGCGCCGGGATCACACGGGTATCGTTCAACACCAGACGATCACCGGGCCGCAAGATTTGCACCAGATCCCCGACAACGGCATCCATGATCGCCCCCTTATCGGCCACCAGCAACCGGGCAGCGCTGCGGGGCGATGCGGGCCGGGTTGCGATCCGGTCTTCGGGCAAATCGAAATGGAAATCTGAAAGCTTCATTCAACAACCTCTGGCGGGGCGCGTCTGAAAATTTCCCGAAACATACCGGGGGTGAGAATCGACAACGGATTGACGCCGACTGCTATATCGTCTGGCGGTCCCTGCAAGGTGAAATTAAAGCCCAGCAGCCCTTCGCCGCGACGGGTGAAAATCGCACCAATGGCGTTGACCATGTAAAACGGGGACACAACGCCCTGCAAATCCATCTGCTTGTCGCGCGTGTTGATATAACCATCCAGCGACAAACCCAGCGAAGGCCCGACAGCGCTGGAAGAATACAATGTAAACAAGTCGTCCTTGATATGAAAATCCGCAAGGATTTCGCCCATCATCAACCCGCGCCCATCCAGCTGTTCCAGAATGCCCACCACGCTGATGGCGCTAAGGATTGATGCGACGGCGGGCGCATCGATGATCCGCGTATCAATGATTTCGGCTGATCCGCGCCATCCCCCGGCCCCGCCACCGCGCAGGGTCAACGAAAGATCGCCGCCGTCCGCTTGCCGCAAAAGCCCCGCATCCCGCAGCGCCGCACCGGCATTGTTGCCTGAAATGCGCAGGACCGTTTCACCGTTTTCTGTCTGCATCCGCCCCCGGATCATCGCGCCACCATTGACGCGGCCCAAAAACCGGCCTTCCAGCGTTGCGCCTGGATCAATCTGTATCTGGGCGTTCGTCAATGACAGGCTGTCAGACACCACGATGCGCCGCATGGTGCCATTGATCGGCGGCAGACCGTTGCCGCCCCCCCTGCCAAACCCGGGCAGGCGGCGTAAATCAACGGTGGCCCCAGACAGATCAACGCCAAGGGGCCGGCCCGCCCCACGATCAGTCAGCACGACATCGCCTTGAAGCCAGTTGCCGACACGCACATCGCGCAACCGCATATCGCGCAGCCGCCCTGACCCAAAACGCATCTGTCCCGTTGCCTGCAAACCCGCAGCCGACACAGCGATGCGGTCGATACTGGGCGTGGCCCCCAAGGTGCCCGCAACGGAAAAGTCAGCCCGCCCGGATGGGGGTTTGGACCAGCCAATCCCATCGATTGTGACGGCTGCCCCCACCAGCGTGCTGGAAATATCAAATTCGATCGGCCCACCACGTGGCAAAACCAGATCAATGTTTGCCTGTGTGGTGCCCCGCATCATGCCCTGCGGCAAACGCACATTGAATGCCCGCAACACCGCATCCGTCACCTGTGCCTCAGCCGTTAGGGTGCTGGCGCTTTCGCCCCGCTTTTGTTGCCATGTGATATCAGCGGATGTGCCCGCCACACGGACCGGGCCGCGAAGTGTGGTCGACCGCGGGTCAGCGCGCAAAAACAGCCGGTCGCTGGTCACAGTTTGATTTGGCACAACCACGGCGCTGCGCACGCGGGTCAATGTGGCATCAACGGTATAGGCGACATCAGACGGTTCAATCTTTGGCTTGAATGGCACAGCCAAGGCCAGATCGACCGTTGCGGTTCCTTCTGCCAGATCAAAATCACGACCGTTGCGCGAAAACAGACGGAACGGACGCTGATCCATGGCCCAAAGCATCGCCGGGATCGGCCCAGCAATGTCCAGATCAAACCGGGCGATCACCGGTTTCACCGCAAAGGTTGGGATGGTCATTGTTGAACCCCCAACCGATACGCGCCCCCGATCAGGGGTCGTCACCTGCCCCTGAACCATGGAAAGCGTTAGCGCCTGACCATCAAAACTGCCGTGGCCCTGTGCGTCTGTGATCGGCGGCAGCGCGTTCAAAAATCCCACCGCCGCGTCCTGAAAGCCAAAGGTTGCAAACACCCGTCTGTCCTGACCAGTGCGCTGCCTGACGCCCACAACCACATCGGTCAGCTGTCCAGCGGTAATGTTCTTTTCGAACCAGCCGCGCGCCCGGGGCCGCATGTCATCCGGCCAATGTTCGATGATCGACAGGGCATCAACAGCGTCAATCGTGGCATCAAGGTGCGTGTTGATCGTACCTTGCACTTGTTCCAAGGCGCCGGTGATTTTCAGATGGCCCGTTCCAATTGCCGCCTGCGCAATGCCAATTTCCAACTTGAACGGATCGGGCCGCAGCCGCAAATCCATGATCAGCCCGGCAACATCGATGGGCGCAACGCCCGCCACCGATGGCAGTCGCGCCTGATCTGCGCCAAGATGAACGATGAACTGTCCGTCCTGCAACAGCGCATAACCCTGCCCTTCGAACGCCCCGTTGTCTGATGACAGCGCGATTTCGCTGATATCCAAACGCTGTTGTGACGGATCGTAAGCGAAATAGGTTTTTGCCCGGGAAAACGAAATGCCGTCGGCATCGTCATCCGACACCCGTATTTGTCCCTGCCCAAAGTCGAGCGTGGCGTTCACCGGTCCCGCCGCCCCATCTGCCAATTCGGTGCGCAGACTGCCAGACAGCGGCGCGTCAACCAGTGACAACCACTGCAAGGCCGGGGCCTGTTCGGCCAGATCCTGTGCCGGAATACCATCCAGATGCGCTGTCACCGCAGCACGATCAACTGCCGTTTGATCCAGACTGAACGCCAGTGTCGCCGGATCGCCGCGCCCGGTCAAAACCGCGAGATCAAGCCGGGTTTGCACCTGCCCGTTCCTGTTCCGGTCCAGGGTGAAACGGCCCCCGTCAAACGTCCAGCTGCGGTTGGATTGATGATCCGTATACCGAACCGTCAGCCCGTCCACCTGCGCCGCCACAAGCCGGGTCATGGCGTCATGGGACAGCCCGGCATTCATTTGCGCCAGAAAACCTTGAATATCGGTTGATTGAACTGCGGCGTCATCGGTTTGAAAGCCCAGATCGAAACTGCCATCACGGTTTTTGACCAAATCAATCAAGCCGCCACTAAAATAGATATGGCGGGGGTGGGCCTGTCCGAAAATGATGCTTTCAAAATCAAGTGACAGATCAACTGTTGCGACATCCAAAATTGGTGCGCCTTCGGAATCCGCAAGTGCGGCACCCCGCAGCACCACCCGGGGGTGAAGCCCATCCGACAGCCCGATTTCAGCGGACTGAAAGGTCAGCTGATTGTCACCGGCGGCTTGCTGCAAGCGTTCGGTGACCATGTCGGTCAGCATCGATGGAACAGGCACTGTGCGGTTTTGGAACACGGCAAGAAACAACACCACGCACAGCAGCACGGCAACAAGAATAGCTGCCGGCGCATCCCATACCGCCCAAACGGCACGCTTGCGCCTGCGGTGACGCCGCCATAATTCGTCGTTGGTTGGGGTCAATTCGCGCTACCCAGATGTTCGTTTCGCCCTAAGATATTGCCCTAGATGACCAATCAAAGAAAAGAAGGATCACACAGCATGCCCGAAATTGGCGACAAAGCCCCGGAATTTGAACTGCCCCGTGATGGCGATGGCACGATTTCACTGGCCGATCTGAAGGGCAAGGCGGTCGTTTTGTATTTTTACCCAAAAGACGACACACCCGGGTGCACCAAAGAAGCATTGGGATTCACAGCAGCAGCACAGAATTTCGCTGACGCCAACACCGTCGTCTTGGGCGTTTCCAAGGACAGCGTCAAAAAGCACGACAAATTCGTGGCAAAGCATGATCTGAATGTGATTCTGGTCAGCGACGAACAGTCAGATGTTTGCGAACGGTATGGGGTTTGGGTGGAAAAAAGCATGTATGGCAAAACATATATGGGCATTGAACGGGCAACATATCTGATCGCACCGGATGGAACGATCGCGCAAATCTGGCGCAAGGTCAAAGTGCCGGGCCACGTCGATGCGGTGCTGGAAGCGGCGCAAGCCCTGTGACCCAAACACTTTCGGACATGGCCGTTGCGGTTTTGACAACGGCGGACGGGCGCGAAAAAACGGCGCTGTCGCGGAAATTTGCGCAGGATTGGTTTGATGCCCGCGCAGCGGGGACGCCGATCCCAATCGGGCAAGCGGCCCCCCCGGATCGACCATCACGCCCGGACCAACCGGCGCTTTTGGATCCCAGGGATGTGCCCCGCCGCCGCCCGGGCAGCGAAGCGGGCCGGATCGCGTTGTTGCATGCGGTCGCGCATATCGAATTAAACGCGGTTGACCTGCATTGGGATATCATTCCGCGGTTTGCCCATCACGACATGCCGCTGGGCTATTATGACGACTGGGTCAAAGCTGCGGATGAAGAATCTAAACATTTCAACCTGATGTGCGATTGCCTTGAAGCCATGGGCAGTCATTACGGTGCTTTGCCCGCACATGCGGGCATGTGGCGCGCGGCAGAAGACACAGCAGACGATCACATGGGCCGGCTTGCCGTGGTTCCCATGGTATTGGAAGCGCGCGGCTTGGATGTGACGCCCGGCATGATCCAGGTTTTCAAATCGGCCAAGGCGAAAGATGCGGTCGAAGCGCTTGAAATCATCTACGCCGAAGAGGTCAGCCATGTGGCCTATGGGTCAAAGTGGTTTCATTTCCTGTGCGGGCAAAACGGGTTGGACCCGAAACCGGCGTTTCATGAATTGGTCCGGCGCTATTTCCACGGACCCCTGAAAGCACCGTTTAATGAAGAAAAGCGGGCCGAGGCCGGAATTGCGCCAGATTTCTACTGGCCCCTGTCCGATCAAATGCCGCCGCCGCCCGCGATGCGATAAGCAAAGCCCTGCCAGTTCAGTTCAGGCGGGCTTTGGTCTGGTCGCAAAATCCTTGCGACCCTTCAAAGCCAACGCTAACACGTTCAGGCGCATGTGCGTGACCATGGGGATGGTTGAAACGAAAGGTGCAGGTATGGGACTGCGGCAATCTTGGAATCGGTTTTTGGAACGGCGCGTTCCCGAAAAGCGCCTGTTTTTGCGCACGGATTCCGAAACCCGGTTTGTTCGCCTGTCGTCTGGGTCCCAAATCCTGGCCGTGATGGGCGGGGCCTTGGTTGTGGGTTGGGCCATTGTGGCGACGGCCATCATCCTGATGGACACGATTGGTTCCGGCAATTTCCGGGATCAGGCAAAACGGGATCAACAGATTTACGAAGAACGGCTGAACGCGCTGGCCGAAGAACGTGATGCCCGCGCCGAAGAGGCGATCGCCGCACAGGAACGTTTTAACACTGCCCTTGAACAGGTTTCGTTGATGCAAAGCCAGCTTTTGGCATCCGAAGACAGGCGCAAGGAATTGGAACGCGGGATCGAGGTGGTTCAGAACACCCTGCGCCGCACAATTGCGGAACGCGAAACAGCCCAAGAACGGTATGACACCCTGAACGCGACCTTGGCAGAGGGCGAAACCGGCACGGCAAATGGATCCGAAGACGGGGCGTTTTCCGAAACGCTGGCCTATCTGACGGATGCATTGGAAGTGACCGCAGCGCAGCGTGACAATGCCGCCAACGAAGCATTGGCCGCCGCTGATCGTTTGGCGGCACTAGATAACGAAATGCAGATCCTTGAAGAACGGACCGATGAAATCTTCCGCCAGTTGGAAGACGCGATGACGATTTCGGTTCAGCCACTGGATCGTATGTTCCGCAATGCAGGGCTGAACACCAATTCGCTTTTGGATGCTGTCCGGCGCGGTTATTCGGGGCGTGGTGGTGCGCTGTCCCCGATCAGCTATTCGACGCGCGGCAATGCAGACCCCAGCGCAGATGAAGATCGCGCAAATCAGATCATCACGCAGCTGGATCGGTTGAACATTTACCGGATCGCGGCGTCCCGCGCCCCCTTTGCCCTGCCTGTCAAAGGCAATTTCCGCTACACATCCGGCTTTGGTCCGCGGTGGGGGCGGATGCACCGGGGCACAGACTTTGCAGCGGCCCATGGATCACCGATCTATTCCACCGCCGATGGCGTGGTGACCAAGGCCGGTTGGGGCAGCGGATACGGTCGCGTGATCTACATCCAACATGAATTTGGCATTGAAACCCGATACGCCCATTTGTCGCGCATTCGCGTGAATGTGGGTGAACGGGTCTCGCGCGGGCAGCGGATCGGTGATATGGGAAGTTCCGGTCGATCCACTGGCACGCATCTTCACTACGAAGTTCGGGTAAATGGCAGGGCCGTGAACCCGATGATCTACATAAGGGCAGCGAACGATGTTTTCTAAAAGCAAGTCTTCCGAACCAGCGTCCACCGGCGCGACTGACAAAAAACCTGCAGCCCCGGCATCATCGCCTGCGGCGGCAAAACCTGCCACTGATTTCAAAGCGGCAGCACCAAAGCCAAAGCCACCAGCGTCGATCCTGTCTGCGGATCTGCACATCACGGGCAATCTGAAAACCAGCGGTGACATTCAGGTCGAAGGTCAAGTGGATGGCGACATCCGCGCGCATTTGCTGACCGTTGGCGAAGGTGCCACCGTTCGCGGCGAAGTGATTGCCGACGATGTTGTGATCAATGGGCATATCATTGGCCGTGTGCGTGGCCTGAAAGTGCGTCTGACATCGACAGCACAAGTCGAAGGCGACATCATCCACAAAACCATCGCAATCGAAAGCGGTGCGCATTTCGAAGGGTCCGTACAGCGTCAGGATGACCCGCTGTCAGCAGCCGGCGGCAAGAAAGCGGCACCAAAGCCAGCGGAAAGCTGAATACCCAAAATTTGCGTTTTCAACGTCAGACAGGCATCGACAATCGTCGGTGCCTGTTTTGGTTTGAATGTGCAATGAAGGCGGCCGATCAGTCCGCGTTTGCTTCCGCCCGGGATTTGCCAGACACATCCATGGCCAGGGTGGCCGCCATCAAACCGTCCAAATCCCCGTCCAATACGCCCTTGGTGTCAGAGGTTTCGAAGTTTGTCCGCAGGTCTTTGACCATTTGATATGGCTGCAGCACATAAGACCGGATCTGATTGCCCCAGCCCGCATCACCGGCGTTTTCATGCGCTTCGTTCACGAGGGCAGACCGTTTGTCCAATTCCATTTGATACAGGCGGGATTTCAACGCCTTCATTGCAATATCGCGGTTTTGGTGCTGCGATTTTTCGGAACTGGTGACGACGATCCCGGTCGGGTGGTGGGTGATGCGAACGGCCGAATCCGTGGTGTTCACGTGCTGCCCACCGGCCCCGGACGACCGATAAGTGTCGATGCGGATGTCCGCAGGGTTCACTTCGATTTCAATGTTGTCATCGACCACCGGGTACACCTTTACCGACGTGAAAGAGGTGTGCCGCTTCGCAGCAGAATCAAAAGGGCTGATGCGCACCAACCGGTGCACCCCGGATTCTGATTTCAACCAACCGTACGCATTATGACCGCTGATCTTATACGCGGCGGATTTGATCCCAGCTTCGTCCCCGCCTTGTTCTGACTGCAGTTCAACCTTGTATCCCTTGGATTCTGCCCAACGCACGTACATGCGCGCCAGCATGGACGCCCAATCGCAGCTTTCCGTCCCACCGGCCCCGGCATTGATTTCAAGGAACGTGTCGTTGCTGTCAGCCTCCCCATCCAGAAGGGCTTCCAGTTCCTTTTGCGCGGCGGTTTCAGCCAATGCCTTCAAACTGTTTTCGGCGTCGGTGACGACTTCGGCATCGTCTTCCATTTCGCCCAGTTCAATCAATTCCTGCGCATCAGACAAATCCTGACGGATCGATTCATAGGTCTGAATCTTATCCATCAGCGTTTGGCGATCCCGCATCAGCTTTTGGGCACGTTCCTGATCGTTCCACAAATCGGGATCTTCGATCATCGCGTTGAATTCTTCCAACCGATACGCAGCCGTTTCATAGTCCATGCGCTGCGCCAACAAGGCGAGCGATTTTTCGATCTGTTCCACCACTGAATTCAGTTCTGCGCGCATGTTTGACGAACCCCTTTTCAGACATGGGATGTAATCAACCGCGCCGCCCGGAACAAGCGCTTAGTACAGCCCACCCGACGACAAAGACCCAAACGAAGCGCGCGGCGCAATCGTCACGGTTTGCCCTGCCGAATTGGTGACCTGCTTGGCCTGTTCAGGTTCTTTGCCCCGTGAAAACAGTGGAAGGTCCGCACCCATTTCAAAGCCGCCGTCAAAGGTGACACCGAACAAGGGCTCTTCGCCTTCGCGGAAATATTCAGCCACGACATGATCGCCCGTTGCGTCGTCTGGCAGCCGATCCCCGGTGAAGCGGTCAATCTTGATAAAGACACCGCCGTCGGGAACTTCGAATTCGCCGCCCCCGTAGCGTTTGATGGCTTCTTGCATAAAGCTGTTGAAGACCGGACCGCACATGCTGCCCCCGCCTGCCCCATCACCCAAGGGGCGCGGCGTATCATGACCGATGTAACACCCTGCGGCGATGGTGCTGGAAAAGCCCACGAACCACACATCTTTGGCGTCATTGGTTGTTCCGGTCTTGCCTGCGATGGGCACAGGCAGGTTCACGGTTTTTTCCGCAGTGCCGCGTTCCACCACGCCCTGCATCATGGAGGTCAGCTGGTATGCGGTGATCGCGTCCATGATCCGTTCCCGGTTTGCAACAACGTTTGGCAAAAACCCTGCCTGCACCATGCGGGACTGACAGTCGTTGCAGATGCGCCGGTCATGCTGGAACACGGTGTTGCCATTGCGATCCTGCACACGGTCGATCAGGGTTGGTTGCACACGTGTCCCGCCATTGGCAAACATCGCATAGGCCGACACCATCTGATACAATGTCGTTTCTTCTGACCCCAATGACCCCGCCAAAACCGGGTTCATGTTGTCATAGACCCCAAATTTTTCCGCATATCCAGAAATCGTATTCATACCGACCTCTTGGGCCAGACGAATGGTCATCAGGTTTCGGGACTGTTCGATCCCGGTGCGCACGGGCGTCGGCCCATAAAAGCGGTTCGATGCGTTTTTGGGCCGCCACACGCCCTGGGGTGTGTTAATTTCGATAGGCGCATCGATAACGATTGTCGCCGGGCTATAACCGCTGTCCAAAGCTGCGGCATACACAAACGGTTTGAACGAAGACCCCGGCTGACGCTGGGCCTGTGTGGCGCGGTTGAACACCGAATGTTGGTACGAAAACCCGCCCTGCATTGCCAAAACGCGGCCAGAATTGACGTCCATCGCGACAAAGCCGCCCTGCACTTCTGGCACCTGTCGCAAAGTCCAGCGGATGAACGACCCATCGCTGTCGCTGACCATGCGGCGCACCAAGACAACATCGCCCACGTCCAGCAGATCGCCAGCCACCTGGGCGCGCGGCCCAAGGGATCCATCGTCGCGCAGCTTGCGTGCCCATTGAACATCTTTTGCGGGGATGAAATGGCCGTCTGCGTCGTCTTCAACCCCTTCAATCCCGATGCGTGCGTCATTCGCCCCAACAGACAAAACAACCGCAGGATACCATGGCTGGTTCGTTTCAATATCGCGCGGCACGTTCACCTGCCGCAGGGCGACGCGCCAATCTGCCAAGTCTTCGGGTTCAATCGACCGGCGCGTGCCACGCCAAATGCCTTGGCTGCGGTCATAGGATTCCAATCCTGCGCGCAGGGCTTTGGCCGCAACCAGCTGCAGGTCAGGTTCAATGGTCGCCCGCACGGTGTAGCCGCCCGTGAAAAACTGGCCTTCGCCATAGTCGCGCGACAGCTGTCTGCGAATTTCATCCGTTGGATAATCCCGTGGCGGCAAGGAAGACCGGAAGCTTGGGAAATCGCCACCCTGCACCGTGCGCAGGGGTTGATCGACCGCCATGTTGTAAGCGGCTTGTGTTAGATAGCCGTTTTCAAACATTTCCTTCAAAACGAAATTGCGCCGGGCGACAGCCCGGTCCCGCTGGCGGACCGGGTGATACGTGGACGGTGCCTTTGGCAAAACCGCAAGATAGGCGGCCTCTTCCGGGGTCAGGTCGCGCAAGGGTTTGTTGAAATACGTCTGCGCGGCAGCCGCAACCCCAAAGGAATTCTGGCCCAGAAAAATCTCGTTCAGGTACAGTTCAAGAATGCTGTCCTTGTCCAGTGTGTCTTCAAGACGTGTGGCCAGCAGGATTTCCCGGATTTTCCGTTCACCTGTGCGCGATCCATCCAGCAAAAAGTTCTTCATGACCTGCTGGGTGATGGTCGATGCCCCGCGCAAATTGCGCCCTTGGGATACGACCGCATCGCGCAACGCTGCAACCATCCCCCGGGGATCATAACCCGAATGGTTGTAGAATTCCTTGTCTTCTGCGGAAATGAATGCCGCCTTGACCAGATCGGGAATTTCATCGGCAGGGGCGAACAGGCGGCGTTCTTCTGCGAATTCGTCAATGATCCGCCCTTCTGTGGAATAGATGCGGCTGATCGTTTTGGGGGTATAGCTGGCCAATTCTTCGTGGCTGGGCAGATCGGACCCGTAAACAGTGAACACGGCCCAGATCGCCAATGCCCCCATGATCGCGCTAAGCGTAAAGAACGTGAACAAAGCACCGATGGACCGAAAGATCAGACCAAAAGCGCCTGAAATTCCGGAAACGATCCATTGCCCAAAAGTACGCAGATAAGATGACATCGCACGCAGACCCGTATTGTTTGAAGCTGGTATATCTGGCGCCCGTGACAGCGTCAAAACACGAAAAAGACTATTGGCGGATCAAAGCCGCATCCGCCGCATCCTGCACGACCCACAAATCCAGCCCAGCCACCAGCCCATCCACCAATCGCGCCCGCCCAGCGGGATCATTCAATTGCGCCAAATCACGCGCAGACGAAAGAAAGCCCAATTCGACCAGCACAGATGGAATATCTGCGGCCCTCAGCACGGCGAAATCCCCCTTGCGAATGGGCTTTGAATTGATCCGTGCCGATACGCTGTTCATCCCGTCAAGGATGGCCCGGGCCAAGGCATCTGATCGGGGGCGGGTTTCGCGGCGCACCAGATCCATCAGCACCTCTGCCACCTGATCGCCCTGCCCTGTGAAATCGACCCCGCCCAGAATGTCGTGGCGATCATGGCGTGCGGCCAATTTCGCATCCGCCTGAACGCTGGCGCTGTCTGACAGGGTGTAAAGCGTCACGCCTTCTGCCACGCCTTCCAGCACCGCATCGGCGTGCAACGACAAAAACACGTCCGCCTGTTGGGCGCGCGCCACGGACAGCCGCCCTTCCAATCCAACAAAATCGTCAGCATCGCGGGTCATCACAACTTCGTACCCGGCACGGCGCAGGGCATCGCGCAATTCGAAAGCGAACAACAGCATCAGGTCCGCTTCGGATTTGCGGCCCCCATCTGCCCCCGGATCAACGCCCCCATGCCCCGGGTCCAGCGCCACGATCCATGGCCGGTCGCCGGTGTTGCGTTTTGGGCCGGACAAATCGACCGCCCCCCCCGGTGCGGCACCGCCCTGTTCCAGCAGGGCATAGGCTGCAAATTCCTGCGCGGAAATCCCGGCCAGCACAATTTCGATCCGCGACGATCCGGATTGCCCCGTTAGTTCGGCAGACACCACGCCCATCGGCTGGGCCAGGATCAGATCAAGCCATGTTTCCGTACGCCCACTGGCACCGGTGACAACGTCTGTCACAGTCTTGCCATCAGCCAACTGGGTCACATCAACCGCGTCAAAACTGGCGGCCCGAAACCGCACACGGACCCGATCCGGACCCGACACCAAATCAACGGCATAAGGCACCGCGCGATCCATTTCGATCGACAGGGTCACCCGCCCAGACATGGACGTGCGCAATTCCACATCCAGCAGCCGGGACAATCCGGTCAGCTCTTGCGCAGACAGCGTGCTGGCAGAGCATAGCGCCAAAATCAAACCCAGGATCCACCGACGTATCATGCCAAATACGCCTTCAATCTGCGCAGACCTTCAAGGATGTCATCGGTTGATCGTGCATAAGACAGTCTGATCATCTGGTGCCCCCGCTGTTGATCGAAATCGACACCGGGCGTGATTGCAAGCCCCGCTTTTTCAAGCACATCCGATGCAAATGCGACGCTGTCGTCGGTCAGGTGGCTGACGTCGGCATAAACGTAAAATGCCCCATCGGGTGCCGTAAATCGCGAAATCCCCATGGCTGGCAGCTGTTCCAAAAGATGTGCGCGATTGGCCCTGTAAACATCAATGTTGGCATCAAGTTCGTCCCCTGCATCCATGGCCGCCAGTGCTGCGATCTGGCTTGCATGGGGTGGACAGATGAACATGTTTTGCGCCAACCGTTCCACCATGCGCACATGATCGGGCGGGACAACCATCCATCCAATGCGCCAACCCGTCATCGAAAAATATTTCGAGAATGAATTGATCACGTACACACGGTCCGTGACCGACAGCGCCGTTTCAGCAGGCGTTTCATAAGCGATGCCATGATAAATTTCATCGGATATGAACGCCACGTCGTTGCGATTGGCCCAATCAGCCAAACGGGCAATTTCATCACGCGACAGGATTGCGCCAGTGGGGTTGGCCGGACTGGCCACCAAAATACCGGCCAACGATTGCCCTTCGAAATCTTGGGCAACAGGCTGAAATTTGTTGTCAGGCGACGTGGGAACATCCACCGGCACCAAAGACAAAGCCTTAAGTATCTGCCGATAAGACGGATAGCCGGGCGCCCCGATCCCAACCCGGTCGCCTGCGTCAAACAGGGCCGTGAACGCCAACAAGAACGCCGCCGACGATCCAGAGGTCACAACGACCCGCCCCGGATCCAGATCAAGACCATACCAATCCAGATACAGCTGCGCGATCCGTTGGCGCAATTCCGGCAGTCCCAAGGCAACCGTGTATCCCAAGGCATCAGTGTCCATGGCCATATTCAACGCGTCGCGGGCGCCCTTGGGTGCGGGCGTGCTGGGCTGGCCGACCTCCATGTGGATGATGTGGCGACCTTTCGCTTCCAGGCGACGCGCCTCTTCCATCACGTCCATGACAATGAAAGGATCAACCTGACTACGGGGGGACTGTTTCATCTGCACCTCTGCTTAGGCCCTTGTGTGGCCGAAACAATTGGGAAGGGTCAATCATGCGCAACGGATTAATTGCAGTCATGTGCGGTGTTTTGCTGGCAGTGTCGGCAACGATCAGCCATGCGATCACCATTCTGCGCGACCCTGATATTGAACGGGGCCTGAATGAATTGGCGCGGCCTGTGCTGGCCGCCGCTGGCTTGAACCCCGGGTCTGTCCGCATTTTGGTGATTGATGATCCGCGGCTGAATGCCTTTGTGATCGACCACAACCACATCTTTTTGCATTCCGGCCTGATCATGCGCATGGAACGGGCCGCACAGTTGCAAGCGATCATCGCACATGAAGCGGCGCATATCACGAACGGGCATATCGGGCAGCGGTTGACCGCGCTGCAACGGGCAAAAACGGCACAGGCGTTTGGCGTGTTGGTGGCGCTGGCCGCAGCCGCGGGTGGGTCCGGCGAAGCGGCTGGTGGCATCGCGGCGGGTGCAGCCGGGTCTGCGCAGGGCGTGTTTCGGGGTCACAGCCGCGCGGCAGAAAGTTCCGCCGATCAAAGTGCGTTTCGTTACCTGCAACGTGCGGGCATCGATATTACTGCCATGGTGGAAGTGTTCGACCTGTTCCGCGGGCAAGAGGCGCTGTCTGCCGGGCGACAGGACCCATGGTTCAGAACGCACCCCCTGACCCGCGACCGTTTGCGCGCAGCCCAGGCTGCGGCAGCGGGGGCCACGCGTGCCGAAGAATCCAACACGGCGCGTTTCTGGTTTGCACGGATCCACGGCAAGCTGACGGCCTTTAAACGGTCCCCGGCGTGGACCTTGCGCCGGGCCACAGGTGATAGCGACATCGCGCTGATGCGTCAGGCCATCGCCCACCACCGGGGCGGCAACGGCCAAAACGCGGCATCTGCGATCAACCGATTGGTCAGCAAACGCCCGAACGATCCCTATTTTCGGGAACTGCAGGGGCAAATCCTGTTGGAAAGTCGAAATGTTTCAGGGGCCATTGCCGCCTATCGCGCCGCACACCAACTGGCCCCGCGTGACGCGCTGATCGCAGGCAGTTTGGGTCGCGCACTGTTGGCAGCCAATACCGCATCCAGCAATCGCGAAGCCTTGCGCATTTTGGAACAGGCCCGCGCGCGCGACAACCGCGATGGGCGCATTTTGCGCGATTTGGGCACGGCCTATGCCCGCGCGGGGGAACAAGGCAAAGCGATCCTTTCAGCGGCAGAGGCCGCAGCCCTGCGCGGCGACATGCGCACTGCGTCAAGCCAAGCGCAACGGGCGATGGGATTGTTGCCGCGCGGATCCGTGGCGTGGCAAAGGGCGCAGGATCTGGCCCCCAGGTAACGGTGCCTGCGGGCGGCTATTGCGCGGCGTCTTGCGCGGTTTCGGCAAGCGCATCCAGTTCTGCGGCCTTGCGTTCCACCTGTTCGACAATGTGGTCAACCATTTGATCATTCGACATTTTATGGCTTTGCTTGCCGGCCAGATACACCATGCCAGCCCCATTGCCGCCGCCGGTAAAGCCCACATCGGTCATCAATGCTTCGCCGGGGCCATTCACAACGCAGCCAATGATCGACAGCGACATAGGCGTCTTGATATGTTCCAGCCGTTTTTCCAATGTTTCGACGGTTTTGATCACGTCAAACCCCTGCCGGGCACAAGACGGGCAGGAAATGATATTCACACCGCGGTGCCGCAGCCCAAGGGATTTCAGGATATCATATCCCACCTTCACCTCTTCCACCGGGTCGGCAGACAGCGACACGCGGATCGTATCCCCCAGCCCCATCCACAACAGATTGCCCAACCCGATGGCAGATTTGATCGTCCCCGACATCAGACCACCGGCTTCGGTAATGCCCAGATGCAGTGGTGCTTCGGTTGCGTCGGCCAGCTGTTGATAGGCTGCCGCTGTCATGAAAACATCGGACGCCTTCATCGAGATTTTGAAGTTCAAAAAATCATTGTCTTCCAGAATTTTGATGTGGTTCAGTCCACTTTCCACCATCGCATCGGGACAGGGTTCACCGTATTTTTCCAACAGGTTCTTTTCCAACGATCCGGCATTGACGCCAATACGCATGGAACAGTTGTTGTCGCGGGCGGCTTTGATCACTTCGCGCACGCGGTCTTCGGACCCGATGTTGCCGGGGTTGATGCGCAAACAGGCTGCGCCTGCTTCGGCTGCTTCGATGCCGCGCTTGTAATGAAAATGGATATCCGCCACGATCGGGACCGGGCTTTCCTTTACGATTTCCTTCAGTGCCTTTGCCGAATCCTGATCCGGGACCGACACACGCACAATATCCGCACCGGCGTCTGCCGCAGCCTGCACCTGTGCGATGGTGCCTGGGATGTCGGTGGTGACCGTGTTGGTCATGGTTTGCACTGAAATCGGGGCATCCCCGCCCACGGGGACGGACCCCACCATGATTTGACGGCTTTTCCGGCGATAGATATTGCGCCACGGACGCACATGGTTGATCGACATTGCGGACCTTCTGTCAACTTTGGTTTACAGATGGTGTAGCGCAGGACCGGGGCAAAGGGCAACGCTAGACCATTGCCCTTGCTAATTATTGTGCGGCGACCACCGCTTCAAGCTGTTCCAACGCATTCTGCAACGCTTCGGTCCGTTCAGACTCTGGAATTTCAAGGTACCGTTCCTTAAGCGCGGCTTCGGTCAGTTCCACGCCCTTGACCAAACGTGTACCGGTGCCTGCTGGCCCATAGACCGCGCCATTGACTTGAAAATAAACAAAGCCCGACATGCCGACCCGTTCAATGCGATAGGGCAGCGCCACTTCGGTCGGAATCACAAGGCGTTCGCCCGGTTCCATCGTTTGGCTGTAGATGATGTTGTTTTCGCCATCACGCACCTGCATCCACGCACCGGTTGTGCTGAAAATGGCAAGTTCCTGCACCGGTTCGGCCAGCGCCGGTGCCAAAACCGCAGCGGCCAATCGTTCAGGCACATTCAAACCGGCCAGACCATCTGGCATTGGCGCAGATTGCAGCGACACGGTTTCCAAACCAACACTGTCCGGCAAGCGTGGGGTCAGGAATGACCCCTGCTGGTTCGGATCAATGCGCGAAATGGGACCATCGCGGGGTGCGTCAAAGGTCGGCACGGATGGCGTTGGCGCATACAGTTCGGCCAACGTGATAACCGGGCGGGGTTCAGCACTTTCTGATGTGTCGACCGACGCGACCGCATCAGTGGTTTGTGGGGAAGATACGGATGGCCGCGGGGCCAGCGGATCCAGATCCGTCTGCGCCATGGGGGGTTGGTCGATGGGGGCAACAGTCACCTGCTGCACTTCCTGCACGACGCGATAAGCCCCAAAACCAAGACCACCCACCAGCAACAACAATATCAACGAAGACCCGATCGCCTTGATGTTAAGTTGCGACAACAGCGGTTCTTTTGGCGGAATGAAGGGCGTCGCACTGGCCTGCAGCGGATCAGGCCGCGCCGCAGCGGCGGCCGCCAAACGATCTTCGCGCGACATGCGGGCCGGCAACGCGCGTTCGGACATTCCGTGTACAGTGGCAAAGCCGCTTTCTTCGCAAAACTTGTCAAACGCCCACTCCGGGTCAAGCGACAGATATTTTGCATAAGAACGCACGTACCCCGCGATAAAGCCGGGGGTGTCGAAAACAGATGGATCTGCGTCTTCGACAGCGGCGACATAGGCCGCTTTGATTTTTAGTTCGCGTTGAACATCCATCAGCGATTTGCCCATGGTTGCCCGTTCGCCACGCATCACATCGCCAAGCGTGATTTCGAAATCGTCGAAACCTTTTTTGACGGCCTGCACGGATGCGGAATCTTTAGATGATGACGTCAGCCCCAGCATCAGTCTGCCCCATTTATTGTCGTTGTCCCCACGCACGCACGCCCGAGTCATGCGCCTCGCGCTATTGTTAACAGAAAAACCTGATGATTGGCAGTGTTTCCCTTGAATAACTGGGGAATATCGGCGCGTTTCAGCCCATAACTGCGATTGATTTTTGCCAAATCTTAAACGGATTGTTTGTCGTTGCTTTACAATCTGTTGGGCGCGTTTGTCATGGTGTATTCATCTGGACCCCAGATGCAAAAATGCTAGGGTCCGGCAAAACGCAGGAGTTTGCAGATGATCGACACCGTTCTTGACCGCATTGATTCCACACAAGACGCCGCACTGGAACGGCTGAAACAACTTTTGCGCATCCGGTCGATCTCGACCGATCCGGAATATGCACCAGACTGTTTGGCGGCTGCAGATTGGCTGGTTTCGGAACTGTCCGAATTGGGATTTGACGCGGCGCGCCACGACACCCCCGGCCACCCCATGGTCGTTGCCCGGCACAGCGCGCCCGGCCCGCATCTTTTGTTTTATGGTCACTACGATGTGCAACCGGTAGATCCGCTGAACCTGTGGGACAGTGATCCGTTCGACCCCCAGATCGTGGACGGCGACATGGGGCCGGCGCTGCGTGCGCGGGGCAGTTCCGATGACAAGGGCCAGCTGATGACATTCATCGAAGCCTGCCGCGCATGGAAGGATGTACATGGCACCCTGCCCGGAAATCTGACCATTTTTCTGGAAGGTGAAGAAGAATCCGGTTCCCCGTCGCTGGTTCCATTTATGCAAGAAAACAAGGACTTGCTGAAGGCTGATGTGGTGCTGATCTGTGACACGGGCCTGTTTGGTGACGAAACGCCCGCGATTGTGACACGGTTGCGTGGGCTGTTGGGCGAAGAACTGACGATCACTGGCCCATCGCTTGATCTGCATTCAGGGATGTATGGCGGACCTGCGCGAAACCCAATTCGGGTTCTGTCGCGCGTGCTGTCTTCGTTGCATGACAGCCACGGTCGGGTGACGGTGCCGGGGTTTTATGACGATGTGCCTGACCTGCCCACACAGATCAAACAGCAATGGGATGGGCTGGATTTTGATCACAGCGATTTTCTGAATGAAGTCGGCCTGTCGGAACTGGCGGGCGAACACGGGCGCACGGCGTTGGAGATGATCTGGTCCCGCCCGACCTGCGAAATCAATGGTATCTGGGGCGGCTACAACGGCGCCGGCTTTAAAACCGTGTTGCCCAGCGAAGCCCATGCAAAAGTGTCATTCCGTCTGGTCGGCCAACAAGATCCGCACAAGATACGCGAAAGTTTCCGCGCCATGGTGCAAGACATGCTGCCGGCCGATTGCACAGTCAGCTTCAAGGGGCATGGGGCATCCATGGCATCGGAAATGAACACCGATCACCCGGTTTTTGCAGCTGGACTAAAGGCGCTGTCAGACGAATGGCCAAAACCTGCGGCTTTTGTCGGATGTGGTGGGTCGATCCCGATTGCGGGTCATTTCCAGCGGATATTGGGAATGGAATCCATGTTGGTGGGGTTTGGTCGCGACAATGACGCCATCCACAGCCCCAACGAAAAATATGACCTGCGCAGCTTCCACAAAGGCACGCGCAGCTGGGCACGCATCTTGGCAGAACTGTTTTAAAGTGAGGGGAAAATGGCGCGGTTGACGGGGCTCGAACCCGCGACCCCCGGCGTGACAGGCCGGTA
>JAHDBC010000057.1 GCA_020630595.1 Planktomarina sp.
GGCATGATCAAACAGGCCAGCGCCGGCATCTATTCGTGGCTGCCGCTGGGCTACAAGGTGTTGAACCGGATCAAACAGATCGTCGACGAAGAACAGATCCGCGCGGGTCACATTCCTGTGCTGATGCCAACCATGCAATCAGCAGATCTGTGGCGCGAAAGTGGGCGCTATGACGATTACGGCGAAGAAATGCTGCGCATCAAAGACCGCCATGACCGCGACATGCTGTTTGGTCCCACAAATGAAGAACAGATCACGGATATCTTCCGGTCCTACGTCACTTCTTACAAATCCATGCCGCTGACCCTGTATCAGGTGCAGTGGAAATTCCGCGATGAACGCCGCCCCCGGTTCGGGGTGATGCGGGGTCGGGAATTCTACATGAAAGATGGCTATAATTTCGACCTGACCAAAGAAGATGCGCTGCACGCCTATAACCGCCATCTGGTCAGCTACTTGCGGACCTATGAACGCATGGGCCTTCAGGCGATCCCTATGCGTGCAGACGGCGGCCCGATTGGCGGCGATTACACCCATGAATTCCTGGTGCTGGCTGAAACCGGCGAATCCGAAGTCTTCTACGATTCTGCAGTCACAGACCTAAGCTTTGGGGACCGTGACATTGATTACGACGATGTCGCGCAATGTCAGGGCGTTTTGGAGGAATTCACCTCAAAATACGCCCGGACCGACGAAACCCACGACGAAGCCCTGTTCAATGAAATTCCCGAAGACCGCCGCAAAGTGGCCCGCGGGATCGAAGTGGGGCAGATCTTCTATTTCGGCACGAAATATTCTGAAAGCATGGGGGCTTTGGTGCAGGATGCCGATGGCAAACAAGTGCCCGTTCACATGGGGTCGCACGGGATCGGGGTGTCGCGTCTGTTGGGTGCGATCATCGAAGCATCCCACGACGACAACGGCATCATCTGGCCCGAAGGCGTGACACCGTTCCATTGTGGCATTGTCAATTTGAAACAGGGTGACGCGGATACGGACGCCGCATGTGAATCAGTATATCAGCAGCTGACCAATGCGGGTCTCGATCCCCTGTATGATGACCGCAACGAACGGGCGGGTGGCAAGTTCGCAACCATGGACCTGATCGGGTTGCCGTGGCGCATCACGGTTGGGCCGCGTGGTTTGAAAAACGGGATCGTCGAAGTCACATCCCGCAAAACAGGCGAAAGCGAAGAACTGACCATCGACGCCGCGGTCGCAAAGATCATCGCGATTTACAGCTGATCTTCATCTTCATTTTGCCGCCCAATACTCTGGGTGAATGGGGCCACCGGCCCCAGAGGGCAAAGCCCTGATCCACAAAAATCTTGGGCGCCGCATGGCGCTCATTTCGATTGATTTCAAACCGTCCAGCCCATTGGGCCAACTTGTGCCAAAACAATTTGCACCATCTTCCATCCTATCGCACCATCCCCTAAGCCGATCATAGCAAAGAGGCAGTCATGATCATACGCGCACTGACATTCGCAGGGGCCTTGGCCGGCGGGGCGGGGTTGTCCCAATTCCCTGAATATTCACAACAATACCAGCAACGACTTGCTGGTGCGGTGGATGAAATGCGGGTGGTCGTCGCCAATTTTGACGGGATGCTGGCTGATCTGGGCCAGACCCGCGAACAGGCCTTTGCCCCAGGGCAGGATCTGTCTGATCGTGAAACACGCATGCTGGACAATGCACAGGCCAACATTGACCGTCTGGATTTTCTGGAAACATCGCTGGCGCGGGTGCAGGATGCGTCCGTGATGGAACGCCTGTTTCAGGTGCCAGCTGTTGCTGATCAACAGATTGCCGCACGCGCCTATGATGATTTCAAACCTGCCGTTCCCCTAACGGTCGAAGGGTTGGCCTGCGCGGGCTTGGGCTTTATCGGGGGGTGGCTGATCATCGGGTTGATCTTGGGTGTGTTGGCCTTTCCCTTCCGTCGCAGAAAGGACGCAGTCGCATGACCACTGGCGCGGCCCCATTTTCAAAATTCGAATTCATGATCGCGTGGCGATACCTGAAGGCCAAACGGTCCGAGGGGGGCGTCAGCATCATGACGCTGATCAGTCTGATCGGGATTGCCCTTGCTGTCGCTGCCCTTGTGATCGTGCTGGCGGTCCGCAGCGGTTTTCGCGCGGAATTTGTGGACACGATCGTTGGATCAAATGCCCATGTCACAGTCTACAACGCTGGCACAATCACGGTCACAGGCACCGTTGATCGCAGCATTCAGGATTTTGATGCAGTCGCGGGACGCCTGTCTGGAATTGATGGGGTCACCCGTGCCGCGCCCTTGGTACGGGGACAGGTGATGGTCAGCTATCAGGATCGCAATTCCGGGATTCAGGTGTATGGCATCCGTGCGGCTGATCTGAAAACAATCCCGCGTATCGCAAACCCCGAAGCGTCTTGGGGCGATATCGATGCCTTTCCGCTGGGCATCGCCATCGGGTCCGGCGTCGCCCAACAGCTGGGCGTTGGGATTGGCGACAGGGTCAAACTGATTTCGCCCAACGGGGCCCGAACCGCATTCGGCGTCAGCCCCCGGATCAAATCCTATACGGTCACCTACATCTTTACGGCTGGTCGGTATGATATTGATTCAACACGGGCCTATCTTCCGTTTTCTGCAGCACAGGAATTTTTCAACCGCGAAGGGGTGGCGGATGAAATTGAAGTCATGGTCGAAGACCCCGAAGCCGTAGACAGATTTGTGCCCTTAATCCTTCAAAACGCGGATGCGCAAAGCTTTACCCAAACCTGGAAACAGGTTGCGGGCAGCTTCCTGCGCGCACTGCGGATCGAAGACAACGTGATGTTTGTGATTATGGCCGTGCTGGTTTTGCTGTCGACGATGAACATCGTGTCCGGGCTGATCATGTTGGTCAAAAACAAGGGCAAGGATATCGGCATCCTGCGCACAATCGGGATGAGCGAAGGCACAATCTTGCGGGTGTTCTTCATCTGCGGGGCTGGGATCGGCATTGTCGGCACGGCCATTGGCGTCGTTTTGGGTGTTCTGTTCGTGGTCAACATCGACAATATTTTTGCCGCTGTGAATTTCGTGTCCGGCGGCGGCGTGTGGGATCCATCAATCCGGGGGCTTTATGAATTGCCGGCGGAATTGCGCGCCGTAGATGTGGCAAAGGCGGTTGGTTTGTCGCTGGGCCTATCGTTCCTGATCACAATTTTCCCCGCCCGCCGTGCCGCGCGGATGAACCCGGTAGAGGCGCTGCGGTATGAATAGTCCTGTTCTTGAATTCACCGATCTGAACAAATCCTACAACGTCGGCAAACCCAATGAAATCAATGTGCTGACCGCCGCACAGGGCCGCATTGGCACGGGCGAGGTTGTTTCGCTTGTTGCCCCGTCGGGCGCGGGCAAGTCAACGCTGCTGCACCTTGTCGGCTTGTTGGACACCCCGGATTCCGGGTCGCTGCGGATACTGGACATGGAAATGTCGGGCGTCAGCGACCGCATGCGCACCATGACCCGGCGCACCACATTGGGGTTCGTCTATCAGTTTCACCACCTGTTGCCTGAGTTTTCCGCGTTGGAAAACATCGTGTTGCCGCAGCTTGCCATGGGCCGGCCCCAGCACAAGGCGGAAACCCATGCAAAGGCGCTGTTGGATCAGGTTGGTCTGGCAGATCGGTCGGGCCACAGGCCCAGCGAATTGTCTGGCGGCGAACAACAGCGCGTCGCGTTCTGCCGCGCATTGGCCAATGATCCAAAGCTGTTGTTGGCGGATGAACCGACCGGCAACCTTGACCCTGAAACCAGTGACCATGTGTTTGACGTTTTGATGTCGCTGGTGCGTGCAACGGGCCTTTCCGCCCTGATCGCGACGCATAACATGGACCTTGCGGCGCGTATGGACAGACAGGTGCGACTGCAATCAGGGACTGTCGTCGCACTGTAAACAGCATCACGAAAGCGCAGATCATGCCCCAGGTCACGATTGATCAAATCAAGAAAACAGCAAAATCCGCTTTGGTGGCCCACGGCGCAGATGATTGGATTGCCGCAGCTGTTGCCGATGCGGTCGGCGAAGCCGAAGCCCACGGCAACGTCATTTGCGGGCTGTATTATCTGGAAAGTTACTGCACGCAATTGGCGTCGGGTCGTGTGAACGGCACTGTGATGCCACAGGTGTCACAGCCCCGTCCGGCGTCTGTTTTTGTGGATGCGCAGTTTGGCTTTGCGCAGCCAGCGTTCCAGACGGGCCTGCCCACAGCACTGAAAGCCGTGGCTGACAATGGCGTGGCGACCCTGTCTGTGGCCCATGCGCACACCTGTACGTCTTTGGGGTATTTCACCGAACAAGTCGCGCGTGCGGGGTATATGTGCATCGGTGCCACCAATGCATCCCCCATCGTTGCAGGCCCCGGCGGCAAATCCCGCGTCATCGGAACGAACCCGATTGCCTTTTCTGTTCCGGATGGGGCTGGCGGGCTTGCCATGCATTTTGATTTTTCAACGTCCGCCGTGGCCTTGGGGAAAATCACGATGGCCAAGGCTGCGGGCGAAAGCATCCCGCTTGGATGGGCTGTGGACAGCAACGGAACCCCGACAACCGACCCCACAGCAGCAATCGAAGGCGCATTGGTCAGTGCCGGTGCGTACAAAGGATGGGGCTTTGGTCTGATGGTCGAACTTTTGGCGGCTGGCATGACCGGTTCGGTCAATTCGCTTGATGTGGCTGGGTTGAAATTGCCCGACGGCCCCCCGCATGGGTTGGGTCAGTTCTATATCCTGCTGGACCCGGCCACCCACCATGGCGATTTTGCGGATCGTTTGGCCCGCGTGGCTGACGCAATTGCAGATGATCCCGGCGCACGGATGCCCGGTGCGACGCGCGACCGACTGTCTGTGATTGATGTCGATCCGACATTTTGGGTCAAACTTGAAGCATTGGGTCAACCCGCACTTTAGGTATTGTTCAACCTTCGAAATTATCCATTCCCCCAAAGGGAAGAGGTGGTTTCATGCGTGGTGTTCTGGCTGTTTTGTCAGTGTTGGGGGGGGCGGAAATTGCTGTTGCGCAATCGCCTTCTCCGGAAGAAAGATTCTGGATCTCAAGAGAGGTGATTTCCCAAGGCATCGACAATTGCCGTCCCGGTCGATGCCCCCGGATCACGGAATATACAACCCGCCTGTTTGATACCGAAGACAATGACCGGATGCGCCGTCTTATGGCGCTGCTGGATTTTCAGTCAGCCGCCCATGGGCGCCCTCTGGAACACCCGGAAACCCCCCAATTCTGCAGCCGCCAGTTGCCAGACACGAACGAAGTGATCTGGAACCCCGAATGGATGAAAATGTCCGACAAACTGGAAGCCCTGCGCGGGTTGCAGGGATTGCATGTGAACGTCGAAGGATTGAAAGCGCCCGATTGGTACGAAGGCGATTTTGGCGCGGACCTGCAGGCGGAATTGGAACAACGATTTCAGTCCGCCGGCATTCGCATGGTTGATGCCGCCGAAGCCGAACGCATCCCGGGCCAGCCAAAACTTGCCGTGTATTTTTCAAACACAAATTCAGACACCGGCTGCTGGTGGTCTGTGTTTGCAACCTTGACGCAAACCGCTGTTCTGACGCGCGATATCAATGTCAAATTGAACGTCGGCACATGGGCTTTCATGCGGGGCTATGACCCTGACAATCTGGATACGACAGAATACGGCGCGATCATCGAAGTCTTTGACAAATTTGTCGAAGATTTCCGCAACGCAAATGATCCGGACTTCGAACCGGTCAATGTGCCACCCTATACCGCGCTGGATGGGACCCCCATGACGGCGCCCGCGTACCACGTCAAATCCTATGATGACATCGTTGCGGACGATGGTCTGTTGGCGGATATGGAAACCGCCGAAGCGGACGCCGATCCCGAACCGGAAGAACCGGCCGAAGAACCTTTGGAAAACGGGTTCACCCCTGCGGCGACACGCCCGGAACTGTCGCCAAAGGCATTGCGGCGATTGAATCTGGAAGCCGCACTGGACGGCGATACGGTTGACGGGGCGTTGGAAAAGCTGACAACAACTGGCGAAGACGGCTAACGCCCCAGCGCCTGAACCAAGGCGCGGCTGGGGTAACAGGTGGCCGCAAGCCCATTGCGGGATTGCCACGCGCCGATGGACCGGCGCGTCTTGTACCCAGCCAATCCATCTGCGCCCCCCACGTCAAACCCTGCGCGTTCCAACCCCCGTTGCAGGGCCGCAACGTCGGATCGCTGCAACCGATCGGAATTGGCCCATCCTGTGCGAAAGGGGCCGACGCCATACTGTATCTTGTCCCCGGCGTGGCCCACATACAGGGCATAGGCATCAGAATGATTGTACCGTTTGATCACGTAGAAATTAGGCGTGACCAGAAACGCGGGGCCGTTGCGGCCGGCGGGCATCAACAGGGATGCGCTGCCCCGGCGTTCGTTTTCGGGAAAGGGGCGGCCGGTGATGCGGGTGATGCCCAGTGCCTCCCATTCGGCGATGGTGCGGGCTTGATCCGGCCCCTCTAGTTCGCAGGACACGTTCGCGGGCAGGGCCACTTCGAACCCCCAATCGCGGCCCGGCACCCAGTCGTGGACTTTCAGAAAATTCGCAATCGACATCATCGTGTCGACCGGTGACCCCCAGATATCGGCGCGCCCGTCGCCTGTGCCATCTGCGGCATAGGCCAGAAAACTGCGCGGCATCATCTGCGGCTGGCCCAAGGCCCCGGCCCAGGATGACCGCATTTGGGACAGGGGCACGTGCCCGTCTTGTGCCACCTGCAAGGCGCCCACCAATTCAGACGTCATATAATCGCCTTCACTGAAAAAGGCCCGGGTGCCCAACACTTGAAACACATTATGTGGTATGCGCACGCGCCCGAACCCACTTTCCCTTCCCCAAATCGCCAGCACAACGCGCCCCGGAACGCCGGTTCGTTGTTCGATCTGGGCCAATGCGGTGGCGTATTGCCCGGCCAACTGCCGCCCGATCCGGGCTTGCGCGTTCAGATTGTCTTGCCGAAAATACCGGGCAGGGGATCGAAATTCCGCCTGCCCACCCGATGCAACGGCCTGCCCGGGCAGGCGCAAACCGGGGATGTCAAAGTTCAGCTGAACCCCGCTGAACGCCGCATCAAACGTGGCCTTTGAAACCCCGGCACGCCGGGCCTGCGGCCACACTGTTTGCCCTAGCCAATTCCGAAATTCCGCCTGATGCTGCGCCCGGGTCTGGGCGTGCAAAGGGGCGGCAAAAAGGGCGAGGGCGAGGATCAGAAAACGTAACATACCCCAACCCTAACGCGGCGACGGCGCAAATCAATCCGGGCTGTCTGGCCGTTAACCCATCGGCAAAATCACGGTGTCACCCCCCGTACACCCCCTGTACACCCCCCGTACAGACACGCGGTGCATTAACCTTTTCGCGGCGGGACCAAAGTGCGGTGGGTTTCACCCACCCTACAGGCCGGTCCCCGGTCAGAAATGTGAACGCAAATCACGCGCCGTAGGGTGGGTGTTAACCCACCGTTCACCAAAAGCCCCGAACATCTGTATGATGTCAAACTACCATCGCGCCCGGGTGCCGGGCGGCATATATTTCTTCACTGTCAATCTTGCAGTGCGTGGGTCGGACCTGTTGATCCGCCATATTGATGAATTGCGGGCAAGCTATGGTGCGGTGATGCGGGGGATGGCTTTTGAAACGCAAGCCGTCGTCATTCTGCCGGATCACCTGCATGCGATTTGGCGTTTGCCCCAAGGGGACGCAGATTTTTCAACACGGTGGAAGTTGATCAAAGGCGGGTTTTCAAAGCGCGTTTCGTTGGACCCTTCGCGGTCCTACAGCAAGGTTCGCAAGGGCGAACGCGGCATTTGGCAACGGCGGTTTTGGGAGCATTGCATCCGGGATGAAGCCGATTGGTTGGCGCATATGGAATACATCCGTTGGAACCCGGTGAAACATGGTTTGGTCGAGGTGCCAGAGGAGTGGCCGCACATGTCCGTCAAACAAAGTGCAATGCCGTAGGGTGGGTGCAACCCACCGACGGAGGTGTTTGGAATTTATGCCGTTTGGCCGTGCGACCCGTAGGG
>JAHDBC010000023.1:0-12384 GCA_020630595.1 Planktomarina sp.
GCAATGACGGCGACCAGATGATCATCGCAGCCTTGCCGCCCAGATACATTTCGCGGGACTGTTTCCAGTACAGATCACCTTCGGGGGATGCGTCTGCGATGGATTTGTAGAATTCCAGAACCGTCTTCAACGTGTCTGTATCTTCGTTCACAGAACCGTCGGCGTTCACAGGCGAATAACCCGCAGCCAGCGAAATGTGTTCGATCAGCTGCATCATGTAGGTTTCGTCGATCTTTGTCGCTGCCACAAAACCATACATTTCCGGTGGGTTGTGCAGCTTGGCCATTGCAGCCTGAACCGCGTCAAACGATGTCGGCGCTTCAAGACCCATGTCTTCGAACAGGTCTTTGCGGTACACAACCAGCTGTGTCCAGCCATCCGTGGGCACCGAAACGGTTTCACCGTCTACGGATGCCATGCCCAATGGCCCTGCTGCGAAAGAACCCGCACCCAGATTTTCAACAACTTCGGTCGCCGCAGCTGAATCCAGCATACCGGCAGACGCGAAAGGCAACAGGTGCTGCACCGTGTGGTTCAAGATGTCAGGCAAATCGCCCGCCGCAAACGCGGCAGTTGCGCGTGTTGCGATGTCTTTTTCAGTGACCGGAACGATGTTCACATCGTGCCCTGTTTCCGCTTTGAATGCATCCGCAATGCGCTGCTGGGCTTCCATGCGATCCGGCTGTTCTTCCATCGTCCACATGGTGATGGTGTCGGCCATCGCTGCCGTTGACAGCGCAGTCGACAGCAAAAGACCTGTCGCAAGTGTTCCAAACCGTTTCATCATAAAACCTCCCTTGATGTGGCTTGTCTTGTCTTCTGGGATGCCAATTTTGGCGGCCCATCGCTTTTCCGGCGGATCAATTCCGCCTTCCGCAATACTTGGAAATCTTCGGGGTTGCCGCCGTCGATGATCGACAACAACATGTCGCCCAATTGCCGGCCTGAATGGGCCTGTGGCTGTGCCATGGATGTCAGCGGCGGGTTTGCATGCCGCCCCATCCAGACGCCATCATAGCCGATCACAGAAACGTCTTCGCCCGGAACCCAACCCCGGGCCCGGATCGCAGCAAGTGCACCGATCGCCTGCACATCCGTCACACAAATCAGTGCCGTCGGATGTTCAGGTTCGCTGAGCAGATCAAAGGCGGCCCGTTCGCCCCCTTCATCCGTCAGTTCAGCGATTGAAATATAGTTGGCATCTTCGACCAGCCCGTTTGCAGCCAGCCCCGCACGATACCCATCAAGCCGGTCATTGGCAAAATTCTGATACGTCGGCGCGCCGATGAATGCGATTTTCGAATGCCCCAGCGCAACAAGGTGATCGACCGCGTCCATCATCGCCTGACGACCATCAATATCGTACCAAGCGTAACCCGCGCTGTCGCGGGCCCGGCCGTGGACGATAAAGGGAAAACCGGTCTTTTTCAGGTAGTCGATGCGGGCATCCACCTTGGTCGGGCGGGACAGAACGACGCCAGACACCTTTCCCGACGCCACAAGTTTACGCAATGCATCCAGTTCATCTTCAGCAGACTGCGGTTGGACAACCAACAAATCCCAAGCCCGCTTGGACAAAGCATCGCCCAACCCTTCCAACAACTGGGATACGAATGGATTTGAAATCGCGCTGCTGCTGGTCGGCATCAGGTAAGCGACGGCCTCTGCACGGCCGGTTGCCAGCCTGCGGGCCGTATGATTGGGCCGATATCCCAACGCATCAGCGGCTTTCTGGACCTTTTCGCGGGTCTTGGGCGAAATATCGGAATAATTGTTCATCGCACGCGATACTGTGCCTTCGGCAAGGCCCAAATGTTGCGCCAATTCTTTCAAGGTCACACGTGACATGCCTGACAATCTCCCTTAGGGTAACGCTATTCCGAAACCGCTTTCGGAAACAAGGAAAAATCCATACCGCAAAAGGCGAACGGCGATGAAACGATCCCAAGTCAATGAAATCATTCAACAATCTGATGAATTTATTCGTTCCTTTGGGTTCAGGCTTCCCAGCTTTGCCTATTGGTCACCGCAAGATTTCCGAAAGAATTTGGACCGCGCCGGGGGAATCGTTGACGCTGGGCTGGGATGGGACATCACGGATTATGGGGCCGGCGATTTTGACGCCATGGGACTGTTTCTTTTCACAACGCGCAATGGATCGCAGGCTGAATTAAAGGCCGGTGGGGGCATGTGCTATGCGGAAAAGATCATGATTTCCCGCCATGACCAGATTTCCCCCATGCATCGTCACAATCTGAAGACCGAAGACATCATCAACCGCGGCGGTGCGACACTGGCCATAGAAATGTTCGAAAGCGATTTCGAAGGCAATCTGGACCGCGCGGCGCCGGTGACCGTGGCCTGCGATGGCGTTGTGGAAACCTTTGATCCCGGCCATGTTTTGCGGCTGGATCCTGGGCAATCCGTGACCCTGCGGCCCGGTAACTGGCATAAATTCTGGGGTGATGGCGGCGATGTGCTGATCGGGGAAGTGTCAGGCGTCAACGATGACAACACCGACAATATCTTTGTAGATCCGATCGGCCGGTTTGCCGACATCGAAGAAGACACGGACCCCGTCCATCTTTTGGTGTCAGACTATGCCGCGTTTTTGGGACATTCGTCTTAGCCGCGCCTATCGTAAAGCGGGTCACCGATATCTGTCGATGGCCCGTGGGTCCAATGGCGCAACCACACGCCCCTTCACTTTACTTTGGATCCCCTTCGTATTTGGGCAGATAATCCGGGGGCATCGGGCCTTTGTTGCGTCCGCCTTGTTGCATTTGTTCCCAGCCGTGGGCCAAAATGCCAACCGATCGGCTTAGACAGAACAACCCCCGTGACAACGGGGGCGGAAACCCAAGTTCGCAAAAAATAACAGCGGTGGCCCCGTCTATATTCATGGCAATCGGTGTGCCGCGCGCTTGGCCTATCTGGGCCTGAATGGCCTGTCCGATATCCGCAAACCGTCCAGATACGCAGCTTTTGTCAGCCGCTTCGCGCACCAATGCCATCAAACGCGGGGCGCGTGGATCGGTGGGTTTGTGAAATCGGTGGCCAAAGCCCGGTATGATCTTGCCGTGTGTGGCCCGCCACTGCGTTATCCCTGCACCGGTTGCGTCAGACAGGGACTGCCCCGCGTCAATGCGCGCCGCGATATCCAGATACAGTTCTGCGCATTGTTCACCTGCCCCACCGTGCACATCCCCCAGCATATTCACGCCTGTGGCCATGACATTGTTCAAACCAACGCCGCAGGTCGCGGCCATGCGTGCCGCCGCGATAGATGGTGCCTGTGGCCCATGATCCACACCAGCGACAAGCGCCGCTTCCAGCAAATTGGCCTGATCATCGGTGGGCACGCTGCCCCGCGTCATCAGCCAGATCATTTGGCCAAAGGATATGCGTCCTATCAGATCCTGGATTGGATGACCCCGGAACGCGATCCGTCCGGGTTCCATGTCAATGATCGACGTGCGCCACCAATTCTGGATCGCCTCTGCGTCGTGGGTCATGGGGTTTCCTTTGTTGCGTCAGGCAATGGCGGCCAAACGTATTGGACGCTGCAAGCAGCATAGCTGCAAACTTTGCCATGTGTTCAAGCAATTTCGACAGGTCCGGGCGCCGCCTTGGCCCGCCACGAACAGCCCAACTATCCCTGATACCCAAACATGCGGGGCAGCCACAAAACCAAATCTGGCGCAAGGATCAGCAACAAAAGTGCCCCCAACAGCACCACCAGAAACGCCCAGATTTCCGCGATAATTTCTTTCAATGGAATGCCTGTCACCGCATTGATCACAAACAGCAGAATGCCATAGGGCGGCGTGATCAGACCGATCATCGAATTTACAACAATCAGAACACCGAAATGCACCAAATCGATCCCCAGTTCCCGGCAGGTTGGAATGAACAACGGAACAATGACCAGAATGATCACCGTCGCGTCCAACACACAGCCCAACAAAAGCACAAGAATATTGACCAGGATCAGGAACATCAGGGGGCTGATATCCGCACCAGCAAACATGGTAGAAATCGACTGGGGAATATTTTCCTGAATCACAATGTACGTCAGGATCATCGATGCGCCGATCACCAGCCCGACGGATGCGGCAGACCGCGCGCTGTCCACAAATACGCGGTACAGGGTCTTCACCTTGATGGCGCGGTATAAGCCCGCTGCAATGATCAGTGCGTAAAGGGCCGCGATTGCCGCCGCTTCGGTCGGGGTTGTGATCCCCGTATAGATGCAGCCCAACAGAATAACGGGCATCAACAACGCAGGCGTTGCGCGGACCGTCAGCGCAGGCAATTCGCGCAACGCGACCGCGTCTTCCTGACCAAATCCCCGGCGGTGGGAAATCAGCGTATTCATTCCCATCAGCACGATCCCCATCACCAACCCCGGAACGATCCCGGCCAGAAACAAGTCACCAATCGACGCATTCGACACCAGCGCATACAGAACCATTGGGATCGACGGCGGAATGATCGGGCCGATTGTCGCTGTGGCTGCCGTGATGGCGGCGGCATAGCCCCGGGTGTAGCGTCCGCTTTTGACCATCATGTCTATAATGATCTTTCCGATACCGGCTGCATCCGCAACTGCTGATCCGGACATGCCGGAAAAGATCAGGCTGGCGACGACGTTTACATGGCCCATCCCGCCCCGAAACCGGCCCACCACCGCAATGCAAAACTGCAAAAGCCGGTCTGATATGGACCCTGCGTTCATGATGTTGGCCGACACGATGAACAAGGGCACGGCCAATAGCAAAAATCCGTCAAACAACCGCTGCACCATCGTGGTGCCGGCAATGGCCAGATCCTGACCGGCAACGCCCAGATACACGATGCATCCCGCAAGAATTGCGTAGGCCACCGGTGTGCCGATGGCCGCCATGCCAAACAGGGCAATCAGACCACAGATCAGCTCAATGCTCATCACGGTCACCGGGCATTGTTGCGCTGGTTGTCAAATCGTCTGTTTCGGTGCCGGGTGGCCCAAAGCGTAAGGTGGTATAAAGACGCCAACTGTAACGCAGCACAACAACGCACATCAGCATGACAAAGGGCGCAAACAGCCATTTGATTGCAATCTTGCCCCCGGTCACAGGCACCCGCAACGTCTGAATTTTCTTAAGATCCATCAAGCGGTTGGCAAAGACCGAATCCCAAATCGCAGGCAGCGACCACAAGACCACGGCGATCATCAGTACGGCGGTCAAAACGGCGAAAACTTTGCGTACCGGGCGGGGGGCCGCCACATACAGAACATCAAATGTCACATGATCACGGTCACGCACTATGAAAGCGCATCCAAAGAAGATCAGCCAAACCCACAGCAGTGAAATCAGGACAACCGACCAACCAATGGGTTCCAGAAATGGGGCATAGCGAAACACGATGCCCAGAATAAATGTGACGAAAATCGCCGCCAACAGTGTGGCGGCGATCATTTCAGCACAGCGGGCGCACCAGCCGAAAACCTTGGTCATCCTGCGCTCCCGCGGCGTTATGTTTCAGGATCAATTGCCCAATGCGTTGATCCGGTCCAGCACCCCTTCAGGCCATGATGCGGCGGCTTCGCTGCCAACATATTGTGCCTGAACGTGGTCACGGAATGCTGCCTGATCAGGTGTATAGATTTCAACCCCTTGGCTGCGGATATAATCTGCCAGGCTGTTTTCCATATCCAGCTGTTTCAAACGTCCCCACGATGCGGCGGCATCAGCGGCGCGTTGCACCGTCAATTGTTGGTCGGCCGACAGGCTGTCCCATGTGGCCTTGGAAAACGCGATGTAGTTCAGATCAACCAAATGCGCTGTCAGTGCGATTTGTTTTGTGACTTCGTAAAATTTCTTGTCCACGACGGTCGGCAAGGGATTGTCCTGCCCATCAATCGCACCGGACGCGAGTGCGGTGTAGACTTCGGAAAATGCCAATGGTGTAGGCGATGCACCAAGGGCCGCACCCAAAAACTGCCATGCATCCGTACCGGGCATCCGCAGGTTAACACCTGCCAGATCAGCCGGTGTCTGAACATCCAGTTCAGCGCGCGTCTGACGCAAATTTACATGGCGGCGCCCCAGATACATCACGGACAACAGTTTGACGCCCAGTTCATCTTCGACCTTGGCTTTGAACGGATCCATCAGCGGATCGTTGAAGACCCGCACCTGATGGGCGGCATCCTGATGCACATAGCCTGTCGCAAAGATCGAAAATTCGGGGAAAAACTGTGCAAGTTCCTGGGCAGATGTGATCGACATGGTCAGGTTGCCGGCGGCGATCGCCTCCAACTCTGTGCCTTGTGCAAACAAGGTGCCGTTATAGCCGGGCTGATAGTCGGCAAAGCCCGCAACCATCGGCGCGAACACATTGGCCAAAGCAACAGACCGGGCGTCTGTTTCAGATCCGGATGTCGCCATTGAGAATGTTGTTTTATGGCTTTCTGCGGTTGCGGCACCAGCGGATATGGCCAGACCCAGTGCGGCGGCAGATGCAAGTGCAGCGCGGCGCGTCAGTTTCAACATGAGGTTCCTCCCTTTTTCATTGCGCCGCGAAGGGCGTAGCAGACTGTATGATTGATTTTTTTGTCATTGCAATATGTTTTGCAAAGTATCAGATATTTTGAATTGCTGCTGGTCGGTCGGGCTGATGCGCGGCAATCGTGATTTCCCGGCCAGTTTCGGATGACAGCGCGACCGCCTCTACGACCTCCAACGATTTCAGGGCTTCTACGCCAGACACCAGCGGGTCTTCTTCGCCTTTGATGACCTGTGCGAAATGGTTCATTTGAACGATCAATGGATCCTCCATTCGGCATGTCAGCGTGGTGGCCGAAATCGGTGTCCACCAATCAGGCTGGCTGTCATGCCGCCAAATCCGAAGATCTGGCAAAGACAGCCCCCCTCGTGATCCGCCGATCAGATAACAACTTTCAGACGTCGCCGGATAGGCCGGGTTTTCCCGCGCAGTCAGTTCCCAACTCCACGGTGCGACGATGCTGTCTGAAACAGAAATCGTCGCAATCGCCCCGGATTGGAATTCCAGCACGGCAGTTGCCAAATCTTCGTTTTCGAACCCCCGCTGGGACGGCACCGCAATGGCGCGGACAGTTTTCACATCCCCGCAGAAATAGCGCAACAAATCCACATCATGCACAAGGTTCACGGACACAGGCCCCGCCCCTTTGCGTGTGCGCCAAGGGGCTACGTTGAAGTAATAGTCAGGTTTATAGAACCAACAGGTGGCTTGAATGGCCCGAATATCGCCGATTTGGCCGCTGGACAGGGCCGTCTTTGCCGCTTGCACCATACCGTTGTGGCGTCTGTGATGGCCCACCAGCAACGGAACCCCTGCGCGTTCGGCCGCATCGGTCAGCACGCGTGCATCTTGCGATGTCACCGCAATGGGTTTTTCAATCAGCACCGGACAACCCGCCCGAATGCACGTCAGACCCTGTTCCAAATGCAATGGGGTGGGCGTTGCCAGCACAACCCCATCAGGCCTTGCGGCGGCTAGAAGATCATCAATCGTTTCAAATACCGGAACCCCCAAGGCCTGCGCCTTGATCCGATTGACCGCTGATGGTTCCGCTATGCCGACAAGATCAAGGTCAGGCGCGCGGCGCACAACATCCGCATGGCGTTCGCCGATCAGACCGAACCCCACAATGGCGATCCTTGCTTTTTGGGTCATGGTTTGGGGGATCCTGTTGGCCGTCTGTCGTGCATGCCACCCTACATGAACGACACATGAACGCAATAATATCTGATATTATTGCAGATGCCATATCATAATCCAGATTGCTGGAAGACCTGTGATCAGATAGTTTGCCAGAATTGTTCACTTTCAACCGATGATCCTTCATGGCGAAATCACTAAATATCGTGGGTGCATCCACGTATCAGCGTATCAAGCGTGACATCATTTTTGGTGAACTGGCCCCCGGGTCGAAGCTGAAATTGGATGGGCTGCGCCTGCGTTACGAAGCCAGCATGTCGACGTTGCGCGAAACGTTGAATAGGTTGGCAAGCGAAGGCTTTGTTGATGCGCTGGACCAACGGGGATTTTTTGTTACCCCGGTGTCCCCGGAAGATCTGATTGAAATTGCAAACCTGCGCGTTCTTTTGGAATGCCATGCGCTGCGATTGTCTATCCAGAACGGCGACACGGATTGGGAAGGCAATCTGGTTGCCGCCCATCACAAACTGCACCTGATGGAACAAAAAATGCTGGCTGGCGACGACAGCCAGAAAGAACATTGGAAACGGTACGATTGGGAATTTCATCTTGCACTGATCGCCGCCTGCGGATCACATAATTTGCTGTCTTTGCACGCAGTGCTCTACAACAAATACCTGCGTTATCAGATGCTTGTGCTGACCAACCGGGGCGAAGAAGCGGTGGACGAACATCGCGCCGTATTCGAAGCGGCCCTTGCCCGCGATGTTGAAACCGCAGCCAAAACCCTGAAAATGCATATCGACAAAGGTCTTGACCATTCGCTTGCCGCCTTTGGGCAGTAAACATGATGCATTGCCTTGCGTCTGCCCGCTAAACTGCAGACGAAATCGACAGCTAGGCCAGCAGGAAATCCACCGCCCGTTTGGACGGCAAAAAGAAATAGCCCCCGCCGCGCATGGTCACAAAATTTGGAACACCAGCCAAGGTTTTGGTGCCCTGCGGCGTCGGGATCGAATAACGCCCTGTCCCCCCCCGTGACCGTGCGAACAATGGGTCAGATTCATTTTGCAAACCGTGGAACGCTGTGTTGTTCAGCCATGTGTCCTGCACAAATTCAAACTGCCGTTCTATGTCTGCATTCAAACAAACAAACATGACACCCTTGGCGGTATCCGCTTTGCCTGACATTCCATAAGAACGCCCCCGGCGCAAAATTCTGTGCCGGTTGATCACTTTCATTTGGGTTTCCGCATTGTCGGACTGGCTGTCGCGCGGGTTTGCCCTGCGGATATGCGCGCCCATAGGACAGCCCATGCCCTGACGGTCTTCTTGGCGGAACATGAAGTCGTTGTCAGGCGCGCCGCCATGGGCGTTGCCGGGTTCATGGGGACAACGCACCAGTGATGATCCATCTTTCCAGCGACCGATCATCTTGGCTTCGATGTAGTCGGCTGTAACATCCGGACTTGGGTCTTCTTTGGCCACCGATGCGCTGAACTGGTGAAATGCATCCACGTCCTGTTCCAATTGGCGGATGACAAGATAGCTGCCGTTGCGGCCGAAATCGAAAACCTCACGATTTTTGTCAGTTGTCACCAGTGGCAGATGGGCGGCACATGCTTTGGAATAATCCAGATGAACACTTGCCGATGTGCGCCCGCTGCCGTCACGGTAGCCGCACAGAAATTCACCGGCATCCAGCACCTGATTTTGATGTTGCGTGGTAAAGGATCGCGATGATCCCTTGATGATGGGTTGTGATATTCCATCACGAAACCCAAAGGGTTCGCGGAACGCACCATCTTTCGTGTCAGGCAAGCTTGTATCTTGTGCCAGATTTTCCGCCAAAAATGCGGCGGATGCTGATTTCGACACGCGCTTGCAGAACGCTGTCATTTCAGCTGGGTTGGGCGCAAAAACCATCACGATGATATCGACCGGCTTATCGGCATTGCCCCACATCCATTGATCCGGATGTTGTTCGCCATCATCACCCAAAACCCGCGCCCGAAAATCAGCACGCATCCCTTGTTGATAGGGCAGTGCGAAATTCTGCAGCACCCTGCCCCGGTGATCGCGCCCAAAATTCAAACGATCCAAAATTGCGGGTCCAAAGGCAAGTTGGCAGACGACATCTGTCGTTCGTGTTTCCCCCCAAGACATATGCGGGCGCAGAATTTTCAGAAATTCTTGCACCGCCTGCGGTGTGGCCTGATCCGTTAGACCAAACCCCAAAATCTGGCTGTTTGGACGATGTTTGAATCCACCAAATACAATCGATTGGATTTCCTGTTTTTCCAGAACATCATTGTCTTTCGCCAGCGACCCGAATTGCGACAGCCATTGTCTGGCCTGAAAATCATCCGTGGGCGCATGCAGCCCCGCATGAATGACAGCGTTGCGTTTGATGTCCGCCGTTTTCAGCTTTGGATAGGCTGCATACCAGAACGCCATTGGAATTTGACTGTTGCGGGCCCAATCCTTGAAGTTCTTGCCATCGCGGGACCCTTCAAAAATCAGGTAACGGGTTCTTGGGAAACCGATGCAATTGCTCCAGATTCCTGTCAGGCCATCAGATGCTTTCTGAATGAAATCTTCCAGATACGAATTCCAACTGCCGGAATAATTGCTGAAAAAGATCAGGCTATCTGTTCCCGAAAACCGGACCCAACGGGCAAAGTGGATCGACCCGATATGCATCAATTTGCCTTTCTGAAACCAATGCACCGCAAGAAGCTGGATCGCCAGAAAAACAAATCGCAGGGTAAATGCACGGAACCATCCGGGTTCCGTCTGTGTGATCGAAATCAGATGGTTGTTCGGGCCAAAGTTTTCGGCCCGCGTCACATCATCCATGTGGGCAACGGTTGGTTCCAAATCTGATGGCGTATTGCGCCGTTCCTTGCGCCGCAGCACAATCACATATGCCAACACAAGCACGAACACGATGGCAAGTGCCCCCAGCAAAACAATCAGCACGGACATCGTCACCTTCAAAACAGCCGCGCCAAGCCCGGCGTTCGCCAGACCCAGGGCCTGGGAATGCCAAAACACAAACCCGGCGAACACGACGGCCCCAACCACCTGCAACCAGCGGATTGCAAACAGCTGACCCAAAATACCGGTGATTGCCGCAGAAAACGGCTTTTGCGCTTCGGGGCCATAGCCTGATGGCGGACGATCCATGATGGCCCGCAGCTGGTCATCTTTGCGCAGTTCGGCCCGGACTTTCATCATAACCTCGCGTGCTGATCCGGCCCCATATGCCTGCACCCGGTCCAGCGCATCCCGGGCTGCATCGGCCAACGCGTCTTCATCCTGAATTTTGGCGACGGACAATCCCGGCGTGCCTTCAAAACACAAGCCCGTCGCGCCGCGCGCCAGCGGGCGAACATCCACCGCGGCTGTACGCAAGATGTGATCAATGTCGCGGCCTTCTGCCCCTTCCACGGTCTTTTGAAGCGGCCCTTCCAAGGCGTCTTTCAGCACATTTGCCAACAGTCCAATCGCGGTCTTTGCATCCCCATCGGCGGAAAATTCGATAACAGCGGCCTGAAACGCCGCCCCCGATTTGGACCTGATCAACGGAACCACGGTCCCTGACACGAAATGAAACACGCCTGTTTCATCCAGCGCAATCATCACATCAGAAACGGAACTGTCCGTCCGCTGCCCCATATTCGATAGGGTTTCGCGCAGATCTGTTGGATCCGCATCGTCTTTCAGCGGCAAATACAAAGTGGTCAGGTTTCGTACCGTCGGCTGCGCTTTGGGTTTTGGGGTCCACTGCAAATCAAGCCGGTCGGGAAAAGCACCCAACCGGGTCAACCGACCTGCGCGCCCCTTGGCCCGGCGCAGATCAGTTTGCGAAAACAGCACCTTGAACACAGCTGTCATATGCACATTCGACAGATCGGCCCCAAGGCACCAATGGTATTCATAACCATAAACCATTTTGTGGCCCACACCTGCCCGGCCAGGCCGGAATTGTTCGGGGGATTTTACATGCTTTGGGTCGAACATAGCCGCATGGGTCGCAGCCATGACCGTGTCGCCTTTTTTGATTTTGCGGCCGCTTGGCAGTTCAAAATCGGTGCGTGCAATCCGATGCGGCCCGATCCGAATGGGCTTGAACCGCAACGCTTCCAAAAGACAGGCTTCAATGGCCGCATCATCACCGGACGCCACAGCGCGATCCATCTGGCGCCGGGCATCTGCGCGGGTCATCAAGACATCAAGAATGTTGCCCTGCGCCAATGTGTTCGTCGGAACAAATCCGGAGATCATCCCCAACATGATCGCATGAATTTCCGCGCGTGGCACCGCAAGGGGATCATCCGCGTGTTGCCTTGCCAGCCGCGCAATGGGGGTGTCACGGGTGTCGTGGCCTGCGATCACCGCATCGATGGATCGGTCAACAACGGCCTTAAGACCGGCAGCACCCTGCAGGCCCAGCGTGCGTATATCTTCGCGCCCGCCAAAATCTGAAAACAGCATGGTGCTGACAGCCAATGAATCAATCGCAAACCCGTCCAGATCATCAATCAACAATCCGAAATAGTCCCGCGCGACGACGGCAGCCGCAGGGCGAAACAAATCGTTGATGGCATTCAGGCGACCGCCCGATTGATTCACCACATAGCGGGCAAAATTTTCCGAAATCTCTTGCACTTTTTGGGGCATGTCGGA
>JAHDBC010000023.1:12484-41776 GCA_020630595.1 Planktomarina sp.
CAAAGGCCGATCCAACACCTTGCCCGCCAGCCAAGACAAGAAACCGGATGACTTTAGGACAGACAGATCTGGCGATCCGGACTGATCGGCTTCGGACAGGTCGCTGAATTCAGGAAGCTGATCTATTCTTTGGTAGTATTTGGTCATCCGAGGCAATCTTTTTCAATATGCTTGCAAAGTCCGCGTTCATGGCGGGATCACTGAACGGGATATCGGCTATCCGGTCAAAAATATCCGGGTAGTCGCGCGACACTTGCTGCCACAGTGCATGCTGCATCGCGTGTGGGTCCGACGGATGGAGCCGATGGTCCGCCGCGATTTGAATGATGGTTGGATACCAATATTTTGGTGACAAGATCAGGGATTTGCGCGCCGCAGTTTTCGCCCGTTCGTAGTCCCCTGCGAAATAACAGGCGGACGCGAATTCGCCCAACGTGTGGAAACGGTAACGATCATATGGGTTCAGGATCGTCGCTGTTTCGAGCATGTCCGCAGCTTCAGCGGCACGCCCCAACTGCAAAAGTGCGCTTCCTTTGTTGGCATAGGCAAAGGCCAAGCTTGGGTTGCGCTGCAACGCTTCGTCCAGCAAGGCCAAGGCCCCACCGGGGTTGGACCGCAAAATTTCGATCGCCCCTAAAAAGGCGTAGCTTGTGGCATCTTGGGGCGTCAAACGTTGGCCGCGTTTGGCAAAATCGAACGCCTGGACAAGATGTTCATGGGAACCCGGGGCCCCGATACGGGTCCACGCCTGCCAAATGTGCCACCACGACAGGGCAAACAGCACTTCGGGCTGATCAGGATCCAGTTCAAGCGCCCGTTCATAGCACAGGCGTGCTTGCGCGATGTTGTCTGAATTGGGATGCGACATGTACCATTTGCCCAGATGAACATGTTGCCAGGTTTCAAGATCGTTAAAGCTGCCGTGGTATGCGACATGCTGTTCGTGAAATCCCAATTGCTGTGTCAAATGCTGTGACACCTGCCGCGAAATGTCATCGCGCGCTTCAAAAATCCGGGCATTTTCCAGTTTGAAATTTTCGCTCCAGATCACTTCGCCGGTATCGTTTTTGCGCAAGATAACCTGCACGCCGATTTCTTCACCGAAGAACCGCAAGGCACCATCAATGGTGTAGCGGGCCATATGGGGCCCGGGCCCGTCTGTCGCCGACGCGACAAGGACCGCGTTTCCGCGCGGGGCGTTTTTTGAAATCACCTTAAGCCATGCATTTTTCGAAAGTGACACGATCAGATCGTCCACCAGCCCTTCGGCGAAATAAGGGTGCATATCCGCGTCGCCTTCGATCCGAAAGGCTTGGACAGACACCGATGGCCCCAACAGCGCATTTGGCACCTGATCGGGTGCGGCGTCTGGTACAACATCCCCATCTGAAGGGGGACTGATTTGGTTGGCCACAAAATCGGTAACTTTTGTTTCCCAGACCTGCCGTTCCAATGACAGCCAATCTTCGAATTCCGGATCCGGGATATCCAGCCCTTCCAACAGCTGTTCTTGCAAAAGCGTTTGGGCCGCCGGAGCGGATGGCGTTGATGGGTCGAACACGTCTGTCAGGTCAAGCTGGATGGTTCCTGGGACCAGGCGGATAACAGAGGCATCGATTTCCATAAATGGGGCGGCATCGGGCTTTTGCAGCTGCCGCAGGTGATGCAGGCACTGGCGCAGACTATTGGCGGCCTGCGCGGGGGCACGATCACTCCACAATTTATCCTTCAGCCAGACCCGTGTTCGGGTCTGGCGCGGCGACAGGGAAAGCATCGCCAAAAGTGCACAAGCCTTTTGGGACTTCGGGGTAATATCTTTGCCGTCCGCATCAAAAACGGCGAATGGACCCAGAAGATGAAAGCTCAGCAGCTGGGGTGTCCTATTGCCTTGGGACATTTGACCGACCTTGATCAAGTCATCGCAATACCGGGGAGGTAACCCGAAATTGCTGACCAAACTTGAAGTTAAACTCTTCCTGGAATTATTCGGGGAAGGTCGAGTTTGTGCAAGGGAATTATGCAACGCGGGAAGCCGCTGCATTTTGGTACGAATCAAATTTCCTTTCGGCATTTCCATAGGACACCCCTGTCACGTGCATAGTCAGCGCAGCGTATTGCAGCGTTATTGCAGCGTTATTTCTGCGCCAATTGCAGGATGAATTTCAGAAATCATGCACTCTCCTTTGGCAGCATCGGCATCTGCCGCACCAGATATCCAAAAATCACCGCACCATTTTCGGCGCCTTCGTCGAATGCAGACAATTCCATTGTTTTCCACTTTGGCTTGATGGGGATTGTGACGTTTGTTGACGCGCCTGAAACCCGCAATTCCATGGGGGCAAAAATGCTGTCTTCGGGCAAACCGGATACCGTCACCCTGTAATCACCCGGACGCAGTTTGATTTGCTGCTGATCATGGATGACCTTCACCGCAGTCGGTGGCCCCCCTGATTTTGGAACAAAGTGAATAACCGGCCGGTTCGAACTGGAACGCCCGGAAACGCTAATCTTGACCTGCGTTGCAACAGCGGATGGGCGCAGGCCTTTCAGCGATGCCTTTAATCCACCGATCCGGAGGGATTTGCCCAGTGCGACTTTTGGCAAAACACGCGCCGATTTTTGCGGGGCCGATTTGGCCTTGGCGACGGTTTTGCGTTCTGTTTTGCGCAATGCAGACAGCACATCGCGCGACATTCGCGTTTGTTTGCCGCCCGCGCGCATCATTTGCATGCGCCGTTCCTTCAGCGATCCGGTTCGGGCGAGTGTTTGAACAGTCGCCGCCAGTTTCGCCGGTTGCGCGACCACTGCCTGATGTTTTGACGCGACACCGTCGACCCGTTTGACCTGAAACGGCATCACCATCCGCCCCAATTTGGGGATGGTTGCAACGGTTTTTGCCGGATCTTCAAAGCTGCTGGTGGGAACCTTGGCCTTGATTTGCACCTTGCGCAGCAGAACCATGGATTTTGGGATGTTGGCCATTTCCCCAAATCCCTTGCCGTCACTGATCACCGTGTCCACACCGGGCATCGCCCATTCCCATGCGCCGCTGGTCAGCAATGCTTCGTCGAACCACGCGGATCTGTTGATGGGAACAACGAACAATTCAGCATCAATCTGTTCGATCACTTCATCGATGCCCAGAAATTCCCCGGGGCGTGGGTTGGCGGGGGTGATCCTGACTGTTTGCCAATGGGATGCAGGGATTTTCTGGACCGATGTCACCGCAAACTTGCGATGGGTTTGCGCATCTTGAATTTGGCCTGCTTCGTACGCGCGGCGCAGATCAGACCAGCGCACATCCAGATCTTCTGTCAGGTCCGCAATCCGTTCCTTTACGGATTCATAATATTGCGCGTTGCCGATGGTGGCCAAATCCGTTTGTGCCATGTCATGCTGAAATCGCAAACGGGCCACGGCCGGATCATCCGGCCCATGTTCCGCTTCGGCTTCGGATACGGACACCGCCAGATCAAGCACTGCAGATTTGAGTGTCAGATATCGATCATAGCCAGCGGTTCGTTCGCTAAAGTGATCTTCGCCTTGATACAGCGCCTGTGTCAAAGCGGTCAGTTCGGTCTGTTCGGACACAGACAATGGTCGATCCAACGGACGTGCACGATCCAACCAGCTGCGAAAACTATGTGTCAGCTGTTGGTTGGACGGCGTCACGGTCCCTGCCCCTTGCAATGACGGGTTCGCAATCAGATCAAGTTCAGACAGATACGCAACCATGGCCGCATCATCGACGGTCGATCCCGGTTCGGGGATGTCGTCTGGACGATCAATCAACTGTTGTGTGACTGCACTGTTCAACAGGCACGGGATATCAAGCTGGGCAAAATCCAGTCCATCTTGGGTCCAGTGGGAAAGGCGGCCGCGAACGGCCACCTCCAACTCTTGTGCGATTTCACTGGTGAAATGTCCCATGGTTTGATCCTAGGCCAATTCTGGTTCGGCTTCGGGAACGTCGATGGCGATGTCAGGCGCGCCCCACGTGATGTTTGGATCATCCAGCGGAACCGGGCATTTCGGCAAGATATCACACATGAAGCCAATCATCTGCATGCCCTTGCTGGACAGCGACTGCCGCTGGGACCCAAAGGTGTTGGTGCCACCGGCAGACAGGGAATCGTGTGCCACATCGACCTGCAAACCGCCAATCCCGGCGTATGACACCTGCGTGCCCGTATCCACATCTACGGTCTTGCGGAACCTTTCCCGTTCGCCTTCCGCGAAGTAGATGTCCATTTTCAAATCTTTGATAAAGACCACTTGGGTTGGCAAACAGGTCATCTGACCAGACGGAGGCGTTTCGCCATCGCAGATCGGTTCCATTCCTGCGGGCAGACGGATCATGTTGGACTGGAAGAATGCCCGGTCGAACCAAGGGCGGAAGATCGACGTCATCGTGTATTCACAGGAAAACGAAAATCCTTCGGTCTTGAAATCACTTTTGGTGACTTGCTTGCCCCGTGTCACATCGGCGGTTTGTCTGGCCCGGAACAGACCAAATCCGCCACCTGCCTTGCCTTTGACCTGTGTCTGGCGGGCCTTGTGATCCCAGGAATTGGAATGTTCGCGGCTGTCAAACGTGAATTTCATCCAGCCTGCGTCTTCTTCCAGGAAACTGGACGGCGCCAGCAACGTGGGCAGGAACGTGCCCGCCATAGGCGACGCAATCTGGATGGACCGCTGGCGGGCCCACAAATCGCGTTTGATCAAACCGGCATCCCGCAGGCCAACGCTTTCCAGATAGGCCGCGACCTTTTCCACGTCATTCTTGCGTCCGTTGGTGACCCAAGCATCATGGGCAAACTTCACCCGGTTTTCCAAAACGGGCCCTTGGGTCGCAAACCGCATCGTGGCCCCCGGGATCGTCCCAGCCATGGCTTCGGCGCGCAGGTTTTGATATTCCATCATGGCCGTTTCATAGGCCATCATGTGCTGGCGATACTGCTGATCCAGCCGGGACTGGCGGAACTTGGTGACTTTTTCACCCGAAATCAGATCTTCTTCTTCGTATTTTTCAACAAACAGACCGCGCAGGCGTTCGATCTTTTTCTTTTCATCCTCGCTTAATTTGTAGCTGGCGGTTTCACACATCCGCAGCACATTGTTGAACACATGGCGCACATCGGTCTGGGATTGGTACAAGACCATCGCCGCGGGCTTGTCCGCTTCGAAGGTGGGCACTGCAGGAACCTGATTCAGGATTTCTGAAAACTGTGCGGCCTGTTCCAATCGTTCAGCGGTGTCTTGGTTGCGTTGGTAAACCTGATCTGCCTGACTTTGCGCCGCTTCGACTTCTGGCGTGATGACATCTTCACCTTCGGGCACATCTTCCCCGTTGGCTTCGGCATCGGCACGGGCTTTTTCCTTTGCAATCCGAACCTGATCGGCTGCTTCGACCACTTCGCGTGCTTCGCGCAGCGTTTTTTGGTCCGTGGCGCTTTGCCCCATCAGTGTTTTCAAAAAGCGCATGCTTTCAGGGGTCACGGCATAGCCCGTCGGCAGCCACGCAAAGAATTGTTGATTGGACCGGATGCGATCATCATTGCCCATGGTCAGTTTGCGATACAGCGTTCCCAGAACGCCTGTCAGAAGATCCTGTTCCTGAATTGTTTCGATCTGATCATTTTGGTCGGTATGTGTTTCGTCTGGCATAAGAAGCCTCCTTTGCTGGGTGGGTTATTGGGGTTGGATCAGCGCCTGGCAGGACCAGCCACTTGAATGAAGGTCTGCGACCGTTTCGCTAAAGGCGCGTGCCTGGCGCGCGCTTTGGGTGGCAGAAAGATGCAGCAGGCAGGGGCCAAACACGCCCCCTGTCCCGAACACCATGTGCCAGCGCCGCGGGGGTGGCACGTAATCGGCACACGGCGGCGATGTTGTGGATACGCTGTATCCGCTGATGACCATCAAAACGCCGTGCTCGCCCGCGATCCTGTGGGCCAATGCCGGATCATCCGGATCACAGGGATCACCTTGGGTGAAGACGCCCCGATAAAATGGCCCAATCGCATCCCCGATCAGCGCGTCATAGGGCCGGGATACGGGTTGGCTTTGGCCATTTTCCCAAATCAGGCGCAGACTTTCGACAAGCCCTGTATCGGAAACTGAAATGCCAATTGAACGGTCAGCTGTTGGAAAACATTCAAACGCACCATCATCAATCTGGCAGGCAGATGGATCAAACGCCCAATCCAAGACCTGGCCCGTGGACGGAAGGGTGATGGGCGGGGCGTCCCCAAGGGCGGCCCCACCCCAGAACAGGCAGCACAAAATGCTGCCTGCCCGGGAGAACGCGCGTGCCATCTACGCAACCTCTGCCACGGCGGCATCAAGTGCTGCCGCAGACTGGCGCCCATAGATGCCATCCGCCGTAAGGCCCGCGCGCATTTGAAAGGCTTTCAGCGCATTGAACGTGGCGGGTCCAAAGGCCCCATCGACGCCCAAGCCGGCACCCACCTTGTTCAGCAACCGCTGCAACGCGCGCACCGCGTCACCCCGATCGCCCATCTGCAAAGTGCGATGCCCATGCGTGGTGCCCGTGGGTTGCGGGATCAAACCAGCAGCTGCCCATTTTTCCAACAGATTGGCGGACACTTCGATGTGCATGGAATCTTCACGCCGGAAGTAAGCACCCGAATACCAACCGAATTCATTGAAGACTTCGATCACGTCGATCATGCCGCGTCGAATTTTTCCGTTGTTGTAGGGATCGATGGACCCGCCAACCGTGAAATCGATTGCGCTGCCCCATGAATGGTTTGAAATCGTCGATGTCGATCCACGAACCCAACGGCAACAGCCCATGCCTGCGCTGCCCAGTTCCTGAAACAGCCGTGGGTTGCGGCGTTCGATGGTGACCATGGCATCTGCTGCGTCTTCCAACGCCGCTTCCAGCCCCCACCACATGTTGCCCAATCCCGGAAGCGTCGCGCCAAAGCGGCACAAGTTGCGGAATGTGGCGTTGTTTGGTTCACGGCAAGCGCTGCTGAAATCACCACGCGGCATTCCGAAATACGAAATCATCATCGAATTTCCGGCATGACGCAGGCCGTGGTTGAACCCCGATGGGACGGGCACTTCTTCCATGAAATTCACACTCGGGATAACCGACGGGCTGTGTACATCCGGCTCTGGCGTGGGATCAGCACTGCCACCAAGTGCGCCGCCCACAATACCGCCCAACCATTCAGCGACACTGTCCGCGATCCCCGCCGGGCGGTCGCTTGCGGATGGTGCCTGAGGGGTCAAAGTCAGAACCGAAGGGTTCGACAGATCATCCCATGGTACCGGCGATGGGATCAGGCCCCATTGGCTGAGCAGATATCGACCGCCATGAACCGTCCCTTCGCCAATGGCAATCGTCATGCGGCGGGCCCGAACGTTTTCGCGGTACTTTGTGCTGGATGCATCGGCAATCGCATTGGCCCAATGCACCCGGCGATGTTCCCCGCTGGGTGCGCGGGTGGATTCCATCATCCGGCGCCGTTCACCCGAAACCGATCCGTTGTTGACAGTGGTGTCGAACAGGATGGCAACATCCAGCATATCGTCCGCGCGCATGTCGTGGACGTAGCCAACCGCCTTGTCCCAGTATTTGTCCTTTGCCGCCGCGATTTGGATTGCCCGAACACCGGGCAAGCTGCCCAACCGGCTGAAGGCCCGCGCCCAATCGGCCCGCAGTGTCGCCTTGCGCGTCCCAACTGAAATGCTGTCGCCGAAGTCGCGGATTGTCTGCAGGCTGGATGCTTTGTTCCGGCCTGTGAGTGGCAATTTGGCCAGATCAATCAGGGTCTTCCACTTGTCGCTTCCAAAGATCGACCGGGCTTTGCCTTGCAGTTCAGTATCCGCATCGATGGATTTCAGAACGCCCGCCATGGATCCGCTGTGCATCGTGAAACCGATGATGCCCCATGTGATACCGGCCCTGTCGTGGTTGCCCGCGGCCTTGCCGAACCCGTGCCCTTCAAAGGCTGCGGTCACCTGTAGGCACAGATCGAACGCTGTGGGCCGGGGCAACCCGGTCAGGCGTTCCCACATCGCAACATCCACGACGCCGGTTTCATCTTGATCGTTCAGCAGCTGCCAGCGGCGCACGGCCGCTTCGGTGCCACCACCAAACACGCCATCCACACCGCCCGTCGGGCAGCCGGCTTTTTCAAGCGCTGTCTGAAGCACTTCGATCAGCGGGCCATGCACATTCTGGCGACCCTTTGAATACGCAAACAAGTTCATCCTGTGGTCCTTTCGCAGCAAAAAATGTCTGCAAGGACCGTTTCAAATGACCGTCTGCGCACCGTTAGAGTGCGAATATAGCATCTGTTAATGGGTCGTTAATAAGACCCCACCACCGTTAATTGATACTTTGAATGAACAGCTCAGCCGTCAAATGGCGCAACCGTGCGCCGAAAACGCGCTGAACTTGGGTTCGACCAACGACCTTCGTAAAAGTGTTCTGTCTGACGACCAACCAGGTTCATCAGGATCGGGTACGGGGGACCTATTTCGAAGAAGGGAAGTGGCGGACAGGAAGGGATTCGAACCCTCGAGACGGTTCCCCGCCTACACACTTTCCAGGCGTGCGCCTTCGACCACTCGGCCACCTGTCCGACGACCGATCTAATGAAACGACCCACGGGATGCAAGCGGGTTATTCCGGTTTTTCTGGGGGCATCAAAGCCTCTGGATTTTTGATCCAGATGTCGCGTTGCATGAATGGAATTTCGATGCCTTCGGCGGCAAAACGTTCTGCAATCTGATGGCGCAGTTCGTTTTTCACAGTCATGCCGTTGCTGATGTCGCGCAGAATTGCGCGGATTTCAAAATCCAGACTGTCAGCCCCGAACCCTGCAAAGACAATAAAAGGGGCCGGGTTCATCATGATCAACGGATGGGCTTCGGCGATGTCTTTGAGGACCTGTTCGACCTTGCGCGTATCAGACCCGTAGGCCGCGCCCACCGTCACGATGATGCGGCCCACCGTATTGCCGCGCGTATAGTTCGTGACAGTACCAGAAACCAAATCGGCATTCGGGACGATCACATCGGTCCGGTCAAAGGTTTCGATGCGGGTCGAGCGCACGGAAATGTCTTTCACGATCCCCATGTTGCCGCCAACTTCGATCCAGTCCCCTTCCCCAATGGGGCGTTCGATCAACAAGATGATCCCGGACACAAAGTTGGACACGATGTTTTGCAGGCCGAACCCGATACCAACCGACAAGGCCCCCGCAACAATCGCAAGCGACGAAAGATCCAACCCTGCAGACGATATTGCGATCAGCGCGGATACGAAAACACCCACATATCCCAACCCGGACACAATCGCGACGCGCCCGCCCTGTTCAATGTTTGTGCGCGGAAGGATTGAATTGCGGAATGCTGATTGGACGATGCGCGTAAACAGAAAGCCAAGCGCAAACACAAAGATCAACAACAAGAAGGTTGTCGGGCTAAGCTGGGTATCGCCCAAAGAAACGCCTTCGTTAAAGTTACGCCACAGATCAGAAAGATCATCCGTCGTGGCCCCCCACTGAAGGGCGATGAAAGGGATTGATCCCAGGGCGATGGCGAAATTGACCAAAACGGGCCACAGCGCATTTGACGCGTTGCCAGCCCCCACCAGAAAATCAGCCACATCCCGCACGGCCTGATGCAAAACCAGCACAATCCCGATGATGCCAAGCGTTTGAATGACGGAATAGGTCAGGAATTCGGTGATCGCGTAATACCCAAGTGCAGACAGCACAACAGATGCCACAGATGTCGCCAACAAAAGCCGCCCCAGCAACGACAGGATACGGCGTTGGTCAAATGCCAGTTTCGACGTGGGCACTTCTGCGCCTTCTGGGCGCGGTTCGGGTTTCATGAAAATCCGGCCCAGCGCGAACAGACCGACCGCTGCAATCAAATTCCATGGAAAATCCAGCGTCGCTTCGATGTCCAACGGGTAATCATCCAAAAACCCGAATTCGATCATCAGCATCGACCCGATCAGCGCAAACGCCAAGACACCGACCCAAAACCGCCCTACGGCCAGTTTGTCATCCGGCACGGGAACCAGCTTTGGCAGATTGGGTTCTGCGGGCATCACCCGCCCGGCAATCCAACGGGCCGCGAAAAAGACAAGCGCAAGATCAGGCGCGGCGTCGATTAAGGCTTCACCGCGTGTGCCGTAAAATGTGGTCAGACGTAGGGCATGGGCAATCAGGTACATCCCAGCCACGGGCAAGACCACCTGCCCCAAGGAGACAATCAACCCCAACAGCCCGGGCGTATGGACCCGTTCATCGGAAGTGACGCGGCCCAAAAAGCGCCCCACAACGCTGCGGCTTTTGAACAACAGCACCAAACCAATGGCCAACAAAACCACGATCAGGGGTGCATTTTCTGATGCCTGTTGCCGGTTGGCGGGGGTTGCCAAGGCGACGTCTACGCCGCGCCACGTTTCCACCACCGTTTCAGATAGCGCGTCATAGGCAAGACCAAACGCCGTTGGGCTGATCGGTGACGGCACACGTTCAAACAATGCATCGCGATCGCGCTGGTTTAGAATGTCGTCAATTTCCGCTATGATCCCGTCGGCACGGCGCAACGCTTCGACCGCACGGATGCGTGGCGCTTCGGCTTGCTGAAGCTGATCTTGAAGATCGGCCCGCCGCGCGGCGATTTCGTCGGGTTCTGATGCGCCCTCTTCCGGGGCGGGACCCAACGCCAGCAATTGTTCGTTCAGGGTCTGAATGCGATTGGAATTCACATCCTGTTGATCAAAGAATTGCTGCCGCCATCGGACCACCGCATCGCGCAGATTGGTCAGATAACTGTCGGATGGATCGCTTTCGCTAAGCGTTGTTTCCGCGCTGGATGCAAGCTGGCCCCAACTGTCATAATTCGGGGCTGTGGTCGCGGTTTGGGCCAGCGACAGCTGTGCAAGCACACTAAAGACAAGCGCGAGAACAATTCTTAGCATTTTTAAATTGCCTTATTCTTCGAAGACAGAGGGCACCGTGCGACTGGCCAGAAACCAGTCCGGAACCGGCAACCCTTTGGATTTCAGAAATTCCACGTTAAACAGTTTCGACTGGTACCGGGTTCCATAATCACACAAAATCGTCACGATGGTGTGGCCTGGCCCCATATCACGCGCCATGCGAACCGCGCCGGCAATGTTAATTCCGGACGATCCGCCCAAGACCAACCCTTCGTCACGCAGCAGATCAAAGACATAGGGCAATGCTTCTGCGTCGGGTATGTTGTAGCTGACGTCAGGGGTGAACCCTTCAAGATTGGCAGTGATGCGGCCCTGACCGATGCCTTCAGTGATGGACCCGCCTTCCGATTTCATCTCGCCGGTCGTGTAAAAGCTGTGCAGCGTTGCGCCATCAGGGTCTGCCAGACCAATCTTTACGCCTTTGGGCTGCAGCGCCATGCCGACACCGGCCATGGTGCCACCAGACCCCACCGCACAAATGAACCCATCCACTTTGCCATCCGTCTGTGCCCAGATTTCGGGGCCGGTCATTTCGATATGCGCCTGACGGTTTGCCACGTTGTCGAACTGATTGGCCCAGATCGCCCCGTTGGGTTCCGTTTTGGCCAATTCTGCAGCCAGACGCCCGGAATAGCGCACGTAATTGTTCGGGTTCTTGTAAGGGGCCGCAGGCACCTCCACCAATTCGGCCCCGGCAAGCCGCAGCATATCTTTCTTTTCCTGACTTTGCGTTTCAGGAATGACGATGACGGTCCGAAACCCCATCGACGCACCAACCAGTGCAAGCCCAATGCCGGTATTGCCCGCCGTGCCTTCCACAATGGTGCCGCCGGGTTTCAAGGCGCCGGATGCGATTGCATCTTTGATGATGTACAGGGCGGCACGATCTTTGACAGATTGTCCGGGGTTCAGAAATTCGGCTTTGCCCAGAATTGTGCAACCTGTTTCTTCGCTGGCCTTACGCAGCTTGATCAGCGGGGTGTTTCCAATGGCAGCGGCCAAATCAGAATGGATGGTCATGGCTGAACCCTTTCGTTTGGTCCTAGCTATGATGGTGTGGCCGGAACCTCAAGTCGCGGAACGCAATGTATCCCGGTTGCGGGCCAGCCAATGGCCAGCCAATGCCAGCGGGATCACAGGATAACCCCCCGTGTTCAAACGCTTGTCAAAGGTGGCCCAATCAACCAGATGGCCCATGATATCTTCGGCTTCGGTTTCCAATCCACCAATGCGCGCCACGTCGTCGGGCAAATCCGCGATGCCCACATAGATATGAAAAAATTCCGTCGAACACCCGGGACTGGGATAGCCCTGATGGACTTGATGCAGGGCGGTCAGCGTGATGCCCGCTTCTTCCATGGCTTCCCGTGTGGCCGTGACATTGGCGTCTTCACCAACATCCACGCGCCCGGCAATCGGTTCCATCATCCAGGGATGCGGATCGGATCGCAAAAACGGGCCGGGACGAAACTGTTCCACCAACATCACACGGTCGCGCACGGGATCATAGGGCAGCACGATGGCAGCATCTGTTCCCAGAAATGCGGCCCGTGTTACGGGGCCGTATGCACCGCCCCCAAACCGTGGCACCGTCACGTCCGCTTCGCCGATGGCGAAGAAGTTTGCATAGGGCAAACGGTAATCCGCGGTCGTCACATCCCCCGCCGCCAATCCGGATGGGGACGCTGTCGAAGGTTCATCCGCCGCAGCAAGTCGTTGCGCCGCGCGAACTTGCATCATGCCATATTTTGCGGCGACCTGATGGGGGGTGTCGTGGCCCATGCGCAGCATGACTTCGGACGCCGCTTCAAACGCGATGGCACCATGACGATCCATCCAATCGGTAAGGTTCCAATCGGCACCGGGACGCAGATGTTCGGGCGGCATGTAGACCAGCGCATCTGTTGCGCCACGGTCTGTGTCGACCTGATGTGGTCGAAGGGTGTAATCAAACCCCCCTTCATAAAAATCCAGCCGGTCCACAACCTGTGCCGTGCAATCATATATCAAATGCCCCGATGCCACAGCACCGGGTTCGGCTTGGATCATCGGAAATGCATGGCCATCAACCCACGTCACCCGATGATCTTTCAGTGTGGCAGGCGCGACTGTCAGACTGTCCTGCCCCGCGACACGGGCCAAAAGATCAGGCCAGCACAGCGTGCCGTAAACAAATATGTGGGGCATTGGCGCCTACGATGGTTTGCGAATGGTCACTTGCACCACGTCGCAGTTGGCAGATGAAAATGTTGACGCACAGGACGTCAGATAGAAATTCCACATCCGGCGGAACCGATCGTCAAATCCCAAAGCCTGAACCTGATCCCACTTTTCGTTGAATGTTTCGTGCCAACGGCGCAGTGTGGTTGAATAGCTTTGCCCGAATTCAATGGATTTCACGAAATCCAATCCGGCCTTTTCGACCTGCTGGCGCAAAACTTTGGGCGACGGCAACATGCCACCGGGGAAAATATATTTCTGGATGAAATCAACGCTGTTGCGATAAATTTCAAACCGATCATCGCCCACTGTGATGATCTGCAATGTCGCCTGTTTGCCCGGCCGCAAACGATCATGCACTGTGCTGAAATAGGCTGGCCAGTATTTTTCACCCACGGCTTCAAACATTTCGATGGACGCGATGCCGTCATAGGTGCCGGTTTCATCGCGGTAATCCTGCAATTTGAATGTCACCTGATCTTGCAGCCCTGCCTTTTTGATCCGGTCGACTGCGAAATTATACTGTTCCTGACTGATGGTCAGGCAGGTCACGTTCAGCCCGCGTTCTTTGGCAGCGTATTCGGCAAATCCACCCCAGCCACAGCCAATTTCCAGCACATGATCCCCGGGGGCGACCCCCATCTGGTCGACCATGGATTTGTATTTCGCGGTTTGCGCCGCTTCCATGCTTTCCTGACCGGTTTCAAAAATGGCCGATGAATAGGTCATCGTATCGTCCAACCACAGGCCATAGAAATCATTGCCCAAATCGTAATGGTAGCTGATGTTCTTGCGGGCCTGTTTTTTGTTGTTGCGCTGCAACCAGAACCGGAAACTTTCCCACAACTGAACCAGTTTCTGGCCCGGAAAGCCGTCAAAGATTTCATCGTTGCCAGCATGAAAATAATCCATGAAGACCTGCAGATCTGGCGTGGACCAATCCCCATCCAGATAAGCATCGCAGAACCCCAGTTGCCCTTCGCGCAGCAGCCGGGCAAAGACGCCATCATCATGAATGCGCACTTCTGCCACGGGCCCGGCCTGTGATCCTTCGGCGCGGAAGATGCGCCCGTCCGGCAAAACGATATCCAGACGCCCCACCTTGCCCCGGGCCGCCACCGCAAACACCTGTTTGAAATATCGCGGCAAATTTGTCTGGCCGTCCGTGCTCGTGAATATCATAATTTCCCCTCTCCCTGCGGGAATGCAGGTTAATGCGACTGCCTAAGGAAACAAGCCTGAAACCCTAAAAGGATCTGTTTTCATAGGCAGATAACGCGATCTTGCGACCTTCGTCAGCCGCAACAATCGGATCTGGATAAGACTGACCTTGGGTCAAGTTCCAGGATTTGGGGATTGCATCAAAATACGACAATGCTTCGGGTGCGGGATTCGATTTGCCCTCTGCGATCCATGTATCAACATAGGCCCGGTCTTTATCGAATTTGTCCAATTGCGTGACGGGGTTGAACACCCTGAAATAGGGTGTTGCATCCGGCCCCGATCCCGATGACCACTGCCACCCCATCGCATTGGACGCAGGGTCCCAATCGATCAGGCAATCGGCAAACCAGTTCAGTCCGATCTTCCAATGGCACAACAGATGTTTGGTCAAATAGCTGGCAACAATCATTCGCCCGCGATTGTGCATCGTTCCCGTCACATACATTTCCCGCATGGCCGCATCGACAAATTTGATGCCAGTCACACCCTTTTTCCAATCCCAAACCTTTTTCAGGCGTTCGTCTTCGTTCCACGGGAATTTGTCCCAATCGGGTTTCCAATTACTGGTCACGATATGCGGGGTGTGGTGCAACAGATGATATGCAAATTCGCGCCAGACCAGTTCTTTGACGAACACCTCTGCCCCATCAACACCATCGTGAAACGCGCGCCAACCTGCATGCCAACACTGCAGTGGTGAAATCTCTCCGTAGGTTAGGTTTTCTGACAAACGCGATGTACCATCTTTCCATGGCAGATCACGGTCATCAGGGTAGGTTTTGGCCTTGTTTTCCAGAAAATCATCCAGTCGATCTTGTGCAGCATCCGCGCCGACACACACGTGCCGGGCAACCACATCCCCACCACGTTCCATCGCCGCACCCAATGCCCAATCCTGCAAACGTTCACTGTCCGGCCAGTGATCCGGCGCGGGCAACGCGGTGATTTTGCCCGTCGCAGCGGGCAGATCTGATCCCCGCACGGATTTCCACATTGGGGTGAAAACCTTGTAAAATCCGCCAGTTTTGGTTTCGACAGTCCATGGTTCGAACAGCACGTGGCCCTTGAAGCTTTGCGCGTCGATGCCGTCGGATTTCAGCGCCTTTTTCAGTTCGGCATCCCCATCCTGAACCGATGGATCGTAGCTGCGCGACCAATAGACAGCCGTCGCACCCGTTTCAGCAACCAGCTTTGGGATCACGTCGCGGGCATCGCCGCTGCGCAAAATCAGTGTGCTGCCAATATCCTTCAGGCTTTGCGCAAACCGTTCGATCCCCAAGCCAAAGCGCCACTTGGGCGCCGCACCGAGCGCATCAATGTGTTGATCGCGGATAAACACACAAACAACGGGGGCGCCCTTGTCCACGGCGGCCTGCAAGGCGGCGTGATCCACAAGCCGCAAATCGCGCCGGATCCAAACTATGGTTGTCATCAAAGCCTCCCTCGTCAGAGGGTGACACTTAGCGCTTCCAACAGCCGGTCAATATCTGCGGGGCTGGTGTAATGAACAAACGACACACGCAATACACCGCGGTCAGGGTCAATGCCCATCGCGCGCAACGGCCGAACCGCATAGAAATCGCCCGCACCCGCCATGATGCCCAGCTGCGCCAAATGGATGGCCACATCACGCGGGTCTTTTTCAGTGTCCAGCGCAAACGTCGGCGCGCGGTCTGACGCAACATCAGTGCCCAACAGCCGCGCCCTTGGTTCGTCTGACAAAAAATCAACCACAGGCCGGGTCAATTCGATTTCATGGTCACGGATCAGGCACTTGGCAGATTCGGCGCGCGCGGTGCCATCCCGACCCGCTTTGAAATGGTGGCGGTAAAGCGCATCGAAATAATCCGCTATGCCGGCACAGGCGGCGACTTGGGCATGATCCGGCCCGGCTGGCGTGAAACGCTTTTCCAAAGAACCGCCGTTGAAATCATGCCCCTGATTGGGAAGCGCCATCGCAAGATCGCGCCCAATTGCCATGATCCCCTGATGCGGGCCAAAGGTTTTATAGGCTGAAAACAGATATATGTCCGCCCCCAGCTTGCGCAGGTTTGGCAAACCATGTGGGGCATAGCTGACCCCATCAACACAGGTGAACGCCCCAGCCGATTTGGCAATCCGGCAAATGCGTTCGACCGGATTTATGGTGCCAATGACATTGGAACAATGCGGGAAACAGACAAGCCGAACCCGGCTGTTCAACATGTTTTCCAGATCAGCAACGTTCAATTCACCCGTGGCTGGGTCAATCTGCCATTCACGTACGATGATCCCGTGATCCGCCAGTTTGCGCCACGCACCGGTGTTGGCTTCGTGGTCTTGATTTGTGACGATGATCTCATCACCCGGTTCAAGCCATTCCCGAAACGCCTGCGCCAGTACATAGACGTTTTGCGTCGTGGAAGGCCCGAACGAAATTTCGTCGCTTTGAATGCCCAGCATCCGGGCCAGACGATCCCGCGCATCTTCCATTTCCAGGCCACCCAAGACAGATGCGGGAAACGCGCCATAGGGCTGAACCTTGCGTTCCTTGTAAAACCTGTTCAGCCGCCAGATCGTGTGGCGACACGCGTAAGACCCCCCCGCATTTTCAAAAAATGCGGTGCCCCGTAAAGACGGTTCGTTAAAGGCCGGAAACTGAGCGCGGACAAACTCAAGATCTAAGGACATGCTGCACCGTGATCACGTATGCAAACGTATGCAAGACGCAAAACGACGCAGGCAGCCCCTTTTCGACGCGGATCGTCAGGCGTTCACATCAACCACGACCCGACCCTGCACCTGCCCTTTCAGGATCGCGGCACCCAATTGCGGCAGATCAGACAATGTTGCCGGATGGATCATGGCGTCGACCTTGTCCATGGGCAGGTCTTTGGCAATCCGTTTCCACGCCGCCTGACGGTTTTCAAAGGGCTGCATCACACTGTCGATGCCCAAAAGGTTCACGCCCCGCAGCAGGAACGGGATAACGGTCGCGGGCAAACCCGCCCCACCCGCCAGACCCACGGCGGACACCGACGCCCCATATTTCATCTGCCCCAACACACGCGCCAGCATGTCGCCCCCCACGGCATCGACGCACCCGGCCCATGTTTCCGCTTCAAGCGGGCGTTTGGTGGTTTCGTTCAATTCTTCGCGTGGCACAATCTGCGTGGCCCCCAGTGACGTCAGATAATCGGCAGTTTCGGGTCGGCCGGTGACCCCTGCGACCTCATAGCCCAAGTTGGACAAAATGGCGGTCGCAACAGACCCAACGCCACCCGCAGCACCCGTCACCAACACAGGCCCCTGCCCCGGTTTCAGTCCATGATCTTCCAGCGCTTGAACAGCCAGCATCGCGGTAAAGCCAGCGGTTCCAACGGCCATCGCCTGCCGCGTCGTCAGCCCATCGGGCAATGGCACCAGCCAATCGGCCTTGACCCGCGCCTTTTGGGCATAGCCCCCCCAATGCACTTCGCCCACACGCCAGCCGGTCAGAACGACCTTGTCCCCGGGCTTGTAACGATCATCGTCCGACGTTTCGACGGTGCCTGCAAAATCAATGCCCGGCACATGGGGATACTGGCGCACCAATCCGCCGCCCGGGCCAATGCACAGCCCATCTTTGTAATTGACGGTGGAATGATCCACCGCAACGACCACGTCACCTGCTGGCAAATCATCAAGTCCGATTTGTTGTACCCCGGCTGATGTTTTGCCATCTTCGTTCTTTTCGACAACCAATGCGTTAAACATGGGGGACACTCCTTATTCCGGGCCGCGTTTTGATTGGCCCATCGCTGACACGGTTCACCGCAAGAGGCAAGAACACCCAAATTGAAACCAATCGCCGTCACGAAACGTAATATCATCAAACGGAGGCATCCATGATCGACATCATCAACACCATCGCCGCACTGCTGACCATTGCGTTTGGCGCATTTGGCTTTCTGGCACCGCGCTATACGCTTCAGGTTTTGGATCTTGGGCCGACCCATTCCAACATGGGATTAAGCGAGGCACGCGCATCAGTGGGCGGATTGTTCGTGGCCACAGGGATTGCGGCGATCCTGCTGGCCAACCCGTGGGTCTATCTGACGCTGGGCATCGCCTATGCGGGGGCGGCAACCGGGCGCGTGCTTTCGTTCTTTTTTGATGGGCCGCCAATCAAGAAACTGGCCGTTTATTTTGCCATCGAAGCCGGGCTGGCGGCGTGGCTGATACTGGCCAACCTAGGGACTTCCTAAAAGACCAGACGGGACGCGCGCACTTTCTGGTTTGACACAAGTGGCGCAGAAAAAATCGATGTCAGCGGTGAATCGCAGGCGGTCAAATCCGTACCGTCGTAGTGCTGCTGATACCCTTCGCTTTCCATATAGACGCCCGCGCCGAACATGCCGCCTTCGGTTTTCATTTCGCCGCCGATGGAAAATGCCAGCAGGCCTTGCACCGGGACACTGGCGTTTGCGCTGCCCAGTGCAAAGTCACCCGCAGATAGGAAATATCCGCTGTAATGGCCGCCAGCGCAGGTCGATTGCGTGCCGACGCGGGTGTCCCCGGTCAGGGTCATCGTGCGGCCCAACAGCAGTGTATGGTCATAGCTGATCCACGCCGTCGTACTGGTGGGTGTGGTGTCATCTTTGATTCCGCCGGTTGTGGCGATTTCATCATCCAGCGAACTTTGCCCATCGGGTGTATCCGTCAGCACGTCGGCTCCGTGGCTGATGGACCCGCTGGCAAGGATCGCAATCTTGGCCAAATCTGTGCCTTGTGGAATGATCACGTCGCCGCGGTGCGCATAGATCGAATTGGGCGACAAAAATGTTTCATCAACCACCCATGTCCCGGTCGAGCTGATCACCGAAATCGTGGCGTTTTCATCGAAGATCGGAACACCGAATTTTTCGACCCATTCTGGCTGCGCGATCGTGTACGATTGTGCATCTTCCAAGAATTCAGCCGATAGCGCCTGATACAACACTTTTGCTTCAGCCAGCGCGGTGTTCGGCAACGACCGTTCGGCCGTGATTTGATCCTGTGTCAATCCGCTGGGTCCGAACCCGCCAATGATCATCGTATCGTTGCTGGCCGACGACAAGGTGATGGATGCATCATAAAGACTGCCTGACCCCGTGATCAGGCGGAATTCGCCATGCACGCAAATACCGTCGGTGATTTGATCGGACCCTTCCAGAACAACCCCCGCGTGCGACGCCAACAGACCATCTTGGCAATCTGGTATTGCAATCGCGTGACCTGACCGATGCACAGCAACGGCCCGGGCCGACATATCCCACCCATCGCGTCCAATGATGCCCATCAGCAAGGTGCGCAGTTGCGTGCCGCGCGACGTCATGCGACGGGCATCAACCTGAACCGCGTTGATTTCCTGTGCGTCAGATGACGACACAAACCCAACCCCAGCCGTGTAGACGCCGAACGTCACATCGTCTTGGCGGATGATCGGCATGTCCCCATTTGTCGGCAGGTTCATGTCACCCACCTTCAGCGCGATTTCCAAAGCCGCATTCGACCCGGCTGACAAATAGGCCGCCGCCGCCAAGGCCGATGCATCGGCCGCCGTTTGCAACTGCGTCTGGCTGCGCCAAGCGTGGGATCCATCAATCGCAAAGGATGCAATCGCAAGGCTGGACAGGGTCCAGAACAGCCCATCGACCGTTCCCGCGCCAGTCTCATTTTTCCAAAACCGGCGAATGCTGCGCAGCGCCCAATCGATCACAGCTGATCTTCCACAGATTCAATCAGCATCGTGGAATATCCCGCCAGCAGGTTGTCGCCGGTGAACATGCCGCCAAAAATCAGAACATCGCTGTAGGGCACGGCCACACGTGACGTTACAAACTGACTGTCGACGGAAACAGCCACCATATAATCGCGGTGGCTGCCAAGCCGTTCTTTCATGAATTCGACTGCGGCCACATCGGTTTTCTGGCCCAATGCAACAATCCGGGATGTGTCGCGCGCCATGACGAACAGTCTGCTTTGTTCTTGCATCAACATGGTGACGTCCGTGGTCAGCACCACGCCGGACGCCATGAACGGAACCCACATGACATATTCCACCGTAAGACCGCCCGCGATATCATCGCGAAACGCCCTGACGGTTGTCATTAAATTGTCCAGCAGACGCCGGATCATAGCCTGCCCCACCACTGAAGACACACGAATTGCCGCCACAGATTGCTGATCTTTTTGGTGATATTGAGGCACAGTTGAGGTTTGCGTCAAAAAATCTTCGACAAACAAAGCCACAGGATCGTCGCTTTGCCCCTTCAAATTGCGCCGCCATGCGCCTATGTTCACGGTGTCCTTCGGGACTATGGGCATAAACGCGCATGTAATAAGCGGATCGGACCCGGGGGCGGTACCCGGCGGCTCCACCAACATCCTTCATTTGGGGATCATGGGGCCGAAACAGGATCGACGGACGTGTAAAGATGTTGCTTTGTTTCGGTGAGATACCACCGTTATCGGTTCACCTAAGCTAGTTGCAAATGACAACAAAGCACCAGTTGCTCTGGCCGCTTAAGCGGTCCGAAACATTGGAACCTAAGCCCTAGCGCTTGCAGCGTTAGGCGGGGTTCGCAGGTACCTGGCAACAGAAACCTGCACTTTCAATCGGGGTTCCAGCGACCACCCCATCAGGCCCATTGCCCAAGGATCGCCTTTCCCCAAAGTTTTTCGCTTTGGATTTGAAAGGTATGACATGGCACATGCGCCCAAACCGACCCCAGCTGAACAGCTTTGGCAGTCACTCGTTTCTCCGAACCCACCATTGGTTTTTGACATCTGCACACCAGAAGATCACGCGGCCTTTCCGCGGCTGATTCCGGGGTCCAAACCTGTTCAGCCAGCGGCGCTGGATGATCTGGCCGGACCTTGCGTTTTTGTTTGCCAAAAGGGCAAAAAACTCAGCCAGGGTGCGGCTGCGCTTTTGACGGCCAAAGGCCATTGCGCGACATATCTGGAAGGGGGGATCGAAGGGTGGCATGCACGGGGCCTTGCAACAGTCGACAGCAAGCCGGCACATACGACGCGATGGATTGTGGCTGACACGCCCCTTGCGCCAGTGTTGGTAGAATTGATTCATTGGTGTTATGGCCGCGACAAAGACGTGATGATCATTTCGCCGCAAGCCTGCGACGCAGCGGCGGAAAAATTCGGGGCAATGTACGTGCGGTCGTTGGACCAGTTTCAAAACCTTGCAGATTGGACAGGCCCGGATTTTTCCGCCCTTGAACAGCTGCTGGTCCCCATACGATCCATGATGGCCCATGCGACACGGCCAGAAGCAGAATGCATCAGCGCCCTTGCACTGCGCAGCATCATGTACAAGGGATTGGAGCTATGACGTCGCTTCAACACCTTTTTTCGGTCTTTTTCCGCATTGGCTGCCTGTCGTTTGGTGGCCCCGCCGCGCAAATCGCGTTGATGCAGACGGAATGCGTGGACCGCCACAAACTGATCGAACAGGATGCATTCCTGCGCGCCCTCTCTTTTTGCATGCTGCTCCCGGGGCCAGAGGCGATGCAATTGGCAACCTATATCGGATGGCAGCGCGCAGGGGTTGTGGGCGGTCTGCTGGCAGGTCTTTTGTTCGTTTTGCCGGGGGCCGTTGTCATTGCCCTGCTGGCCACGATCTACGCCATTCTGGGCAATGTGCCGTTTGTAGAAGGCGCGTTCGTCGGTATCCAAGCCATTGTTGTTCTGATCATCGTGCAAGCCCTGTGGCGTTTGGCGCGCAAGGCGCTGAACGGTCCCCGTGCCATTGCGCTGGCCCTTGCAGCATTCGCGGCGCTGTATCTGTTTTCGCTGCCATTCCCGATATTGATTGGTGCGGCCCTTTTTATTGGTGCGCTTGCCTTTCCAAGACCCCACCTCCGTCAGACCCCGGCCCGTGCACGCCCCATTGGCCGTGCGCCGTTCGTTTTCGCGTTTGTCTGGCTGGTCCCATTGATTGGCTTGCTGGTTCTGCGTCCCGGATTCTATGCCGATGTGGCACAGCTCTTTTCGCAGCTTGCGGTCGTCAGCTTTGGCGGGGCCTATGCGGTGCTGACCTACATGACACAAACAGTTGTGCAGGATTACGGCTGGATTTCCGCAGACCAGATGATTGACGCGCTGGGTTTGGCCGAAACAACACCGGGTCCGCTGATCCTTGTGACCCAGTTTGTGGCCATGATTGCAGGGTACGGTCAATCGGGGATTGGATCAGCATTCCTTGCCGGCACCATCGCCCTTTGGATGACATTTGTGCCCTGTTTTTTATGGATATTTCTTTTTGGTCCGTTTCTGGAACGGCTGCTTGCCGTGCCGTGGCTGGCGGCGGCATTGTCAGCGGTTTCGGCGGCGATCGTAGGGGTTATCGCCAATCTGTCGATCTGGTTTGCGATGCACGTCTATTTTGCGCAAACCGATCTTGTTGTTTTCGGACCGGTCAGCGTGGTGCTGCCGGTGTTTTCATCCTTCAGCCTGTTTCCTGTGCTGATTGCCATCGGTGCCGCGGTTCCATTGTGGCGGGGATGGGTGCCGCTGCCAATCCTTTTGGCCCTTGCGGCGTTTGTGGGGGCATTGGCCCATGGGATGTTGGGTTGATGGGTTTTGTTTTCCGATCCGGTCGCCTAACCTAAGGACACTGCCGCCCAAGGAAAGATTCTGCTGATGTCTGACACAATCGAATACGGCAACCTGATGCACGATGCGATGCGGGGTTTGATCCAGCAGGTGTTGCAAAATGTGGCAGATGCCGGTGCGCTGCCGGGCGATCATCACTTTTTCATAACGTTCGATACGCTGCATCCGGATGTGGAAATGGCCGATTGGCTGTCAGACCGTTACCCGGGCGAAATGACGATCGTGATGCAGCATTGGTTCGACAACCTTGATGTGTCGGACGTGGGTTTTGCCGTGACATTGAATTTTGGGGACAATCCAGAACCGCTGTACATCCCCTATACCGCGATCAAGACCTTTGTGGATCCATCGGTTGAATTCGGTCTGCGATTTGAAACGCAGGATGACGAAATGGATGATGACGCAAGCCCGGTTGAACTGGTCCGCGACGACCCGGATGTGCCGGAAAAGGTTGCGCAATCCGAAACGCCAGAACCAGAAACTGACGATGCGGAACCCAAAGGGGCCGACGTCGTAAGCCTGGACAGTTTTCGCAAGTCCTGACCCTTGCGCAGCCCCGTCTGCATCCGTATCCATCGCGCACAGACCTGATGGAGACTCCCATGACCGACACCCGCACGGAAACCGACAGCTTTGGCCCGTTAGAGGTTCCTTCAGACAAATACTGGGGGGCCCAAACCCAGCGGTCATTGATGAATTTCCCGATTGGCTGGGAACGCCAGCCTATCGCCATTGTGCGGGCTTTGGGCGTGATCAAATCTGCCTGTGCGCGCGCCAACACTGATCTTGGCAAACTGCCCAAAGACAAAGGCGCAGCAATCCAGCAAGCTGCGGCAGAGGTGATCGACGGCACGCTGGACGATCATTTCCCGCTGGTTGTCTGGCAAACTGGATCCGGCACCCAATCGAACATGAACGCCAACGAAGTCATCGCAAACCGCGCGATTGAAATCATGGGCGGCGTGATCGGATCAAAAGACCCGGTTCACCCCAATGACCACTGCAATATGGGCCAGTCATCAAACGACACATTCCCCACAGCCATGCACATCGCCACAGCCATGACCGCGCGGGATGTCACCCTGCCCGGTTTGGAAAAACTGGCCGCAGCGCTGGAAGCGAAAGTCGCCGAATTCGATGGCATCATCAAAATCGGTCGGACCCACACCATGGACGCCACACCATTGACATTGGCGCAGGAATTTTCCGGCTATGCCCATCAGGTGCGCATGGGGATCGCGCGGGTTCAGGGGGCCCTGCCCCGGATATACGAATTGGCCCAGGGCGGGACTGCCGTTGGAACGGGCCTGAACACACCGCAAGGTTGGGGTGAAACGGTTGCAAGTCATATGGCAGATCTGACCGGTCTGCCATTTGTGACGGCCCCCAACAAATTCGAAGCGCTGGCCGCCCATGACGCCATGGTTGAAATGTCAGGGGCGTTGAAAACCGTTGCCTCCAGCCTGTTCAAGATTGCCAACGATATTCGCCTTTTGGGGTCAGGCCCCCGCTGCGGTCTGGGCGAACTGATGCTGCCGGAAAATGAACCGGGATCGTCTATCATGCCGGGCAAAGTAAACCCCACCCAATGTGAGGCGCTGACCCAAGTGTGCGCCCATGTTCTGGGCAACGACGCCGCTGTCGGTTTTGCCGGGTCACAGGGGCATTTCGAACTGAATGTCTATAAGCCTATGATGGCTTATAACGTGCTGCAATCCATGCAACTGATTGGCGATGCATCTGTCGCGTTCACGGACAATTGCGTTTCCGGCATTCAGGCAAACAAAGACCGCATCCAGAAAATCATGCAAGAAAGCCTGATGTTGGTCACCGCCTTGGCCCCCGAAATCGGCTATGACAATGCGACAACCGTCGCCAAGACGGCCCACAAGAACGGCACGACCCTGCGCGAAGAAGCGATCAATCTGGGCTTTGTGGACGCCGAAACATTTGACCGTGTCGTCCGCCCCGAAACCATGATCGGGCCCAAATGAACCAACCCGTCAATCTAAACAAGGCACGCAAAGCCCGGGCAAAATCAGATGCCAAAGCGCAGGCAAATGAAAACGCAGTAAGGTTCGGCCGCACAAAGGCCGAACGCGAACGCGACGCGGCGGACCCCGTTCGATTGAAACATCATCTGGATCAGCACATGCGGGACCGGGACAGGTGACCCGACCCCAGAAGCATTCGCTGACCCTGCGCGGGCATCGCACATCGGTGTCTTTAGAGCCTGAATTCTGGTCTGCGTTTCTGGCCATTGCCGCAAAACGCAATCTGCCCATCAATGAACTTGCAGCGCAAATCGACAAAGATCGGGGCGTCGAACGGGGCCTGGCATCGGCGATACGCGTGTTTGTTTTGAAAGACGCGCAAGGGTCCTAGCGCGGTGTGACGCGCAGCATGATCCCGTCTTTGCCCCGAATGGTCAAATGCGCGACGGGCACGGGGCGCGCATCTTCAACCACGTCAAACCGGTAGGCCGCCACCAGTTTTGACAGCAACATCACGCCTTCCATCATCGCAAACCCTGCCCCTGTGCACACACGTGGACCGGATGAAAAAGGCATGTATGCGTCACGCTGGCATTGTTTGCCGTTTTCCGTGTCCCATCGGGTGGGGTCAAAGGCATCCGGGGCATCCCACAACCGTTGATGGCGGTGCAAATGCCACGGGCTTAAAACAATTTGCGCGCCCTTGCGGATGCGACGGTTGCGAAATTCGTGATCTGCTTGCGTTTCGCGCACCATCATCGGAACGGGTGGGTACAGACGCAGGGTTTCACGAAACACATCGCGCGTGTCGCGCAGGCCCGACAGCGCCGCCATTTCGGGCGTGCCAAACCCTGCCCCTTCTGCGGCCACCCGGTCCTGCCATTCAGGATTTGCTGCCAAGAGATACAGCGCCCAGGCAAGCGCGGATGCGCTGGTTTCATGGCCCGCCAAAAAGAAGATCGCCACCTGATCCACCATTTCATCACGGTCGAAAATATCCCCGGTCAACGGGTCTGGCGTGGTCATGATCTTGGTCGCCAGATCATCGGGCGCAACGCCATTTTCGATTTGCGTCAAACGGTCTTCGGTCAAGGATCGGATCAATCCGCGTATTTCTTCGGCATGGGCAACGGTTGATTTCCTGAACCCCCGTGGCACCCATTTGGGCAGCCGGATCAACGCGCCCAAGTTCAACACGGGCTGATCCCGCTGATACGCCTTGAACGCGTGGAACACCGATTGGGCGACCTTGTCTTCGATCGGCAGGCTGAACAATGTGCGAAAGATCACATCGGCGGCCGCAAAGCTGGTGATTTGTTCAATATCAATGGGTTCACTGGTGGCATCGTGCTGCAAACGATCCACGGCAGCTTGCGTTGCATCCCACATGGCCGGGAAAATCTCGCGCAGGCGTCCGCCTTCGAATGCCGGGTCGATGATGCGGCGCTGGCGTTTCCAGACGTCGCCATTGGTGACAAACACCGAATTGCCCAACAGGGGCCGCAACCCTTCAGCGACGCGGTCGGATTTTGGAAAATCATCAGGCGCGTCTTTCAGTACGCGTTTGACCAATGCGGGTTCGTTGACCAGATAGCTTCGGAAAAACGGCGTCTTGAATTCCGCCATCCACGCCCGAAACAGCTTTTCCGGTTGGGCCGACAGAATGTCTTGGCGAAACAATTTCATGTACCGCCACAATGACACCCGACCGGGCCGTGATTTTGGTTTCGGTGGGATCATGGGGTGCGCGATGTGAATTTGGACACTGCGGCCCGTTTCGTGCTGCGCGATGCGGGGCGGTCTTTGTACCGCTGGGCCAAGGTCAGCGGCCCGGCAGTGATCTGGAAATAATCGTAATCCTTTGGCCGATCAAAGGCGCACAGATACTGAAAATGCAGCCGAAAATAGCGGCGTTTAAGCGTTGCCAGTTTTTCGGGCGACAGCGTCTGGGTAAACGCGGCGGAAAACACTAGGGGCTGCGCCTGATCATCCTGCGCAACACCCGTGACCGACACCGGATCGCACAGGGCAAAACTGCACCCATCCCCCGGGGCCGTGACATCGACCCAAGCCAGTTCCGTTGCCGACCCCAAATCATGCAGGTCTTGCCGCAACCGCCACGCATCAGGCAGAAACGACACCATGGGCACCACATGCCCCAATGACAAAAACCCCAATGCCGGACCACCAGAAGGAATGCGGCCATCACGGACCAGATCCGCAAGGATCGACACGGCAAGATGCGCCCCGGATGAATGGCCAACGACCAACACCTCTTCCACAGCGGCGTCTGTCAGGGCACCGGCGATTTCATCGGCGAACTCTGCCATGCGCGCCTCTAATTCCGGTGGGATCGCGCCCTTGGATTGCGCGGAATACGCATAATCGTGCATCAGGTAATAGGCATAGAACTTGTGGTCTTTGGCCCGGAACCACCGCAAGATGAATGGCACGACGATCAACCCCAAAGGGGCCAGCCATGGGCTGATCCAAGATAGCCCCCAACCGATAAGCGCCGCCGCCAGAACCGCCAGCAAAAGCTGCACTAGCAAAAACACAATCGGATACAGGGCCGCAATCACTGGCCCCATGCGCAGCTTCATCAACCGGCGCAGGGTTCCGCTGCCAATATACGTCCAAGCTGTTGAAACCAGCTGGCGATAGGTCCCGATAATCCCCGTTTCCATCGACGTGCGCACAATGTCTGACCAGACCAGCACCTGAAAATCCGCTTGGGTGTCGGCCCCATCTATCGTCGTTTCCACCCGCCAACCGTAACGCCCCGCCAGAACCTTGGGTCGCAAGGTCAGGTCGTAGCCGGAAATCTGCGCCTGTTCAGCGCCTTCGGTGCGGTAAAGTTCGCGGTACCTGCGCGGATGAATGGGATCGTAGCCGGGAATGTAAAACACCCGACGCCGCTGCACTTTCTGGTTCACACGATCCGACACTGGCACTGCCCTTTTGGTGAAAGGCTAGCCTAGGGCGGTTCAAAAAAGAAGGGGTTAACCGATGTTGGCCAACGCCGGAAATTGTTCCAACAGCCACCAACTGAACGCGGTAAATTGCCCTGTGACCATCATCAATCCAACCGTCCACAACAACAGCCCCATCACACGTTCAATCTGGGCCATGTGGCGCTTCATCCATGCCATGACACCGGTCAACGATGGGAAAAACACGGCCACCAACACAAATGGCAGGCCCAGCCCGATGGCATAAGTGGCCAGCAACGTCATCCCCTTGCCCGGGCTGGCGGTATCAGCAGCCAACGCAAGGATTGCGCCCAATATTGGGCCCAGGCACGGTGTCCAGCCAAAGGCAAAGGCCAGCCCCAGAATATAGGCACCAAAAGCCGATCCGCCCCGATCGCCGCCATCCATGCGCGCTTCGCGGTCCAAGATGGGGATGCGCATCACGCCCAGAAAATGCGCGCCAAAGATCATCACGACAATTCCGGCCCCGATCACAAACCAATCCTGGTTCGATAGAAACAACCGCCCAAGGGCAGATGCCGTGAACCCCAACAAAATGAACACGGTCGAAAGACCCAGCACGAAAAACAGCGATGCAACAAATGCCCGCCGACGCGCAACGCGCGCCTCAGCCATATCATCCAGCGATACACCGCCCATGTAGGCCAAATAGGGTGGCACAATCGGCAAAACACAGGGGCTGGCAAAGCTGATCATCCCACCAATCAATGCGACAAGCATCGCCGGCAGCAGGCTGGCGTCGAACAGATCAATGCCGAACATTGTGGGCTCCTTGAACTTCTGCGATCTACATAGGATGTATCGGGGCCAAGGTCACGGGCACAGATCGTCACCTTCGCGGCAATGGATGTAACAAAGGACAGGGTTCAGGCATGACCGAAACAGTGGATGCAGTGGGATTGTTGTGCCCCCTTCCCGTGCTGAAGTTGCGCAAGCGGCTGACACAAGTGGCACCGGGAACCGCCGTCTTGCTGCTGACAGACGATCCGGCCGCCATCATCGACGTGCCCCATTTCTGCGCAGAAGCGGGGCATGTTCTGACGACCGCTGAAACTGACGATGCACCGTATCGGTTCACGGTAACACGGGCCTGAACGCAAAAGGCCCGCGTGACGCGGACCTTTTGTTTGGGTTATCCCCCGATATTCCACCACCCCTTGCGGCGTGACTTTTTCGGCTCTGGCTCTGGCTCTGGCTCTGGCTCTGGCTCTGGCTCTGGCTCTGGCTC
>JAHDBC010000024.1:0-36067 GCA_020630595.1 Planktomarina sp.
AGGAATACACCGTCAACTTTGATGATTTCAAAGTGAAGGGTGAAAACCTGCTGGGGCAGGAACAGGGCAAAGGTTTCAAACAGCTGATGGAAACCTTTGAATCCGCCCGCATCCAGACAGCCGCGCGCGCGGTTGGTGTGGCGCAGTCTGCAATTGATGAATCCATGCGCTATGCGCAGGATCGCAAACAATTCGGCAAGTCCCTGATCAACTTCCCCCGTGTTGCCAATAAGCTGGCGATGATGGCCGTGGAAACCACGGTGGCCCGTCAGCTGACCTATTTTTCTGCCTTTGAAAAAGACAACGGCCGCCGCTGTGACATCGAAGCAGGCATGGCAAAACTTTTGGGTGCGCGGGTCGCTTGGGCTGCCGCGGACAACGGGTTGCAAATTCACGGTGGCAACGGGTTTGCACTGGAATACAAAATTTCCCGCATCCTGTGCGACGCCCGGATTTTGAACATTTTCGAAGGGGCCGCAGAGATTCAAGCACAGGTGATCGCCCGTCGCTTGCTGGGCTGACCCAGACCACCCCATGTTTTTCAAAAGGGCGTCCGACCGGGCGCCCTTTTGTACGTTCTGGCCCCCTTGTGCCCAACCGCTGCGCGCTTATCTTGTGCCCAACACGACACACAGGGCAGCCCATGACACAGACCGTTCTTCTTACCGGGATCACAGGATTCATCGCAAAACGCATTGCCTATGATCTGTTGGAACAGGGTTATCATGTCAAAGGATCGCTGCGGTCGCCCAATCGCGAAGCCGAAGTGCGCAAAGCGTTGACGGGCACAAAGACGGAAAACCTGTCGTTCATCACGTTGGATCTGACCAAAGACGATGGATGGGATGCGGCGATGGTGGGCGTCGATGTTCTGATGCACACGGCAAGCCCGTTTCCGATGGCCACACCCAAAGACGAAAATGACCTGATCCGCCCTGCCGTTGATGGCACGTTGCGGGCCCTTGGCGCAGCGCAGCGCGCCGGCGTAACCCGGGTGGTGCTGACATCGTCGATGGTGGCTATCATGCACACCGATCGCCCGGCTGATCATGCCTATGGCCCCAATGATTGGTCGGACGTCACGCACCCCACGACAACGGCATACGCGAAATCAAAAACGCTGGCGGAACAGGCGGCATGGGACTTTGTGAAACAGCACCCGGAAATAAAGTTGACAGCTGTCAACCCTGGGTTGATATGCGGCATTCCGATGGATGAAAAATACGGCACATCCCTGCGCGTGATTGAACGGCTGATGTCTGCCAAAGACCCCATGCAGCCAAACATCGGGTTCCCGGTCGTGGACATTCGCGATGTATCTGCGCTGCACATTGCGGCGATGGAACAAGACAGCAGCATCGGACAACGGATCGTTGCGGCAGACGATTATGTGATGATGCCGGATATTGCGGAACATCTGGCAGCCACATTCCCTGATCAGGGGATCAAGACGCGCATCGCGCCAGCGTTCCTGTTAAAGATCATGGGCTTTTTTGACCCGGCCATCAAATCGATCCTGCCCCAGATCGGGGTTCAGATTAAGATCGACAACCGGTCTGGCAAGGATCTGATCGGCGGGTTCATCCGGTCCAAAGATGCCATTGTTGCCTCGGCGGAGTATGTGAAATGAACCGGTTCGTGATCCCATTTGCCGCGGCAAGCGTTTTGTCGGCCTGCGTCTATGATGAAACCCTGTCAGCCTATGCCGTGACCGGCAAAACGTATCATCTGACCGAAATCAACGGCGCTGCGCCAGAAAGCGCGATTACACTGGAACTTGGCCCGAATGGTGCAATTTCCGGTCAGGCGCCGTGCAACCGGTACAACACATCGACCGAAGATCCGTACCCGTGGCTGAAAATTACGGCCATCATTGCAACAAAAATGGCTTGCCCGGCACTGGCAGAAGAATCTGCCTATTTTGATGCCCTTGAATCCATGACCCTGTCAGAAGCCGCTGGACCCATTCTTTTGCTGTCCAACGATGCAGGCGACGAGATGGAATTTCGCATTCTGAATTAGGGGGTGCGCAGCAGCCGTTCCACGAACCGGCGCCGCGCATCCGGCAACGGGGTGTCGCCCATGGCGGGCGCGACCCATTTTTCCAAAAAATGCCCCGTCGTACGCAGCCCCTCTGCGATATCGCCATTCGCCGATGGTCCGTCACCAACCATGCAGGCGGGCAAGGGCAGCAGGCGGTTTTTCCATTCCCCTGCCGCATGGTTTGCCACCGCCCGGCCCGTTTTCGGCGACACAAATTGCAACCCTTGTGTTTCCCCTGTCAGCGCACAACGGTACAGATCCAGCCCGAACCCCAGTTCTTCCAACAGCTGAATTTCCCAACGCAGATACGCCAAGGGCCACGCTTCGGTTGCGCAGATCAAATCGCAAAGCATGACCGATGTTTCGTATAGCGCGCCATGCGCAGCGCGTTCGGGCAATGCGAATTTCAACAACCCCAACGCCGCATTCATCCCTGCCATTGCAAGCGGGTCGTTCATCACCCCCGCTGCGCGGGACCGCACGGGTTCCACCGTGTAAGATCCCAGATGATCTTCCAGACGCGCTTTCCAGACCACCTGTACTTGCCCACCGGGCTGCAAGACCGGGGCCATCTTGCGCGATGTGCCGCCGCGCACGACGCCGGCATGGCGGCCGTGGGCTTCGGTGAACACCTCTGCGATCACGGCGGTTTCGCCATGTTTGCGCACCGACAGCAACACACCTTCGTCACGCCATTCGATCATATGCGTGGCCCCTTCAACCGTTGCCCCCGTGGGCGGACCCCGCCCACCAGACATCGTGGGCAGACCGAAGGGCTGCGCCGGTCAATAGCGATCGCCCATGTAGGGCAGAAAGGCTTCGACCGCCGCCGTGCAGATGACGGCAGTGGTGCCTGTGTCCGGGTTTGCGACATTCAGCCCCCCATGCACCGCCCGCACCGTCACGGTTCCGCGGGGCAGGGTTTGGACCAATGCATCGCAATCCACCTGTTCGGGTTCCTGTGCGGCAATCGTCACCTGCACGCGCATGTCCGCATGATCCACGCCCAAGGCATCGAACAAGGGAATGGTGGAATGGCGCAGCGCATCTTGGATCGCACGCGCCGCCGCTTCGGTATAGTTCATGGAATACAGACTGTTGCCCATGCCCATTTCGATGATGAAACGTTGATCGGTCATGCGCCGCTATCCTTCAGGTTCAACGATACCGAAATGGCGGCATTGGCGATCACTGTTGGGTTGCCAACGGCGCGCGGCACATCCAACCCGCCTTTGACAACAGTCACCGTGGGCTGGCCGTAAGGGAAAACAGCCAGCAACGCATCCACATCAACGGCGTCAGGATTTGCCACGCCAACTTCAACATCAATCAGCATATCGCCCTTTTCGCGGCCAAACAGTTCGGCCAGATTGATCGAATTGTGCCACAGCGCATCTTTCAGGGCGCGGGTTGCCGCTTCGGTATAGTCTTGTCGGCGCAGGGATGTGCCCATCCCAAATTCCGTCAGCAAGCGCGTCTTGGCCATTCAGCGATCCATTTCCTGTTTCAGTGCCGCCATCAAATTTGCGACGGCCTCAACATAACGTGGATTGATCAAAACGCCATCTTCGAAGGCTTCGTGGGCCGCGCCCACCAGAACCTCTGGCCCGTTCAACAACCGGGGGCGAAAAGGTTGCAGACACAGGCGCAACGAATTTTGCGCCCGTTCCCCACCCGCGCGTCCGGCAGTGGCCGACATGATGGCGACGGGTTTGTCGGCCCATGGGGCGCCTTTGGTACGGCTGACCCAATCAAGGGCGTTCTTCAAAACACCCGACAGGTTCTTGTTGTATTCCGGTGTCGCGATGATCACGGCATCTGCTGACGCGATTTGATCGGCCAGCGTTTGAACAGCGGTTGGAATGCCCTTTGCTTCGATATCGCCATTGTACAGCGGCAGGTTCAGATCGCCCTGCACAAAATCACCACCAAATGCGTTCGCCGCATGGTGAAGAAGCGCCGTGTTCAGCGATGCGTTGCGCAGGCTGCCGGATAATCCAAGAAGTGTCATAGGTGGCTCCGTTTACTGTTGTACGGGAACAAACGCCCGCTGCCGATTATCGTTTCATTAACCAAGACACTGCAGTCTGCCGCAGATGAAACGTGCCCTTTTTGTCTGCCTGATTGTGATGGGATGCAACCAGCCGTCCCTTGATTTTGCGGGTGTTGATCCGGTCAAGGTCACGGTCGACCAATCCACGTTTCTGGTCTGGCGCTTGGAAGACCGCGCCGAAGCGTTGCGCACAAACGTCGAATGGGCCCCGAATTGGGAACACACCTATGTGCGCTTTGCACAGGCGTTTCAGGCTGCAACCGGGTGCAAGGTTCGCCCCCGCACGATGGAAGGCGATCAATCCGTTATGCAGGCCCGCCTGGACTGCCCCTTTCCCACGCGCGCCAACCCCGGGCGGCAAACCAGCACGATGTCATGTTATGTCAATTCGTTCGGGGATGGGTTCGACTGCGACATTCGCCAATCCCGCGCCACACCGGGTGGCCCCTAGGCCAGCTGTTTTTCCATATAGATGCTTGATGAATTGGGTGTGTAGTCGCCAAAAATTTCACAATCGACAAAGCCATAACGCCGGTACAGCCGGTGCGCTGCATCCAGCCCCCGCCCCGTTTCCAGTTTCAGGCTGTCCAAGGACAAATCCCGTGCGGCATCTTCCACTTGCCGCAACAAGGCGGCCCCAACGCCCTTGCCCCGGGCGGCATCCGATACGAACATGGATTTCACTTCGCCGTAGTGGCCTTTGACGGCAAGGGCCGCCGTGCCCAAAACATGTGCCCCGTCGCGTGCCGTGAAAAAGGTGACGGATGGCACGCAAAGTTCGTCTATTTCCAGAAAGCTGTTGTCTTCGGGTGGGAACAAGTCCCGCATCAACGCATGGCTTTGTTCCAGTAGCGCGACGGCCTGTGGGTCCCGGGGATCGGTTTGTTCGATGATGATCATGGGGCAAGGGTATGTGTGGCGAACCGAAGGCTCAACCCCGAAACACCCCAAGATGTTGTGGATAACTACCGCCCTGCCGCAGGATAAGGGGGCAACATCGTTGACTCCGCCCCATTGGGTTCGCCACACTGGCCGGACTTAGACTCAGTGAAAGCAAATATTGTGCGATTTTCCCGACTGCGCCTGAATGGTTTCAAAAGTTTTGTTGATCCCACGGATCTGATCATCGCCGATGGTCTGACCGGTGTGGTCGGGCCAAACGGTTGCGGGAAATCAAATCTGCTGGAAGCGTTGCGGTGGGTGATGGGCGAAAACCGCCCCACCGCCATGCGGGGCGGCGGTATGGAAGATGTGATCTTTGCTGGCGCAGCCACACGTCCGGCCCGCAATTTTGCCGAGGTCAGCCTGCATATCGACAATTCCGAACGGCTGGCCCCATCCGGGTTCAATGACAGCGATTTGTTGGAAGTCGTGCGCCGGATCACACGGGATATCGGGTCTGCCTATAAGGCCAATTCCAAAGATGTGCGCGCCCGCGACGTGCAGATGTTATTTGCGGATGCATCGACCGGGGCCCATTCCCCGGCGTTGGTTCGGCAAGGTCAGATCAGCGAACTGATCAACGCGAAACCCAAAGCCCGTCGCCGCATTCTGGAAGAGGCCGCCGGGATTTCCGGCCTGTATCAACGCCGCCACGAAGCCGAACTAAAGCTGAAAGGGGCAGAATCCAATCTGACGCGCGTCGATGATGTGTTGGAACAATTGGCCAGTCAGCTGACTACACTGGCCCGGCAAGCCAAACAGGCAGCGCGGTATCGCGAACTGGGCACGGATTTGCGCCGCGCCGAAGGCATCCTGTTATATCTGCGCTGGAAAGAAGCGCAGGATGCGCTGACAGCCGCGCAAGACGTTCTGCAAAAGGCGACCGTGGCCGCGGCACAGTCCGAAACGGCCGTGCGCCAAACAGCCAAAACCCGCGAAACGGCAGAAACCGCCCTGCCCCCGCTGCGCGAACAAGAGGCCGTGTCGTCCGCCATTTTGCAGCGCCTGAACGTTCAAAAGGAAACCCAAACAGACGAAGAACGCCGCGCGGCAGAAACGATTGCGACGCTGGAACAACGTATTGGGCAACTGACCGCGGATGCAGATCGCGAAGAAAGCCTGAATTCGGATGCGGTTGACACCATTGCCCGCCTGAAGGCCGAAGCCGTTGAATTGGAAACAGCGGGCCGTGGCCATGATGCCAAATTGGCCGCAGCACAGGACGCTGCATCAGATGCAAGCGACATTCTGAAAACGCAGGAAGCTGAACTGGGTCAAATGACCGAAGATGTCGCCCGGTTGGCTGCGCGGCACCAATCGGCACGCCGTTTTCTGGAAGACGCACAAAAACGCCTGACCAAGGCGGAAGGTGAAGAAGAAAAGGCCAAGTCTGATATCGATGCGGCCAAAGCGGCAGCCGTTGCCGCAGTCGCCAGCTTTGAAACCGCCCGCAATGACGAAGCCCGGGCCAGTGCAACGGTCAGCGAAGCGGAACAGACACTGGCACAAGCCGAAACTGCCCGCGCCGATTGCCAACGCGAAGAATCTGCGGCCCGCGCCGCCCGGTCCGAAGCGCAGGGTGTGAAGAACGCCTTGTCTGCCGAAGTGTCTGCCCTGTCAAAACTGATCGCCCGTGACACGGGGACCGGCAGTCAGGTTCTGGATCAGGTCACCGTTGAACCCGGCTTGGAAAAGGCACTTGGCGCGGCATTGGCAGACGATTTGAAAGCGCCAGCCATCGGGGCAGACGGGGTCACAGGCTGGGCGCATCTGGCCGATTATGACCGTGCGACTGACCTGCCGAATGGGGTGGCTGCGTTTGCCCCGTTTGTGAATGCACCGGACGTTCTGACCCGGCGCATGGCGCACATCGGGCTGGTGGATGCGGCAGATGGGCCGCGCCTTCAACCGATGCTGCAGCCCGGCCAGCGTTTGGTCAGCCGCGAAGGTGATATCTGGCGGTGGGATGGATATCGCGCCAGCGCAAAAGACGCGCCATCGGCTGCTGCTTTGCGATTGGAACAAAAAAACCGTTTGGCCCAACTGGAAGCGGATTTGGGCGAAGCGTCGCGTGCCGCCGACGCCACCGAAGCGGATTATCAAGCGGTCAAAGCGCGTCTGGATATCCTGACCAAGGCCGATCAGGATGCACGGTCCGCGCGTCGCGACGCCGACCGGTTGATGGCCGATGCAGGCCGCGCCCTGTCGCGGGCCGAAGCGGAACAGAACCTGTCCCAAGGGCGTGTGGAAGCCCTGGACCTTGCCGTGACGCGTTTGGGGGAAGAAGCAACCGAAGCCCGCGCGCAATTGCGCAGTGCCCACGAAACAATCGACGGGCTGGATGATCTGGATGCGGCACGGGCCCAGATCGAAGACGTGAAACTGACAGTCGAAGCGGCGCGGATGACCATGATGGCGCGACGGTCTGCCTTTGACGAAGTGCGCCGCGAAGGCGAACAGCGCGAAAAACGCAAGACCAGCGTCGCCCGTGATCTGGACAGCTGGGAAAAGCGTTTGACGAACGCCACCAGCCGCGCCGCCGAACTGTCGACCCGACGTGAAAAGGCAGAGGCGGATCTGAAGATCGCAAAAGCCAAACCAGCCGAACTGGAACAGGCACGTGCGACGCTGACAAAATCGTTGGAAGACGCAGAACTGCGCCGCCGAAATGCCGCCGATGCCTTGGCCGTTGGGGAAACTGCGCTGCGGGATGCTGTGACGGCGGAACGGGATGCCGAACGCATCGCATCAGCCGCACGGGAAGATCGCGCCCGCCACGATGCCCGGGTCGAAGCCGCCAAAGAACAAGTCGGCGCGGCAGCCGCGCGCATTCAGGAAGATCTGGAAACTGAACCCGGCGACTTGCTGGCGACCCTTGACGTGGACGCTGGGGCCCTGCCCCCGGCAGACACGGTGGAACAGGACCTGTCCCGTTTACGGCGGCAACGCGATGCGCTGGGTGCCGTGAACCTGCGGGCAGAAGAAGACGCCAAGGAAGTTCAGGAAGAACACGACACACTGGCCAAAGAAAAAGCTGATCTGGAAGAGGCGATTGGCACGCTGCGATCCGGCATCGCCAGCTTGAACAAGGAAGGACGCGAACGCCTGTTGACCGCGTTTGACGAAGTGAACGCCAGCTTTGGCACGCTGTTCACCCACCTGTTCGGCGGAGGAGAGGCGAATCTGGTCATGGTCGAAAGTGACGACCCGTTGGACGCAGGTCTTGAAATCATGTGCCAACCGCCCGGAAAGAAACTGGCCACGCTGTCGCTGTTGTCAGGGGGCGAACAAACGCTGACCGCATTGGCCCTGATTTTTGCTGTGTTCTTAGCAAATCCTGCACCAATTTGTGTTTTGGATGAGGTCGACGCACCGTTGGATGATGCCAACGTGACCCGGTTTTGTGACCTGTTGGATGAAATGACCCGCCGCACCAACACGCGGTTCCTGATTATCACCCACCATGCCGTCACGATGTCACGCATGGATCGTCTGTTCGGTGTGACCATGGCGGAACAGGGTGTCAGTCAGCTTGTGTCTGTGGATTTGAAACGTGCGGAACAAATGGTGGCGTGATGATGAAAAAAACGATGGTCGCATTTTTGCTGATGTTTCTGGGGGGCGCTGTGCCAGCGTTGGGCCAGAATATTTCTGCTGCGAACCCGCAGGCCATGTTCGATTATCTTAGGGCCGAAGGCATTGATGCATCGTTGGGCAAAGACGACTACGGCGACCCAAACATTCGCATCACCTATTACGACACAAATTTTTCGATCTATTTCTATGGCTGCAAAGACGGCGCGAAATGCAAATCGATTCAATTTTATTCTGGGTACCGCACCGAGGGTGAATGGACGTCAGACGATGCGAATGCCTGGAACCAAGACCGTCGATTTTCCAAAGCCTATGTTTCAGACAATGGAAATGCGCGGTTGGAATATGATGTCTATACGGGGGTTGCCGGGCTGCAGGTGCGCGAATTCGCTGACATTTTCACGAACTGGACCCACAGCCTTTCTGATTTCGAAGCGGCAATCGGCTGGTAGCCGCGACACCTAAAGGCGCGACAACAACGCCGGCGTCGGCCACGCATCGGCAGGCAAGCCCAACCGTTGTTGTTCCGCTTGCACGGCGGCCCGGGTTTTGGCCCCCAGAATACCATCAATGGCCCCTACATCATGGCCCCGCGCCTGCAAACGCTGTTGCAATTGTTGCATCTGATCCCCAGACAATCCCTGATCCGGTGACCCCGCATTGTAGATCGGCGCACCCTGCAAACGGGTTGCGAAATAGGCGGCGGTCGTGACGTAGACGAATGATTTGTTCCATTCGAAATACACATTGAAGTTCGGATACGCGATAAAGGCCGGACCGTTCCGCCCCATAGGGAGCAGGATCGAAGCCCGGGTGTTTGCCCCAAACAACTCCCCGTTGCGCGCGCGCACGCCGCGGCTGGCCCATTCCGAAACAGAAAGGGTCTTATCCAAACCGGTCAGCGCCCAGTCCAGATTTGCTGGCAGGGTGACTTCTTGCAGCCACGGTTCATTGGCGCGCCATCCCATCTGCGACAACATCCGCGCACCGGTCATCAAGGCGTCCGATGCTGACCCCTGCAAATCAACACGCCCGTCCCCATCCGCATCAACGCCATTGACCAGCAAATCTTCAGGCAACATTTGGATCATACCAATTTCACCAGCCCACGCGCCCTTGGTGTTTTGCGGATCGAATGCGCCGCGTTCAAACAATTCCAATGCCGCAAACACCTGTGGCCGGAACAGGTCTGGTCGGCGACAATCATGTGCCAGCGTGACCAGTGCATTGCGCGTGTTAAAGTTGCCCTGATTGACCCCGAAATCTGTTTCAAAGGCCCAGAACGCCAGCAACACGCCCGGGTCCACGCCGTACTGTTGGCGCATGGCACGAAACACGCTGGCATATCGATCGGCGTTTTGGCGCCCTTTCGTCATACGATCTTGCGAAATCAAGGCGCGTGAAAAATCCAGAAAGTTCTTTTGAAAAACACCCTGGCTTCGATCAGCCCGGATCACTTTCGGATCCTGTGCCACGCCCTGGAAAAACCGTTGAACGGTGGCAGGGGCATGGCCGCGATTTACGGCTTCGCTGGCAAGACCGTTGACAAAACTGCCAAATGCCCCGCCACATTGCGCGTTAACCGCAGATACAGACAGCAGGGCCAATCCCGCAGACAAAACGATGGTTTTCATAAGACGCCCCTTGCAGTTCTTTGGCGAAAGATTCGACGAACGGGCCGATCAAATCAACAGCGCAATCGCACCCAAAGCGAATACCAGCCCAAACATGCACCACCAGCTGCGCCACAGCACCTGAACAGCGGCGCGAATGTCGGCAGGCCACAGCGTTCGGCGGGCCGCCCCATTGACCCACGGAAGGTCGCGCAGCACGCCATCATAACTGCGCGGACCGCTTAGCGCGACAGACAGAATGCGGGCCATCGCCGCCTCTGGCCAGCCTGCGTTGGGGGACCGGTGTAATCGGGCATCCGGGCGCAACTGCGCAAGCGACGGGCGCTGTCCATATGACAGTTGGATCAACACCGCCGTCAGCCGCGCCGGTATCCAATTCAGCGCATCATCTGTACGTGCGGCTGCCTTGCCAAAGTGTTCATAGCGGGCGTTGCGGTATCCAATCATGCTGTCTGCCGTATTGACGCATTTGTAAAATATCAGCCCCGTCGGGCCCAAAAGGCAGAACCAGAACAGCGGCGCCACGACACCGTCGCTGAAATTTTCTGCCGCGCTTTCGATGGCGGCCCGGCAAATATCAGATGATGACATGCCAGATGTATCACGCCCCACGATCATGGAAACGGCCACACGCCCTGCGGGTTCACTGGTGCGCAGCGCATCGGCCACGGCCAGCACGTGTTGGACCAATGACCTGTGTGCCAACAACACCGCCCCCACAAAGACGACGGCAACCGGGCCCAGTTGCGCAATCAACCTGCCCAAAACGACAGACAACACCAACAATCCCACCACCAAAAAAACACCCTTCCAACGGCGTTGGGTGTTTGATCCGGTGTTCATTTTTTGATCGGCCCACCCGATCAGGCGGCCCATCAAAACGGCCGGATGCGCAATCCGCGACCACAGCCATTTGGGTTCCCCCAAAACGGCGTCCAGCGCCATGGCCAGAATAACGGTCATAGGGCCGCCCTGACCCGGTCCCAGTGTTCCGGCGCGGGCAGGCCCAGTCGGATCCACGTCGGATCATAGGGAAAAACACGGGACCAGATGTGGTGGCGCGCCAACCGGTCTTGCAGCGCTGCAGCCGATTGCACCTGATAGGTACGAAACAACGGCGTGGTTCCCAAGACAGATTGGCTATGTGGGGCCATCAATTGATCCAGCCGTTGCGCGTCTTGCGCCAGCCGGGCCCGCGTCTGATCCGCCCAATCGAGATCGGAAAGGGCCTGTGTCCCGATATCAAGGGCCGGACCTGACACTGCCCATGGCCCGATGCGCTGACGCAATTGTTCGATCAGATCGGCAGGCCCAATTGCAAAGCCCAACCGTGCCCCCGCCAAACCCCAGAATTTGCCAAAGCTTTTCAAAACGATATGGCCCGTCTGTGACGCTGCGTGGATCAGACTTTTATCAGGGGCCACGTCGCAAAAGCTTTCGTCGATGATGCAGGCTGGCGTGCCGGTAACAGACTGCCAGAACGCACCGGTCGGGTTGTTGGGGTGCACGATCACACTGCAGGCTGCGCCAGTTGGATCGTCGGTCACCTGCCAGCCATGAAACCGGAAACTTGCCCCATGTTCGTTATAGGTCGGCCCCGGTATTGCGACGGTGTTCGCTGGCCACAGTGTCGGAATTTGCGCAATCAACGCAGAACAGCCGGGGGCGGCCAAGACCGCCGCGTCGGTTGGGATATTCCAAAATGCCCGCGCCGCGTCGATCAGCTGATCCATCGCCCCCCGATCCGGCAACGCGGACCATGCATCAACTTGGGTCAACCGAACAGGATACGGACAGGGGTTGATCCCCGTGGACAAATCGATCCAGTCCCCACGCTGTCCACCGTATTGGCGCACAGCCGCATCAAGGTTTCCACCATGGTCGCGGGATTGGGTCACTGACGGTCCACCTTTGGTTGGAGGGATTGCGCCGACTTTGATCAAATTCCGTAAAATGACTCAATTGGAAAGAGATTATTTACGTATCTTTAACGACATTCAGACATTCGTGCCCAAGGGACGCGCGGGAAGGAAGATTTGATGAGTGTTTTGGTTGTCGAAAGCAATACGGCCCTGCGCCGCATTTGGGCGTGGCATCTGGTGCGCCATGGTCTGCGGGTCACACATGTGGCCGATGACAACGCGGCAATTGAACATCTTTCCGAAAACCAGACAGGCGTGATCATCATCAGCCTGGAACTGACAGACGGCGGCGCATTTGCGGTCGCCGATTATGCCAGTTACCGCTGGCCGGATGCATCGGTCATCTTTGTCACCCGCAGCAGTTTCTTTTCCGACGGATCAATCTTTCAACACTGCAACAACGCATGCGCGATCTTGCCCAATGCCACCAAACCCGAAGATTTGGCAGCCATGGCATCCCATTACGCGGGGCTTTAACGACCGTGCGGCGCGTCCCAGTCCAAGTCAGGGTTGGTGGGAATGATGCGGTGCGGATTGATGGTTTCGTGGCTGTAATGATAATGCCGCACGATATGGCCAAAATGGACCGTGTCTTTCACCCCCGGCCATTGGTACAATTGGCGCGTGAAATTCCATAGATTTGGATAATCGACCAACCGCCGTTTGTTGCATTTGAAGTGCAGATGATACACCGGATCGAACCGTACCAGTGTGGTGAACAACCGCCAATCCGCCTCTGTGATCTGGTCACCGGCCAGAAATTTGCGATCTGACAGCAACCCTTCGACCCAGTCCAGACTGTCAAACAACGGATCTACAGCCGCATCATAGGCTGACTGGGTTGTTGCAAATCCAGATTTGTAGACGCCATTGTTGATCGTATCATAAACACGTTCGTTGATCCGATCGATTTCGGGCCGCAGGTGTTCGGGATAATAGTCATCCATGTTGCCTGTCAGCCCATTGAAGGCCGAATTGAACATTCGAATAATTTCCGAACTTTCGTTGGACACAATCGTTTGGCGCTCCTTGTCCCACAAGATGGGCACTGTCACCCGCCCGGACATGTTCGGGTCCGCCATCAAATAGATGTCGCGGGCGAACGGTTTGCCATACAATCGGTCGCCCGTTGCACCGTCGAAATCCGCTGAAAACGTCCAGCCATCAGACAGCATGTCCGGATGCACCACATCGACGGTGATCAGATCGTCTAATCCCTTAAGCGCACGAAAGATCAGTGCCCGGTGCGCCCAAGGACAGGCATAGGACACGTACAAATGGTACCGCCCTGCGGCCGCCGCGAAACCATCAGTTCCAGATGGGCCAGCATCGCCATTTTCGGTGATCCAGTTACGCCAGCTGGCGGTTGATCGCTGAAACGCACCGTCAGAAGATTTCGTATCGTACCATTTGTCATGCCAGACACCGTCTACCAACAAGCCCATGATTTTTCCTTTCGCGTCTGTTGCATACAATAGCGTGGAATTCATCCATCCCAACCCAGTGAAAACGCAAGGGAAGCGTGCGGGGTTGCACAGTTCATTTATTTCTATAAAACTAGTTATATCGAATCGAATGGAAATGTTATGTCTTGGGAAGCCACAGCCGCAGGATTCACCGCCATGGGGTCAGAAGCCAGACTCCAAGTGCTTAAGACGCTTGTGCGTGCAGGGCCAGACGGCCTGACCGTGGGCGACATCCGCGATAGGACGGGCATCGCACCATCAACCCTTGCCCATCATCTGAAGATCCTTTCCGCAGGGGACGTGATCGTTCAGGAACGATCAGGGCGTCACATCATAAACCGCGCGAATTTTGATCATCTGGAACATCTGGCACATTTCATCTTGTGCGAATGTTGCGCCGATTCAGATTCCGCAAAACCAAAAGAATCGACGTCATGACCGCATCCACCCAAATTCTGAACGGCGCCAAACCGCTTCACCGTTTCAAGTCGGCATGGACCATAACCGCTGCCACACTGGCAGGCGTTGCGGTGTTGGATTGGCCCGCCTTTGGGCCTGTGGTGACGACCGCCGTGTCGTCCCTTTTGGGCACATTGCCATTCATTGTCTTCGCCGTTGCATTGGTCGCCGGACTGCGGGCCGCTGGTGCGGAACGCATGATTGCGCTTGCGTTTCAGGGGCGCGAAATCAGGACCATCATCATGGCGGCCCTGTTTGGCGGATTGGCCCCGTTCTGTTCGTGCGAGGTTATCCCATTCGTGGCTGCGTTGCTGGCGTTGGGCGCACCAATTTCTGCGGTCATGGCGTTTTGGTTGTCATCCCCATTGATTGACCCACCAACGCTGATCATCACGGCAACCGAATTGGGTTGGTCGTTCGCCATGGCAAAGGCCATCACCGCGATCAGTCTGGGCATGTTTGGTGGCTTGGCCCTTTGGGCGGTGGTGCGTGTATTTCAATGGAATGATGTTCTGAAACCGCAGCTGTCGTCCGGATGCGGATGTGGCCCCGCAATTCCCAAAGGCGCGCCGGTCTGGACATTTTGGACCCAACCTGACCGCAGGCAGGTCTTCTGGGCGGAGGCCCAGTCAAATTTCCTATTTTTGCTGAAATGGTTGGCGTTGGCATATCTATTGGAAGGGTTGATGGTCCAATATGTTCCATCGTCGCTGATTGTCAGTCTTGTGGGCGGCGACGGGATTGGCGCAATTTTTGTCGGCGCCCTGATCGGAATGCCAGCCTATTTGAACAGCTATGTCGCAGCACCCCTATTGGCGGGGCTAATCGAACAGGGCATGCAACCCGGTGCCGCGCTGGCCTTTATGACAGCAGGCGCAGTCAGTTGCATTCCGGCGATGGCGGCCGTGTTCAGCCTGGTCAAGGCACGCATCTTTGCAGCCTATGTGATCTTGGGTCTAACCGGTGCGATTCTGGCGGGTGCTGTCTTTCAAGCGCTGCAATGACCTGCTGCGACGCAGAAAAGCGCGGCGAAAATATCACATAATATCATCAATTTAAGAAAAATTTCGGTGTGAGGGCGCGTGCAAATCCGCCGCGACGCTGGGTCAAACCGCTTTAGACGGGGAAATTCGACAGCTTTTCCCCTTTGTCGCCATATGCCGCCCCGCAGCATCGGATTTGCGTTCATTGACCTGACATATTCCTCCTCCATGTATGGTGTCAGGAGATGGGATCATGACAACATTTTTGCCGAAAGACGTCGCTGATGGATTACGGGCGGCACAACGTAAGTCACTTCAAAAATCGCATCGATTGCGGGTGCACGCAGGCGGCGCAATTGTGAAAATCCTGAAATACTGGGATCATGGATTTTCCGTTGATCTGGAACTTGCCCCGCGTTTGCGTGGACTGGTCGATATCTACGACGGCGGCATTCATTTGTACCAATGCCTGATCGTTGCCGCAGAAGAACACGGCGATGAAATGCACTATGAATTCAAGCGCAATACGATGGCGCACGACACAGCACCGCTTGATTTCGAACGCGATGCGAATGCACCGATCGCGCTTTTGTCTGCGCCGTCCGGATCAGGCAGACCGTTCCGATAAAATAACCAGCGGATTGTCCATCGGACCATACCGATGGGCGACCGCCAGACCCGCACTTCCCGAACCGGTGGATTGGATGCCCAGCTGTGCCGCCAGCGCAACGGCCTGCGTACCCTCTTCTTCTGTGACGGTCTGAAAATCATCGGCTGCGTCTTTCAGAATGTCATAGGCAATCAGGGATGCATCTTTGCAATCCAATCGGCCCATGTGGGATACTGGCCCATCCACGCGGACCAACCGGCCCGCTGCCACACTTTCTTTCAGACAGGGGGCAAAGGCGGGTTCGGCCACGATGATCTTGGGCTGAACGGCCCAGCGCGTGCGGATCATATGGGCAACAGCCCCGGCAAGCCCGCCAACACCGGCTTGCAAAAACACATGCGATGGCCAATCGTCATTTTCTTCAAAGACGGCACGCATTTCTTCGGCAATGATGGTGTAGCCTTCCATCACCAGCCGCGGCGGTTCCGTATAACCTTCCCATGCCCCGTCAGCCAAATGGATCCCCCCACGGTCGTCTGCATCCTTGACGGCCAAAGCGACACTTTCTTCATAGCCATCCCCGGACCACACGACGCTGGCCCCAATGGCGCGCAGACGGTCGGCAAAAGAGTCTGGCACCTGTGCAGACAAATGTATGCGTGCCTTTGCCCCGAAAATCTGTGCCCCTTTGGCAACTGACATGCCGTGGTTGCCCGCGCTGGCGCATATGAATTCCATCGTGCCTGCGGCTTCTTTGCCAGCATCGGTCATCAGCGCGGCGGGGTCATCGGTGCCCAGTTTCCGCAGGATCAGCATCGCAACAGCATAGACACCGCCCACCGCTTTGAATGCATTCAACCCCATGCGCCCGGTTTCATCTTTGACCCAGACGGGTTGTCCGTTCAGGTCCCCCTTAACAAGTGGGCTGGCCTGATAGGCGGGGCAATGTTTCAAAAGCATCTGCGGCAGGGCGGGGTTAAGTGTAAACTGTGTCATGCCATCAGTTTAACGGACCAAGACGCTGTTCATTCTCAGAATTCCGGTCAAGAATGGGAAAATTGTTCACATCGGAGCCGAAAAATGGCGGAAACCATCAGTCAGGCAGACCGGACAATCCTGTCACATCTGCAGATCAACACCCGCATCGGGATCGAAGCGCTTGCCGCTGAAACGGGTCTGTCCCCCGCATCCGTCCAACGTCGGATCAAGGCGTTGAAAGACAAGGGCGTCATCACCGCAGAGGTCGCCGTGATCGACCCCGATGCCGTCGGCCAGCCCATGGGGTTCATCGTGATGGTGGAATTGGAACGCGAACGCCTGGATCAGATCGACGCCTTTGCGCGCCGCTGTCAGGCAGACCCACAGGTGCAGCAATGCTATTACATCACCGGCGACGCGGATTTTTGCCTGATCTGTACAGCCGCCGACATGGCGCAATTCGAAGCCTTAACCAAACGGCTGTTTTTTCAAGATTCCAACGTGCGCCGGTTTCGATCATCGGTGATGATGTCGAAACGCAAGGTCGGCCTGACCGTTCAGGTCTGATCACTGCAGATCGGAAAACGCCTTTTGCACCCGTTCAACGGCTTCGATCACATTTGCCCTTGGCGTTGCAAAGTTAAACCGCAGGAAATCTTCGCCGCCTTTGCCAAAGGTCGGCCCGTGGTTCACAGCGATCTGCGCGTCTTTTTCCACACGGCCTGTGAATTCGGCCATCGACATGCCCGTTCCGGAAAAATCGACCCACCCCAGATAGGTCGATTCCATCGCCATGGATTTGACCCCCGGAATGGCATTCAACCCAGCATCCAGAATTTTTCGGTTGCCATCCAAATACTGCACCAGATCATCGACCCATGCGGCCCCTTCCGGGCTATAGGCCGCTTCGGCCATGAACAGGCCAAAGCTGTTGGGTGATAGCCCCAGCCCCAGCATCCGCTTGCCAAACCGGGCGCGCATGTCTGGGTCGGGAATGATCACATTTCCCGAATGACTGCCCGCAATGTTGAACGTTTTGGTCGTGGCCGTCATCATGATCAGCCGGTCTTCGATCCCGTCAATCAGCGCCATCGGGGTGTGGTGCGCCCCTTCAAAGACTAGATCATGGTGAATTTCGTCGCTCACCAAGATCAGATCGTGCCGCTTGGCAAAGGCGGCGACCCCTTGCAATTCTGCCTTTGTCCACACCCGTCCGCTGGGATTGTGTGGCGAACACAGGATCACCATGCGCGCGGTATCAGGCACCATGGCATCATAGGCATCGAAATCCATTTCATACCGGCCATCATTGTTGACCAGCGGCATTTCCACGACGTGCCGGTCGCTGGCACGAATGACCTTGGCAAACGCATGGTAGACAGGTGTGAACAGGATCACCCCATCGCCGGGGTTGGTAAATGTTTCGACGCACATCGCAGTGCCGTTCACCAATCCATGGGTCGTAAAGATGGACTTCGTGTCCACATCCCAGCCATGGCGGGTTTTCATCCACCACTGGATCGCATTCAGATAAGCCGCGTCATCACCGTAATAGCCATAGACACCGTGCGTGTTCAGCTCCGTCAACGTGTCAATCACGCATTGGGGGGGGCGGAAATCCATATCGGCCACCCACATGGAAATACCGTCATCCTTGGACACCCCATAAATGGGTTCCATCATGTCCCACTTCATCGAATGGGTGTTGCGGCGTTCGATTGGGGTGTCGAATGACATGGGGCATCTCCTTCCGGTTCGGTGGACCTTAGGACGCAAGTCGGATGGGCAAAACCCCCAAAACGCCTTCCCATCCGGGTCCATTGCGCCTAGATGAACGCCCATGACACTACGCCAGATCCTGATCCACCCGGACCCCCGTCTGAAAAAGAAAGCCGACCCTGTTGGAACGGTCACCGATGACATCCGAACACTTGCGGCTGATATGCTGGAAACCATGTATGATGCGCCGGGCGTTGGGCTGGCCGCGCCACAGATCGGCGTGTCAAAACGTATTTTTGTCATGGATTGCATCAAAGAAGAAGGCGCAGACCCGCGCCCGATGGCCCTGATTGATCCGGTGGTCACATGGGCCTCCGATGATCTGAACACCTATGAAGAAGGGTGCCTGTCGATCCCCGAACAATATGGTGAGGTCAAACGCCCCGCAGAAGTTGAAGTCGAATGGACCAACCTTGATGGCGATCGCGTGTCCGAACGGTTTGATGGTCTGTGGGCCACCTGCGCCCAGCATGAAATTGACCACCTGGATGGCAAATTGTTTATTGATCACCTTAAACCGCTGCGGCGTCAGATGATCACCCGCAAAATGCAAAAGCTGAAACGGGAACTGTCGCGTGGCTAGGATCGTGCCCTATCCCCACGCGGTGCTGAAAACCAAAGCCACGCCTGTGGATGACATCACGGATGACATTCGCCAGATCTGGAATGATATGGTTCAGGTGATGGAAGCGATGCCCGGCGTGGGTCTGGCCGCCCCACAGATCGGCATATCCCTGCGGCTGGCGGTGGTCGATGCGTCAGACGACCGTGGTCAGGTGATCCGCATGGCAAACCCCGAAATCCTGCACAGCAGCGTCAAGATCGAACCGGGCACCGAAGCATCGCCCAACTTGCCCGGCGTATCCGCACAGATCAAACGCCCGCGTGGCATCACGGTGCGCTATCTTGATGAAACGGGAATGATCGTGCGCAAGGATCTGGTCGGGCTTTGGGCCCGGTCGTGCCAACACCAGATCGACCATCTGAATGGGCGCATGTATTTTGACAACCTGTCAAAACTAAAGCGCGACATGCTGATCAAAAAGGCGATGAAGCGATGAAAATCATCTTCATGGGCACGCCTGATTTTTCCGTGGCACCTTTGAATGCACTGGTGGAAGCGGGTCATGATGTGATCCGCGTCTATTCGCAACCCCCGCGAAAGGCGGGGCGTGGTCAAAAACTGCGCCCCTCCCCAGTTCATGCACGCGCTCTGGAATTGGGCCTCGATGTGGCGCACCCGGTCAACTTCAAAGACCCTGCCGATATCGAAGCATTCCAAAACCTGAACGCTGATATTGCCGTGGTCGTGGCCTATGGGTTGATCTTGCCGCAGCAGATACTGGATGCGCCAAACCATGGCTGTTTGAACATCCATGCGTCGCTTTTGCCGCGCTGGCGGGGGGCCGCACCGATCCACCGCGCAATCATGGCCGGTGATACCGAAACTGGGGTCGGCATCATGCAGATGGAAGCAGGGTTGGACACGGGTCCTGTGCTGCGCGAACTGCGCACGCCGATTGGCGCAACGGAAACAACCGGGGATTTGCACGATCGGCTGTCGCATCTGGGCGCACAGGCCATCGTGGACACACTTGCCCAATTCGATCCGTCGTCGGCCACGCTACAAGCAGCGCAAGGCATCACCTACGCCCATAAAATCGATAAATCCGAAGCCCACATCAAATGGGATCAACCTGCGACGACCGTCGATGCCCAAATTCGCGGGCTTTCACCCTTTCCCGGCGCGTGGTTTGAACACGACGGGCAACGGATCAAGGCCCTGCGATCGTCAGTGTCGGGCGAATCCGGCCCTGCCGGTCAAGTCATCAGCGGGACAACAATCGCCTGCCAAACCGGGGCCGTGGATCTTTTGGAACTGCAACCCGCAGGCAAAAAACCAATGGACGCCGCGACTTTTCTGAACGGACGGACCTTTACCGGGACACTGTCCTGACCCAACGACCTGACATCGTTTCAAGGCACGATAGACAAAGCAGATCACCCCTGCCCTTCATTTTGCCAAATACACTCCCGCCGGAGGCACCATCGCCATGTCCCGGATGGGACTGGCAGATATCATGCGCTGCGCAGCAGCACAGTTTCAAGATGGATCAGGGGTCGGATAGACTTTGCCGGGGTTCATGATGCCCTTGGGATCAAGGGCTGTTTTGACCATCCGCATGACATCTAGCGCAACCGGATCTTTGCGCCGGGCCATTGACGGGCGTTTGGAGACACCAATCCCATGTTCCGCCGAAAAGCTACCGCCCAAGGCCAAAACCACATCTTCGATCGCTTCGGTCACTGGGTCCTTTAGCGCGCCCGTGGCGTCAGACGTGTAAACCGTATAATGCAGATTGCCGTCGCCCAGATGCGAAATGTAAAATTCAAATGCATCCGGGTCGATGGCCATCACCCGTGGGCTGACCTGTTCCAGAAAATCAGGGACAGCGTCCAACGGCACCGCTACATCCGTATCCGCCTGCCCCGGATGCCCCAATGTGATTTCCGCTGCGGCTTCACGGCGCGCCCACATCGTGCGGCGTTGGTCTTCATTTTGGGCAATGACCGCATCCTGCGCCGTGTCCGCGTCCAACATATCAGCCAGTGCAGATTCCAGTATCGCGGTCAGCTTTGGCGTTCCAGCCGCATCGGGTTCCAGATCCGATGCGCGGGTCGATCCGATTTCAACCAAGATGTTGACCGCATGCGGCCCGTCAAAGGGTTCTTTGGCATCTGCAAAATGGTCCATGTGCCGTTCGATGTATCGGCGCGGCATGAATTCGAACGCTTCGACCCCACCGCCTGTTTCATCCTGCAAACGGTTCAACAGTGGCAGCGCATCGCGCAGCGATCGCAACCCCACCATCGCGGTCGCATAGGCCAGCGGTTTGCGAAACAGCCGCAGTGTCGCCGCGGTAATGATGCCCAACGTGCCTTCGGCACCGATGAACAGATGCTTTAGATTTAGGCCTGTGTTGTCTTTGCGCAGCTCGCTCATCACATCCATGATGCGCCCGTCCGGCAACACGACCTCCAGACCCAGGCACAGATCGCGCGTGTTTCCATAGCGCAAGACATTCGACCCACCCGCATTTGTCGACAGGTTGCCCCCAATCATGGCCGATCCGCGCGCCCCGAAAAACAGCGGGAAGATCAGGTCATGGGCGTCAACGGCATCATGGATGGATTGCAGCACAGCCCCGGCTTCGACCACCGCGACCATGGCATCGGGCTTCACAGCACGAATGGCATTCATCCGATCCAGACTGATCATAACCGCGTCCTGCGCATTGGTGCCGCCCGCCAGACCCGTGTTTCCACCCACCGGCACGATCGCGACCCCCAAGGCGGCGCATTTTGCAACGACCGCCGCGACCTGTGCCGTTGATGCAGGCCGCACCACTGCGCGGGGTGTCCACGCGTAAACTCCCATCCAATCACGTGACCATGGCGCAAGATCATCGCCTGTGACCACGTATTTTGGCCCGACACAGGCCCGCAAATCTGCCAGAATATCCATGTGGCGCAGCTAGGCGTACAATTCTGGGAACCGCAAGCAAAACCCGCTTGACGACTCCTGCTTGGCTTTCTACACGCACCACACCGTGGCGTTATAGCTCAGTTGGTTAGAGCGAACGACTCATAATCGTTAGGTCGGTGGTTCAAGTCCACCTAACGCCACCACTTCCCCCCTTTCGGATTTTTGCGTTATGTCTTTTGGCACAACACCGGGGGCGTCCATGAAACTTGAATTCCATCACATCAATTTCGTGTCCAAAAATGTGGACGCCATGCATGACTTTTACACACAGGTTCTTGGCATGGATGACATCCCCCAAGACAATTTTCCCCGCACCGAAGCGGATGAAGACAGCGGGTTCGATGGAAAGATCAAATTCGCGACCGAAGGGTCCATGCAGATGCATCTGGCAGAACAGGATTTCACGGTCGCGTTCAAAAACGGGCGGGTGATCAACCCTGTTGATCGCGGCCATATCGCGTTTCGGACAGACGATCTGGCCGCATTCCTTGCCCTGTTGGACGCACGCGGAATTCCCTATTCGGACTACGGCACCACATTTGCCAAAGAATGGCATCAGGTGTTTTTTCAAGACCCCGAAGGCAACGTGATCGAAGTGCACCAGCAGGTCGGCTGACCTGCCGGCCCATACGCAATCAGTGGCTGTCGCGCGGATGGCTTTTGCGGGCAACGTCCTGATAGTTCGGCGCATCCTGCAGTGTCATGCCTTGATCAAACCGGCCTACTTTTTCACGGAAATATTGTTGCCACGGCGTCTGGCTGTCGGGCACCTGATACCCGCCCTGCGCCATCAGCGTGGCTTTGCGTTCAGCCAAGACATCCGCGTCCACCAACATATCCGCAGTCCCTTTGCCCAAATCAATCCGCACTGGATCGCCAGTTTGCACAAGGGCCAGCCCGCCATTATCGGCCGCTTCGGGTGATGCATTCAGGATCGACGGGGACCCCGATGTCCCTGATTGCCGTCCGTCGCCCAGACACGGCAGCGCCTTGACCCCCTGTTTGATCAGATATGCAGGGGGGCGCATGTTCACGACTTCGGCACCTCCCGGATACCCCTTTGGCCCAGCACCGCGCATGATTAGAATGCAATTTTCGTCGATGTTCTGTGCCGGATCATCGATCCGGGCATGGTAATCTTCTGGCCCGTCAAAAACCACCGCACGCCCTTCAAAGGCATCGGGATCGTCAGGGTTTGACAAATAGCGCGTCCGGAATTCTTCCGAAATCACAGATGTTTTCATGATCGCACTGTCAAACAGGTTGCCCTTCAGATTCAAAAATCCAGCCGCCTGCATCAACGCATCTGGCACCCGGCGCACGACATCGTCGTTTGTTGTGGGCGTGTTTGCGCAATTGTCGCCGATGCTTTGGCCATTGGCGGTGATGGCACCGGGATGGGGCAACAGGCCTGCGTCCAACAAGCCGTGCACAACAGCCGGCACGCCGCCGGCGCGATGGTAATCTTCGCCCAAATATTTCCCGGCAGGCATCAAGTTGACCAACAAAGGCACATCATGGCCCAGCGCCTGCCAATCATCATTTGTCAATTCAATGCCCAGATGGCGGGCAATGCCATTCAGATGGATCGGTGCATTTGTTGACCCACCGATTGCAGAATTGACCACAATCGCGTTTTCGAACGCCGCACGGGTCATGATGTCGGACGGGCGCAAATCTTCCCAGACCATGTCAACGATACGCTTGCCGGTCTGATAACTGATCTGGCCGCGTTCCCGATAGGGTGCGGGGATCGCCGCCGAACCGGGCAGTTGCATGCCCAACGCCTCTGCCAGTGAATTCATGGTGGTGGCCGTGCCCATCGTGTTGCAATACCCAACCGACGGGGCAGACGCGGCAGCGATTTCCATGAACTGCTTATCGGTAATTTCGCCTGCCGCCAAACGTTCGCGCGCCTTCCAGATCACGGTGCCTGACCCGGCCCGTTCCCCTTCGAACCAACCATTCAGCATCGGACCAACAGACAGGGCAATGGCCGGAATGTTCACCGTGGCCGCCGCCATCAACAACGCCGGGGTTGTCTTGTCACAGCCAATGGTCAGAACCACGCCGTCCAGCGGGTAGCCATACAGCGTTTCAACAAGGCTAAGATACGCAAGGTTGCGGTCAAGCGACGCCGTTGGCCGTTTGCCCGTTTCTTGGATCGGATGAACAGGCACTTCGATCGGAATACCGCCCTGCGCAATGATCCCATCGCGCACGCGTTTCGCCAGTTCCAAATGATGCCTGTTACAGGGGCTCAGGTCGCTGCCGGTCTGCGCAATGGCGATGATCGGCTTGTTGGTTTGCAGTTCTTCCAGCGTCAGCCCGTAGTTCAAATACCGTTCCAAATACAGGGCGGTCATTTCAGGGTCGTCAGGATTGTTAAACCACTGGCGTGATCGCAAATCTTCGGCGCGCAGCTTTGCCATAATCAGATCCCACATTGTCAGATTTGGATTTGCTTTAGCGCTATCACCCCGCAAAATACCAGAGGGTACGGCAAGTTTTTTGGGGTCACATCAGGCAAGCCCAAAGCCGTCGATCTGCTGATCCAGCCACCTGCGAAACGCCATTGCTGCATTTGTTTGGGATCGTACCGAAAGGAAATATCCTTCGATTCCGGGAATGGCGTGCGGATGCGCAATGACAGCGGACCCGTCCGCGATGGCACGCGCAGCAATCAAGCGATGCACCAACGCAACCCCGTTGCCGGTCTGGGCAAAACGCATCGCAACGCCATAGGTATCAACCGCCAGATCGGGCGCCCGTGGCCCCACACCCGCAGCCTTGGCCCATGCCGCCCATCCGTTCGACGTGCCAACAGTTTCAATCAACGACAGGTCCTGCACATCACCCGCAAGCGCGGGGTGTTTGACCGCCACAAGCGTTTGACCCGGCAAAGCAACTGCCCCCTGCCCCACCTGCCGTTCTGACCCAAACCGAATTTCAATATCCGCCCGCGCTTGTGCATATTCATCCGGCCAGATTGTGCCCACGAATTGAAGTGAAACATCAGGGTGACGGCGGCGGAAATCCGGCAACGCCGGGGCAAGCACCCATTCAATCACACTGACTGATGCAGCGATGGTCAGGTTTGATGGGGCCGGAACGTGATCGAATGGTGCAACCGCCGCAGTAAGGTCAGACAGCGCCGCTTCGACCTTTGGCAAAAGGCGGCGTCCGTCATCGGTCAACGCCAACCCACGGGCGTGACGCTTGAAAAGGGCCACACCCAACCGTGTTTCCAGTGCCTTGATCTGCTGGCTGACCGCGGATTGCGTCAACCCGACTTCGGCCGCTGCGGCAGTTGTGCTTTGGGTGCGTGCTGCGGCTTCGAATGATCGAAACCACGTCAAGGGTGGAAGTGTTTTCATAGGCAATAAGTAATATATTAGTACTGCTAATGGATAGACCAAAACTTGTTTCGTTGGCCGAATCCGCAGGTCTGCTGCCACAGTTTCCAAGCACAAAGGAAACACCCGTGAACTGGTCAGACACCCCCCGCAGCATGTTCGCCCAATTACCCGCAATTGTGCGGGGCAGCGGACCAACCGTTTTGATGTTGCACGGTGTCGGGCTTCGCGCCGAAGCATGGATGGGCCAGATCGACGCCGTTGTTCAGGCGGGATACCACGTGATCGCGCCCGATATGCTGGGCCATGGGGCGAACACGACCGTTGGCCCCGATCATCTGGCCGGGTTTGCCGCACCATTGATCGCCGCTTTGGACCAACCGGTGTGTGTTGTGGGGCATTCGATGGGTGCGCTGCTGGCCATTCATATCGCTGCAAAACGCCCGGATGTTGTATGCGGGGTCGTTCCGATGAATGGAATTTTCCAACGCCCCCCTTCTGCATCAAAAGCAGTGCAGGAAAGGGCCGACCAGATTTCGCTGACCCATGCCCCCGATCCCGCGCCAACGCTGCACCGCTGGTTTGCAGACAAGCCAAGCCCGCAGCGCGTTGCTTGCGAACGGTGGCTGACGCGTGTTGACCCTGCGGGGTATGCGGCGGCTTATCGCACGTTTGCCCATGATCCCGGGCCGCAACGCGATGACCTGATGGCCTTGAATGCGCCTGCCCTGTTCATGACGGGCGCGGCGGAACCCAATTCCACCCCGGCAATGTCACGTGCGATGGCCGACCTTGCCCCCAAAGGGCAGGCGATCATCATCGATGACGCCGCCCACATGATGCCCATGACCCATGCGGGTCAGGTCAATCAGCACCTGATCGAATTTCTGAACTTCTGCCCCTTTCCGCAAAGGACCTGACTGATGGACTTTTCCCTTTTTGCCCATATGGAGCGGCTGACACCGGATCAGCCCCACGATGAACTGTACGAAGATTTTGTCGGTCTGTGCAAAATGGCCGACGAAGGCGGGATGCGGGCGATCTGGACCGGGGAACATCACGGCATGGAATTCACCATTGCCCCCAACCCGTTCTTGCCGCTGGTCGATTTGGCCCATCACACCAAGAACGTCCGGCTGGGCACGGGCACCATCATTGCGCCGTTCTGGCATCCCATCAAACTGGCAGGCGAAGCCGCAGCGGCAGATCAGATCACCAAAGGTCGGATCGAACTGGGCATTGCGCGCGGGGCCTATTCTTACGAATATGAACGCCTTGTCCCTGGTATGGACGCGATGGAGGCGGGGCTGCGCATGCGCGAAACTGTCCCGCTGCTGCGCCAGATTTGGGATGGCGACTGCGCCCACGAAGGCGAATTCTTTGCCTTTCCCGCGACCACTGCGGCCCCCAAACCCGTGCAGGAAAACGGCCCACCGATCTGGATTGCCGCGCGCGACCCCAACAGCCATGAATTTGGCGTCCACAACGGATTCAACATTCAGGTCACGCCCCTGTGGCAAGGTGTAGAAGAAGTGGAAACGCTGATGTCGCGTTTCAATGATGCCTGCGCCACATACGATGGTCCCCGCCCCAAATGCATGTTGCTGCACCACACCTATGTCGCGGCGGACGACGCGGACCGGCAACAGGCCGTGGGCGAACTGACGCGCTGGTACAATTATTTCGGGGCATGGTTCATGAACAAACGCCCCGTGGCACAGGGCCTGATCCAAGAATTGACGCCCGATGAAATGGCCAAAAACAAGATGATCCAACCCGATGCCATCGCGCGCGATTTGGTGATTGGCACGAAACAGCAGGTCATTGACCGACTGAAACGATACGAAGATATGGGGTATGATGAATTTTCATTCTGGATCGACAGCGGAATGACCACTGAACGCAAACGCGCATCATTGGCCCGCTTTATCGACGATGTCATGCCCGCCTTCAGCTAAAGGACCCGAACCCATGCAGCATTTTCAAATGTATATCGACGGGGCCTTTACCGACGGGACCGGCCCGCGGATGACCAGCCAGAACCCGGCAGATGGATCAGATTGGGCAACCTTTGGGTCCGCGACCCCCGATGATGTGACGCGGGCTGTGACGGCCGCCCGGCGTGCGCTGAATGATCCCACGTGGCGGGACATGACGCAAACGGCGCGGGGCAAACTGCTGTATCGTTTGGCAGACCTGATCGCAGAACATGCCGCAACACTGGGCCAATTGGAAACCACTGACAGCGGAAAGTTATTGGCGGAAACGCAGGGCCAAACGGCCTATGTCGCCGATTACTATCGGTACTATGCGGGCCTCGCGGACAAGATCGAAGGGGCTGTGATTCCGATCGACAAGCCGGACATGCATGTCTTCACGCGTCGTGAACCCATTGGCGTCGTGGCCGCGATTGTGCCTTGGAACGCGCAGATGTTTTTGACGGCAACAAAACTGGGGCCGGCCTTGGCCGCCGGGTGTACTGTGGTGCTGAAGGCATCTGAAATTGCACCGACGCCGATGCTCGAATTTGCCAAACTGATCCACAAGGCGGGTTTCCCGGACGGGGTTGTTTCAGTGATAACAGGTGACGCGGATGGCTGTTCCATTCCGCTGACCCGCCACCCTGATGTGGACCGGATTGCCTTTACCGGGGGGCCCGAAACAGCCCGGCATGTTGTGCGCAATTCGGCGGAAAACTTCGCCGTCACCACGTTGGAACTGGGCGGAAAATCCCCCATCATTGTGTTTGACGATGCGGACTTGGACGGTGCGGCGAATGGCTTGATTGCGGGCAATTTTGGCGCATCAGGCCAGTCGTGCGTTGCGGGGTCGCGCGGGATTGTGCATCGGTCCATCCTCGCGGACCTGATCAAACGGATCAGCGCAAAGGCACAGGATATTGTGATTGGGGACCCGCTGGAACCTGCGACGCATGTTGGCCCCCTGTGCACCGCCGCGCAGATCGAAAAGATCAAGGCGACGCTTGCGGCAGCGGTGGACCAAGGCGCAACAATCCATTTCGGCGGCGCACCTTTGGACCGCGGCGGCAACTACATGGCCCCAACGTTGGTCGAATGCCCGAACACTGGCATCGCAACGCTAAAGACCGAACTGTTTGGCCCGGTGATGTCCCTGATCCCATTCGATACAGAAGAAGAAGCGTTGGCGATCGCCAACGACAGCCTGTTTGGCCTTGGGTCTGGGGTGTTCACCAACAATTTGGCCCGCGCCCACCGCGTATCTTCCCGGATCAAGGCGGGGATTTGCTGGGTCAACACCTACCGCGCGATTTCACCCCTTGCCCCCTTTGGCGGCTACGGCGACAGCGGCTATGGCCGCGAAGCGGGGCAAGAGGCGATATTGGATTATACACGCACCAAAACAACGTGGATCAACATGTCAGACGCGCCAATGGCGAACCCGTTTATCATGCGTTGAATGTGACGGGCAGCAAGGTGCACACACCTTACGGCTTGTAGTCATTCTTTATTTCGCGCATCGCCATGCGATCCACAACGCTGGGCGCGATCAGGCGCAGCCAGCGGCCAATGCGGGCCTTGGGGGTCATCAAAACCTCGCGCTTGCCGCGTTCCATGCCGTGTCGAATGTGTCGGGCGCAATCTTGGACTGACATGGCGCGGTCATCGCGTGTCATCGAAACACCGGGCGCTGTGCCGCCGGGACCTAACCCATGTTTGCGAAGATTCGTGTCGACCGTGCCCGGATAGGCCAGCATGACACGCAGGCCCTTGTGGCCCAATTCGCACCGCAAAGCCTCCAAAAATCCATTCATCGCAAACTTGGTCCCGCAGTATGCCGTGCGCCCGGGAACCCCGACCAGCCCGGCAAGGGAACTGACCCCGACAACCAAACCCCCTGCAGCCAGAAGGTGCGCAAGTGCAGCGTGGGTCAACCACACGACCGACCAATAGTTGATGGTCATAGCATCCGCGTACCAATCCAGATCGGCTTCAGTCACCTGTTCGAAATTCGCATGGGCTGACACGCCTGCATTATGGACCAACACGTCCAACCGCCCGCACCGGGCAATGGTTTGTTCGATCAGGGCGCGGCACTGGTCCCGGTCCCCCACATCGGTGGGGATACATTCCACCCTTGTCCCATAGCCGCGCAAAGAAACGGCCACCTGTTCCAGCACATCGCCGCGCCGTGCGGCCAGAACCAAGGTCAGTGCGGCACCTTGGGTTTCGGCCAACTGGCGCGCAAGTTCGCGCCCGATCCCTTCGGACGCACCAGTGATCAAGGTCACGGTCATTGGATATCGTCCGCAGCCGCCCGCCCGGCTTCGCGGCCGGAAAAAATGCAACCGCCCAAAAATGTCCCTTCCAATGCGCGGTAGCCGTGATATCCGCCCCCGCCAAAGCCGGACACTTCGCCTGCGGCATACAAACCCGGAAAGACTTCGCTGCCGTGGCTGTCAGATGTGCGAAAGCAACGCCCGCCCAGATCTGTTTCGATCCCACCCAGCGATTTGCGGGTCAGGATGTTCAGCTTTACCGCGATCAGCGGACCTTTGGTCGGGTCCAGGATCTTGTGCGGTTTGGCGGTCCGGATCAGCTTGTCACCGATGTAGTTGCGGAACGTGCGCAGGCCCATGATCTGCTGATCTTTGGTAAACGGATTATCGATCTGGCGGTCGCGCGCTTCGATCTGGTCGCGGATATGATCAACAGACAAAAGCCCGTCGCCACTGATCGCATTCATCTTTGCCACCAAATCTTCAAGCGTGTCGGCGACAGCAAAATCTGCGCCTTTTTCCTTGAACGCCTCGACCGGGCCTGTGGCCTTTGGCCCAATCGCGCGGCCCGCAACCAGCCGCCAATCCTTGCCTGTCAAATCGGGGTTTTGTTCCGACCCGGACAGGGCGAATTCTTTCTTGATGATCGATTGTGTCAGGATGAACCACGTATAGTCATGGCCTGTATCCATGATGGCTTTCAGCGACCCCAGGCTGTCATAGCCGGGGTAATTGGGTGCCTGCAACCGCTGGCCGGTTGCATCGAACCACATGGACGACGGACCGGGCAGGATGCGAATGCCGTGATCGGGCCAGATCGGATCCCAGTTCCGCACCCCTTCTGTATAGTGCCACATGCGATCTTTGTTGATGGTGCTGACCCCTGCCCCTTCGGAAATGCCCAACATCCGACCATCGACATGGGCCGGAACCCCTTTGACCATCGACTGGGGTGGGTTGCCCAACCGCGCGGGCCAGTTTTGGCGCACCAGATCAAGATCGCCGCCAATCCCGCCTGAACAAACAATCACTGCATCGGCCCGAATTTCAAAATCGCCGACAGTATCACGGTTGGTCGGTGCGCCCTGAACCGCATCATCATCTGCAAGAACTGACCCTGACACGCCAACACAGGCCCCACCGTCGATCATCAGGTGATCCACTTGGTGGCGAAAACGCAAATCGATTTGGCCGGACTGGACCAGCGCCATCACACGCGGTTTGAACAAATCCACGACCCCTGGCCCGGTGCCCCAGGTCAGATGAAAGCGGGGCACGGAATTGCCATTTCCGGATGCGTCGATCCCCCCGCGTTCGGCCCACCCGACGATGGGAAAAACCTTGAGCCCGCGATCTTTCAGCCACGCCCGTTTTTCCCCCGCAGCCCATTCCACATAGGCCCGGGCCCACCGTTGCGGCCAATGATCGACATCACGGTCAAACCCGGCAGTGGCCTGCCAATCGGCCCATGCCAGATCAAAGCTGTCGCGCACCCGCAATCGGCGTTGTTCCGGTGTATCGACCATGAACAAACCGCCCAGCGACCAAAACGCCTGCCCGCCCATGTTCACGGCGGTTTCCTGTTCAACGATGACAACGCGGCGTCCGGCCTCTGCCGCCTCGATCGCGGCCACCATGCCGGCCAGTCCCGCGCCGATAACGACAATATCTGTCTGCGTTGCCATGGATCGCCCCCAATGAGATCGTGTTTCGAAAACTATCAAAGGCCGGGCGGGCGAAGTCCAGCGTTTCGCAAAGTCACCTGATGCGCGTCACAGCGCCATAAAGCGCAAATCCACCGCGCCATCGGGGCCCGGCAGAAACTCTGCCCCTATGGGTGCCTGCCATCCACGGTCCTGAAGTGCCTTGAAAATCTTTCGATAGTCCACATCCCCCGCATGCGGGGCCCCGCGATCCGGCACGGACGCGATTTGGACATGGCCAACATCGGCAAAGACCTGGTCAAGGCGTGACAGCACATCACCTTCAGTTCGGGCGACATGATAGCAATCGAACATCAGTTTGACGTTGCCCCGGCCCAGCTTGCGCAAAATGCCCTGCGCCATTGCGGTATCTGTCAGAAAATATCCGGGCACATCGAACGGATTCAATGCTTCGATCAGGATCGTCTGGTCGGATTTCTGGGCCTGATCAGAGGCATATTCAAGGGCTGCCAGAAAAGCGCGTTCCGCCCTGGGGCCTGTGGCGATCCCGGCCATGACGTGCACGTATTTTGCGCCAATGACCTGCGCATATTCCAAAGCCTGATCGATGGCATTTCGCGCTTCAGTAGATCTGCCGGGCACCGCTGAAAGCCCCATATCCCCGGCACGGGGATCGCCCCGTTGGGTGTTGATCGACATAACCGGCAGCTGTGCGGCCCGCAGCGCATCGCGCAGTGCCACGGGATCAGTGTCGTAGGGCCAGTGCAATTCCACCGCATCAAACCCATCCGCCCGCGCGGCATACACCGCATCAATCAATGGGATATGCGTGTAAAGGAAACCCAGATTTGCAGAAAATTTCATCATCTCATCAACTGCCTTTGCGTTGAAAAACCCTAACGCATTGAAACCCTACGACCAGCCCTTGTGTGACGTTTGCGAAAGTATCAGGACACTAAGTGACTGCGAGCGATTGAGTGCCGTGGGCGGGATTTCACTGCTAATATTTGTCTATGGCTTAGCCAAAAGTCGTGCAGTGCAAGACAGCATTTTGCGGCCTCAAGTGGCCCACTCCTGACCCGATGTAGCGCGTTAAGCTGCCGCCACAGTTGTATTGGTTTCAATGTGTGCCCGCGCCAGACGGACTGGGACCTGTCGCGTTCTTGTGCCGCGCCAAGTGTTTATTTGAGCCAACTTGCGTTCGAATGCGACCGGGCTTTTCCAGACCAGTGCTGAGTGTCTGCGGCGTGGATTGCAGAAGCCGTTGATGTATTCGAAGATCGCCATCTCAGCCTGCCGTCTGGTATCCCAAGACCTACGCCAGATCAGTGCAGCTTTGATTGCTGCCCAGCGGGGTATTGCACAGCACTATCCCGAGAGAAGGCCTTGAAAAACGTCTCGACAGCCGCATTGTCGTAGCAGTGGCCTTTACCAGAAATCGGCACCGTGAACCCATGCTGTCGCAGTATCCTCTGGTCGTCGTGTGAACAATATTGCGCCCCACGATCCGTGTGATGAATGCAGCCCTTGGGCGGTTACCGGACCGCGATGGCCATCTTCGGCGCCCGGATTGCCAGATCACATTTCATGCGATTGCGCACAGCCCGGCCGATCACACGCCTTGAATAAACGTCCTCGTAATTTCCCACTCCTCCTTGATTTAAAACTTCTTTCGACACCGCATCAGCATCTCAATGCGCGGTGAACCATTTGTTCAGCGTCGACATGCCGACACCCTGATCGCCAGCCACGTGATTGCGTTTTAGTCCGCTGGTTAGCCCGATCCGCACCGCATCGGCGTGGAGTCGCCCGTCCGTTTCAATCCCATGGTCAGTCTCGTTTGTTGCAGTGAATGCCATCAAAGAAACGGCATCAAACCGTGACAGACCCAATCATAAGAGGCGAGAAGAGTGAGGGGGGCATGTCAAAATCCTTGTTGGGCTTCCGGCGTCACACCGATCGCGTGATCCCGCCATCCACACGAATGTTTTGCCCTGTTATGTAAGCCCCGCCGTCTGACGCCAAGAAGGCAACCACACTGGCGATTTCATTCAGGGAATTGCCGTAGCGCCCCATCGGGACCATGGAGCGGAACTCTTCTTTTTCGGGCAGGCTGTCGATGAAGCCGGGCAGGACGTTGTTCATGCGGATGTTTTCCGCAGCGTATTTGTCGGCGAATAGTTTGCTGAACGCGGCAAGGCCCGCACGCATTACGCCAGATGTCGGGAACACTGGATTGGGTTCAAACGCAGCGAAGGTCGAGATGTTTATGATCGCACCGCCACCCTGCTTTTGCATGATGGGCGTGACCAAACGCGACGGACGCACGGCATTTAGGAAATAGACCTCCATCCCTTCGTGCCAGTCTTCGTCCGTCAGTTCCAAAACAGGCGCACGCGGGCCGTGGCCTGCGGAGTTCACCAACACATCAATGCGCCCCCAGTGATCCATCGCCGCATCCACCAGTTTCTGAAGGTCCGCATCAGATTTGTTGGTCCCGGTGATGCCAACGCCGCCCAACTCTTTGGCCAATGCTTCGCCTTTGCCTGAAGATGACAAGATACCGACCTTGAAACCATCGGCTGCCAACGCGCGTGCGCTGTCTGCGCCCATTCCAGATCCGCCAGCGGTGATGAGTGCTACTTTTACGTCAGACATTGTTGTCTCCTCCTCAGGTTTTCTTGGTGTCGTCGATGATGTTCATTGTGGCCACGCCGCTGTTGCCAAGATCAACCGCTGCGAATGGCCCGCCGTGGCACATGTTGCCGGGGTCTTGGCTGTCCATCGGCCCTGTCTGAGCAAGGATTTGTTCCGCGAACTGTTCGGCGTTGTCTTTCGGGCGGTAGCCCAGAAAGCTGGCTTTGGCATTATCGACAGGCGCACGGTCGTTGTCGGACACGCCGTAGACAACCGCGAAACCTGTGACAGGTGTTTCAATGCTTCGCTGTACAAGCTGGATCAGATCATCATAGGACAACCATGATCCAAGCGCGCGCGCATTGGTCACCTGTGCGCAAGACAGAATGCGCATATGCACGCTTTCCAGCCCGCATTTGTCCCAATACATTGACCCAAGGTCTTCTGCGAAACACTTGGCCAAACCGTAAAACGTATCGGGGCGGTGGCGCACTTCGGTGTCGATAAAGTCGGTTTTGGGGTGCATGCCCACCGCATGAATTGAACTGCCGTAAACCACCCGCTTCAACCCGTGTCGGTAGGCGGCTTCCCAAATATTGTAGGCCCCAACAAAATTCGGCCCAAGCAGTTTCTCGAATGGTCCCTCATCGGCATAAGCCCCCATGTGGACAACCATGTCAGCGCCTTCCAGAACGCGCATCATGTCATCAAGGCTGGCCAAATCGCCCTTGGCATAGGTTTCGCCATCGTAAAGCGTGCCGATGTTGTCAACGATGTCGGTGGACACAAGCACGTCACACATTTTCGACAATGGTTCGCGCAAGTAAGACCCCAGTCGGCCTGCGGCTCCTGTCAGAACAAGTTTTTTCATGGGTCAGGCCTTTCTTTTGAGTTTAGCAACCGACACAGCGATCCGGTCCATTGCTTGTCCCAGCACATCTATCGCGGCGGCTGTTGAGATACGGAAGAAGGGTGAAAGCTGATAAGCACTGCCAGGAACGGCAGCGACACCGGCGTCTTTCAGAATGTAGGCCGTGACCGCTGCGTCGTCGTGCAGGGTTTCACCGCCTTCTGTTGTGGCACCGATCAAATCGGCGCAACCGATCAAGCCGTAAAAGGCGCCACCCGGCGGATCAAGCGTCAGCCCATCGATCCCAGCAATGCGGTCGACCACCAGATCGCGTCGTTTTTCGAAAGCTTTGCAAAACGCGCGCACGGCGTCTTGGGGGCCGTTCAGGGCGGCGGCAGCGGCGGCCTGCGCCACCGAACACGCGCCAGAACAAATCTGACTTTGCACCTTGGTCATCGCCGCAATCAATGGCTTTGGCCCGGCCCCATAACCGATCCGCCATCCGGTCATCGCATAGGCTTTCGACACGCCATTAACGGTCAGCGTGCGATCCTTCAGCGACGGGTTGGCGGCTGCAAAAGACTGGAAATTGCGCCCGTCAAACAAGATATGTTCGTAGATTTCATCCGACAGAATCAACACATGCGGGTGTTTTTCAAGCACCGCGCCCAAAGCCTGCAGATCATCGTCGGAATAGACCGCACCCGCCGGGTTTGACGGCAGGTTGAGCATGATCCAGCGCGTTTTGTCGGTGACCGCGGCCTCTAGCTGATCCGAAGTCAGGCGGAAACCGTTCTTTGCGGGACATTCCAACGCTACGGGCTGACCGCCCAGTATAAGCACAATGTCCTTGTACTGACCAAAATACGGCGCGCACATCAGGACTTCATCATTTTGCTCAAGCGTTGCCATCATTGCATTGAACAGCACCTGTTTCGCGCCGTTGGACACGATCACTTCGTCCACTGCGTAGATAAGATTGTTCTCGCGTTGCAGTTTGTCGACGACCGCTTGACGCATTTCAAGCGTGCCATTGGTCGGCGGGTACCGTGTTTCACCGCGCAGTGCCGCTTGGTGCGCGGCTTCGACGATGTGGGCAGGGGTGTCGAAATCCGGCTCCCCCAATCCCAGATCAATTACATCCGCGCCGCGCGCTTTGGCCTCTTTCGCAGCCTGGCTTACCCACGCCGAAGCCGAAGGTTTCACAGGTTCGAGGCGAGAGGCAGCAAACTTCACGCCAATCCACCTTTTACAGTCGCAGGCAATTGATCGGATGCCTTGGCCAAAAGGCC
>JAHDBC010000024.1:36167-41471 GCA_020630595.1 Planktomarina sp.
AGGGTGCCAGCAGGCACACCCTTCGCAATCAGCTTTTGCGCGGCAGGTTTGATAAGGGACCAGATTTCGGGATCCATCGGGCTGCCAAGTTTGCCCATGACCGCTGCAACGAAGTTGCTGCACAGGTGGATCCAAAGCCCAACCTGTTTGTCGTCAGCGGCCAGCGCATGGGCAAAGGCGTTCATCGCCACCTTCATCAGATGATTGCCTTTTCGATGATTTTGCGACCAGCCGGAATGCGATCAAAGTGAAACTGCGTCATGTCGAGTGTCTGGTATTTTCCATGCACCATGATCTCTGCAGTGCCGCGCCCCATCGCAGGGGATTGTTGCAGCCCGTGACCCGAAAATCCGTTGAGGAAGAAGAAGTTTTCGACCTCTGTGTGCGGCCCCAAAATCGCGTTATGATCAAATGTGTTATAGGCATAGTGCCCAGCCCATTCGGATTGCACCTTGATCGCCTCGAACTGCGGAATGCGCGTGGCGAGAATTGGCCAAACATGGCTTTCCCAAATGCTGTGATCCATGATGAAATCATCCGGATCGACGGCAGGATCAATGTCGGAATGACCGCCGCACTGATAGGTGCCACCGCCGTTTTCACGCACGTGAACGCCTGACGGGTCAATCGTAAGCGGCAGATCACGGTCCAGTGGCTGTTCGGCAGAGAAAATCCACGAAAAGCGTTTGCGCGGCTCAACCGGGATAGTGATGCCAGCCATGCGCGCAGTATTGGCCGCGCGGGGGCCGGATGCATTCAGGACTTGGCCGCAAGTGATGACCTCGTTGGACTTCAAAGTGACACTTTCAACGCGTGTGCCTGAGGCGTTCTTGTTCACGGCCACAACTTCGTTTTCGATATATTCAACACCGCGTTCGCGCGCTGATTTGCGCCACCAGTCAAAGACTGCAGTGGCGTCCCAAAACCCTTCGTCGACCAGATTGATCGATCCCAAGACGATATCATCGACGTTGTAGAACGGATAAGCGGCTTTGATCTGATCTGCTGTCATCAATTGGGTCGCGGCGCCTGCGGCGACTTGCACCTGCTGGCTTTCGCGCAAAACGTCGGCAAAGCCATCGTTATCCGCCAAATACATGTAACCAAAGGAGCGGATCGACAGATCCGGCACGCGCTTGTCGTTGCCCATATAGCGCGGCAGATTTTTGACGAAGTCCGCGGCGAACTGGCTAATGCGCACGTTCAACTCGCCTGAAAACTGTTGCCGCATGCACGAATTGGTGTGCATGGTCGATGTGTTTTCATAGCTTAGATCGCGGTCCACGACCAAGACCGATCCGTCAAAATCCTTGTCATCGGACAAAAACCAAGCAGCAGAGGCCCCCATCATAGCACCGCCGATGATCACCACGTCATAGGATGTGCTTTTGGGTGTTTGGGTTTTCATAGTGTCTCTCCTCGTGCGACGGCGGCTTGAACATCAGCAATGTCAGCATCTGACAGGCCGTAGTCATTGGCGGCTGTCGCGGCCGAGATATATCCGCGTGCCAGATCGCGTTTGACCAGATCAATAGATCGCTGCGATGGATCGCCGTAGCCAGCGCCCCCCGGAAACGCCATCATCACGCGCCGCCCATGGGCCACGAATTGTTTGCCTTTGCCGTTCATGGCTGTGCCATCGTCTTGGACAATCGTTGTGGGCGCGCCAGCGCCGCCACCGCGCCTGCCACGGGCGGGATGTTCAATGCGATCGAACATGGCTTGGATGTCAAATTCATGCCCTTCCTGCGCGCCGACCTCCATGTATTGGCCAAGGCCGCCACGGGTTTTGCCAGCGCCGCCGGAATCAGGCCGCAATTCTTTGCGCCAGATGATGACGGGGCCTGCGTGTTCAGTGGCCTCAATCGGCATCGTCATCACGCCAGACGGGAACGCGGTGGCGTTCAAACCATCATGTTCGGGCCGCGCACCTGATCCGCCAGAGTTGAAGGTCAAAACTTCGGACCGTCGCGCATCCGGGGGGGCGGGGGCATCGCTGCGCGGGCGCAGGCTGACCTGGAAATTGCACAGGCATCCTGCGCCTTCTGCTGGTACCAGACCGGGCACGATTTTATCGAACGCATCATAGACAGCATCTGGAACAAAATGCCCTACAATATGGCGCAGTGCGACCGGCGCAGGGTGCAGCGCGTTCACGATAGAATTTTCAGGGGCCACAATTTCAAACGGGGCAAGCGATGCTGCGTTGTTCGGAATTTCCGGCGCAATCGCGACCTTAAGCGCGTAACAGGCATAGGCCTTGGTATAGACCAGCGGGCAGTTGATGCCCTTTTTATCAAGGCCAGATGTGCCCGCGAAATCCGTGACGATCCGGTCCCCTTCGACGCTGACCTTAACCTTTAGCGTGATGGGAACATCGAACCCATCCATCGTCATTTCCCCCGCTGCGCTTGTTTGCGGCAAGGCGGCAATGGCATCGATCGTGGCCCGGCGGGAATTGTCGAGGATGAATTCGGCAATGCCATCCATATCACCCAGATCAAATTCTTCCATCATGTCGATCAAGCGGCGGTGGCCGATTTCATTACACGTCGCCAGCGCGTAGATATCGCCGATCAACTGATCTGGTTCGCGCACGTTGCCACGGATAATCCGGACAAGCGTTTCGTCCACATCACCTTTGTTGGCAAATTTCATGATAGGGATGTACAGGCCTTCTTCATAAACGCTGTGCGCATCGGCCCCGAACCCGCGTCCACCGATGTCAACGATATGCGCTGTGCACGCAAAGAAGCCGACCAGCACGCCTTTGTGAAAAGATGGCGTGACCATGGTGATATCGTGCAGGTGGCCCGTGCCCTCCCACGGGTCGTTGGTGATATAGACATCGCCTTCAAACATGTTCTGTCGTCCGATCCGGCGGATGAAATGCGCGACGGCATCGGCCATGGCGTTCACGTGGCCGGGCGTGCCCGTCACCGCTTGGGCCAGCATACGCCCATGGGTGTCGTAAACGCCGGCAGACAAATCGCCCGCTTCGCGTACGGATGTCGAAAAGGCCGTGCGTACCAACGCCTGCGCCTGTTCTTCCACGACGGAAATCAGGCGGTTCCACATCACCTGATAGGCGACTTTTGAGTGCTGTTGGGTCATTGGGCGGCCCCCTTTACAACGATGTCGATACAGCCGTCAGGCTGGCGGATTGCGTCGCGGCTGGCGGGGATGATGATGGTTGTTTCATCCTCTACCACAGCCGCGGGTCCAACCGCCCGTTCGCCCGAAGTCATGTCAAAGCGGTTCACCACCTCCGCGTTCAGAAATTTCGCTAAGGCCGCATCAAATATTTGACGTCCAGCCACAGATGTTGCGCGCGCTTTGCCGCTGGTTTCATCCATGCGTGCGACCTTTTCTGGCGGGGTCGTTGCGTTAACAGACCAAACGGTGATCTCGATATCCATACCCGCGACAGGACGGCCAAACAGCTTGGTGTAATCTTCAATAAACCGCGCCTCAAACGTTGCGGCGTCGGGGTGCATGGCTTGATCTTCGGTCAAATCAATCGGGATTTCCCAGCCTTGGCCTGTGTAGCGCATGTAGACTTTGAATTCTGACAGGATCGGGCTGACGGCGTCGCAGGTGCGCACGAACCCTGTGGCTTCGGATTTCAGGTCGGTCAAAAGCCGCTTGATCTTTTCGCCGTCAAAATCGCTAAGCTTCATATAGACGGATCGGTTGGCCTCAAAACTAAACGGTGCGCGCAGAAACCCGATGGCGGATCCGACCCCCGCGCCAGTTGGCACCAGCAGACGGTCCACCCCCAGCTTTTCACACAAACGGCCCGCATGCAGGGGGGCGGCACCGCCAAAGGCGATCATGGTGTATTCAGACAGGTCTTCGCCGTTTTCGACGGCGTGCACCCGTGCGGCATTGGCCATGTTTTCATCGACAACTTCTGCCACCCCAAACGCGGCTTCCACCGCATCCATATCGAGCGTTTCGCCAACATGGTTTGACAGCGCAAATTTTGATGCCTCTGGGTCCAGCTTGATCGAACCACCAGCAAAATTTTCAGGATCAAGCTTGCCCAAAACAAGGTCTGCGTCCGTTACGGCAGGCCGCGTGCCCTTACGACCATAACACGCAGGGCCAGGTTCTGACCCCGCGCTTTCCGGGCCGACGCGGATTTGGCGCATGCTGTCCACATGGGCCAAAGATCCACCCCCGGCGCCAATTTCGACCATGTCGATCACGGGGATCGATATGGGCATGCCAGACCCTTTCTTGAACCGATACGTCCGCGCCACTTCGAACACGCGGCTGGTTTTGGGGGTCTGGTTCTTGATCAGGCAAATCTTGGCGGTCGTGCCGCCCATGTCGAACGACAAAACTTTGTCCAATCCATAACGCGCTGCAATATGGGCCGCAAACACCGCCCCACCCGCCGGGCCGGATTCAACCAAACGCACCGGAAAATCGGCGGCGTTCTGGATTGAAATGATCCCGCCGCCGGAATGCATCAGAAAGATGCGGCAGCCGACACCTTCGCCGCGCAGCCGATCTTCCAGCCGCCCCAGATATGACGCCATCAGCGGCTTGATATAGGCGTTCGCGACAACCGTGTTGAACCGTTCGTATTCCCGCATCTGCGGTGAAACCTCGGACGAAATCGACACAGCAACATTGGGCAGTCTTTCGGCCAACACATCGCGCACAAGCTGTTCATGCGCCGGGTTCAAATAGGAATGGATCAGTCCAACTGCGACGCTTTCAAATCCTGCTTGTGCGATCTTGTCCACCACCGCTTCCACATCCGCGCGGTCCAGATCAACAAGGATTTCGCCCTTTGCGTTCACACGGCCTGGCACCGTGAAACGCATCTGGCGGGGCAACAAGGGATCTGGCAGATTCAGGTTCAGATCGTATTGTTCAAATCGGCTTTCGGTGCGCATTTCGATGACATCGCGAAACCCTTCGGTCGTGATCAACGCCGTCTTCGCGCCCCGCCGTTCAATCAGCGCATTCGTGGCCAGCGTGGTCCCATGAATGATCTGTTCGATTTGAGCAGGGGCCACACCCGCCTTTGCGCAAACCTGATGCATCCCGTCAATGATCGCATTTTCAGGCGCGGCATAGGTCGTCAGAACCTTGGTGGAAAACGCCGCCCCATCCTTTTCCAGAACAACGTCAGTAAACGTGCCGCCAATATCGACGCCAAGCCGAACGGAAGGTGCTGCCATTTCGGGGCTCCTGCTGAAGATTGCTTTCACAAGTGGCCCAAAAAACGCCGGATAATCAAATTGATTAATTTTTTCAGGCCGATCAATTTGATTGATCCAAGGGCGC